>JBHPEY010000021.1:0-30537 GCA_042576705.1 Nanobdellota archaeon | reverse complement strand
GCGCAGTTTTCCGTCGAGCTTTCCAAGGATGAGCAGCGTGTTTTCCTCATGCTTTACACACATGATAAATTTATGAGATCTGACAAGGTCTGTCAGAAGGCGCTTCTTGATATTGAGGTGGTCGAGGATGCGCTCAATGCATTGATGGACAAGGGAATACCTGTGGACAGGGAGGTCCTGGACGGGAATGTGTACTTCCGTATGAACAAGGATTTCAAGCTCCGGCAGGCGCGTGAGAGCATAATAAAGCTGGATCCTGATGTTACAGGGCAGTTCCAGAATGCTTTATTGCAGCAATTTTTTGATGACTGATATTCATCCATACTTCCTACATGTCTAACCTCTGTGCATATGCGGCAACGCATATGCATACCACCCCCACCTCCTTTTTCTTTTTTTTTCTTTGTTTTCTGTAAAAAATCTCTGGATTAGCCTTATATTGTGTTTCTGTCATCATTGTTGTCGTCAGAGGCTCAGCTGGTTCGATACTCTGGTTTCAGGTGGCTGTTTTTAGGTATCTGGGGGCTTTATTTGTCACTTGGTGGTGGTAACAAAGCGAAAGCCTTAAATAGGGGTGTTGGAACCTGGTCATCATCATCTGTTGAGAGGTCTAAAAATGAGTATATGTGAGAAAACAAAGGATCTGTATGCTGGTCAGGATATGAGCAGGAATGTTCCGCCAAATCTGACTAAAAGGCAGGGTTATCTTGGTAGGTTATATACCCGCATGGCCAGATGGATTACCTGTAGGGACATTGATGAGAAGTTCTCATGTGACTTGCAGGATATGATAGAACGGATCGAGCAGAAAGCCAGACAGAGATACAGATAATAAAAAAATAATTTCTTTATCCTTCTATCTCTTCTTTTTCCAGCTCCAGGTGAGTTGTCTCTATCTCTACCAGTGATGCGAAGACCTGCTTGACTCTCTTGTCTGTGGCCTCTTCCAGGAACTGGCTGTATTTTTTTATTGCGTTGTCTTCCCGGTCGAATGCTTCCTTGACCAGTGCGGCGTCGTCTGTGGGGCAGCCTTCTGTGTTGCGGTCTATTGTGGGTTTTTCAGATTTGATCATCTTGGCTAGCAGGGTTGCGTGTTCTGCTTCTACCTTGCCTAATGCCTTGAAACGTTTCCTGTGCTCTAGTGTCTGGGCTGTCCTTGCTCCGCAGAAATAGAAGTTTGCGTTGCCTACCTCTAGCTTGATTGCTGCTATTATGTTGTTCTTTTCGGAATCTGTCAGCTCGCCTACTGCTGGTTCTTTGAATTCTTTTCCGTCTACGATGTATTTTGATGGTGCTCCGCAGAACGGGCAGTGTGTTGGTCTGTCCTCGCCTATGTAAGGATCTTCGCATATGTTGCATACCCATGTTTTGACTGTCATGTATCTCACCTCATTGATTGTGATAGGAGATGGTTTGATGTTGTTGTATAAAAAAGTATGTGTGTAATCATAAGTACCATCAGCACATGCAGCAAAGTCAAGGCCGCCGCTGCCCCCTTTGCGAAGCGTCTTCCAGCAACAGTATAAAGGTCGCCGGGGGGACGTCCCTCACGGGGACGGCGGCCCTATAGAGTAATACATTAAGCGCTTCGCCTGGCAGCGCACGGAGGTTTTTACTGAGCGAAGCGAAGGAAAAACCGGAGCAGGCCTTGATTTTGCGTCCCAAAGAATGAAGTTATTTATTCTGCCGCTTGTGTTATGATGTTGAGAGCGGCAGCTTAAGGTAAAGGAACGATATAGAAAGGAAGGCCTGCGGCCAAAACGATAGTCAGGCAGTTTGCATCGACCAGGTGCGTGGTGACAGAGACCTGGTTCGTGATGGCACCCCAAAAGCAAAATCCTTTTAAACACCCCCCTCCTGACTTCCATCTACAATGGAATACATGACAATACAACAGGCAATGGACAAGGGAAGTGGTGAGGTGTCTCTCCGCGGCTGGGTCCATAGGGAGCGGGGCTCCAACAAGATGAAGTTCGTGGTACTACGTGATTCTACCAATACTATCCAGTGCGTGATTGAGAAGGCTGTGATCGGTGATGAGATGTTCGGCACTGCTGACAAGCTGCAGGTCGAGGCATCGCTCACTCTTACTGGTGAGATCAAGAAAGAGGAACGCGCGCCTACGGGTTTTGAGGTGCATGTGAAATCATTCTCGGTCGTTGGTGAGTGTGACAAGTTCCCTATCCGTGCTGACCAGAGCAGGGAGTTCATGGATGATAACCGGCACCTTACGCTGCGGACGCGGAGGATGGCTGCTATACTCAAGGTTAGGAGCACCTATTTCCAGGTGAGGGAGCAGTTCTTCATCGACAAGGGCTGGTATCGGTTCGACGCGCCCATACTGCAGCCCAGCCAGTGCGAGGGTGGAAGCACGCTGTTCGAGGTCAAGTATTACAAGGATGTCACATACCTCAGTCAGTCATGGCAGCTCTATGCAGAGGCTGCGGTGCACTCGCTTGAGAGGATATACGGCACAGCGCCCACCTTCAGGGCAGAGAAGTCAAAGACTTCACGGCACCTGTCTGAGTTCTGGATGGTGGAGGCAGAGGCTGCATGGATGGATCTTCATGACATATCCGAGCTTGCCAAGGAAGAGATACGCTACTGCCTGAAGAAGGTCATCGAGAGGCATGAGGAGGACCTCAAGTTCCTTGGCCAGGATGTCGAGAAGCTGAAGAAGGTCGCTGATTCTGAGTGGCCTACTATAAAGTATCGTGAGGTACTTAAGATATTGAAGGAAAAGAAAGGGATGGACGTGCCGTTCGGCAAGGATCTTCGCACCATAGAGGAGGAGAAGGTCATGGAGGAATTCGATGTCCCTATTGTGGTTACACACTATCCTGTCGAGGTCATGGCGTTCTACAAGCCGCGCGATGCAGATAAACCTGATGAGGCACTGTGCTTTGACATGCTCGCGCCAGAGGCGTATGGTGAGATTGTCGGCGGCAGCGAGAGGAGCATGGATGTCGAGGACATGAAGGAACGGCTCAAGGCAGAGGGTGAGGACGTGTCCAATTACGAGTGGTATTTTGACCTCCGCAAGTATGGTGGGGTGCCGCATTCTGGTTACGGCATCGGTGCAGAGAGGGTTGTCGCGTGGATGTGCAAGCTTGATAACATAAAGGATTCCATACCGTTCCCGCGCACGATGCTCCGGTGGAAGCCTTAGAAGTAATTTATCAAGTTGGAAATGATTCTTTTTGCGCTTTTATTGTTTGTTGCGTTTCAGGTTAAAGAAACGATATAGGGGAAATGGCCTGCGGCCAAGAACTTTAGTCAATCAGTCTTAGAAGCCGGGTGCTTGGTGTCAGTTTGGCAGAGTGCTTGGATAGTCTATAACTTCACTTTCTTCTTTTCCAGTCTCCTGTGGTCCATCGGGTTGTCAGTCGCTCTTATCTTATCAAGTGCCTTATCTTTTATGTCCCTGCTCTCTTTGATTGCGGATATTCTGCACTCCACTGTCTTGTCCTTGCTGAGCTTCTCTTCGCATTGCATCATCCCGTAGGCCTCTGCCAGGTACTTCTGGTACATCTTCTCGTCGCCATAGAATATCGCAGGGATCTTAGCATCCTTCGGTAGCGCGAGCTTCTGTTTCAGGTCTTTCTTGAAATTGTTGAGCCAACCCAGGCTTATGAACCTCTTTGTCCTGCCGAGCAGAGCCTGCCTCCAGCTGTGGAGCAGAATGTCGTCAGGGGTCTTTTTTGAAATGCTTTTGTAAGTGACTTTGATGCCTTTTGCTTTCAGTAGGCGGGTCATCCTCGCAGCGTGGATGTCGCCGATTATCACCACTTTCTGTCTTTCTGTCTTGGTGCTTGCTATGAGCTCTACCATGAATTCCTCTTCTGCGAACTGCTTGGCGATCTTTCTCAGGAGAAACTGCTCTTCGTGGGAGGGGGTGCGGGTCGGGTTGAGAGGGATGACCTCTGCTTCTTTCTCGAAGAGGAAATCAAGCAGCAGCCTGAAGAACCTTTTTATGTTCCTGTCTGCGTATCTCTCTTTTCCTTCGAGAATCCGTTTTTTAGGTTCTATGAAAACCAGGGTGTCTTTGCTGAAAGGGAATCTTTTCAGTTCTTTTATTGTCTCGTTCGCTGTCGCTGCTGTGTGGCAGACACCGAAGATGACGATAGGTCTCATTTTCTCTTTTTGTCCTTCTTCAGAAGTTCGTACCTACACTTGAATGCCCAGACATCCTTCGGGTCGATCTTCAATGCAGTGTTGTATTGCTCTAGTGCTTGCTTCTTCTTCCCGCTGCGCTCGAGTGCTAGGCCTTTTATGATTGTCATGTCTATGTTATCCCTGTCGATGTCCAGTGCCTTGTTGCAGAACCTTATGGCTTTTGAATATTCTTTCCTTGAGAACAGGATGAAGCAGACCTTTCTTAGTGCAGGGATGTTGCTGCTGTCTACTTTGAGTGCCTTTGAGAAGCAGTCGAACGCCTCAGTGCGCCTGTTTGATTCGAGCAGGGTTATGCCCTTGTTGTAGAGGACCTTTGAGTTCCAGGGATCTGACTTGAGCATCTGGTTGTAGATATCCAGTGCAGCGCGGTAGTTGCCTGTCTCGTCGAGGACGTAACCCTTGTTGAGCAGGGCCCTGCTGTTCTCCTTGTCTATGGAAAGTATCTTGTCGTATGCCTGCAGTGCGCCTTTGAGGTCGCTTTTCTCTATATGCTCCTCTGCCTGCGTGAGGATGATCTCGACCTTTCTCTTTTTTTCATCTGATGGCAGGCGGTGCTCGCCAGGCCAGGTCGTCTTGTTTATGATGAACTCAACTGCAAGGATGCCTGCGGAGATGGATGCTGTCGTGAGCGCGAGCATGCCTGAGAAGCTTGAGAGACTGTTGTTAGCTAAGGTCGCGACTGAGAAACCTGTGAGCGGGTTGGGTCCTGGAGAGAGAAGGACTGCAGCAGAGGCGGCGAATCCCAGGATTGCAACGCCCTTGATAGCCTTGTGGGTGAGTGTGTCCCTTACGATGAGCGGGCCGAGCATGCTGTGTCTGTGCATGGACCTCTCAAAATGCTTGAAATGATGGCCCTTTATGTAGTCCTGCTCGACTTCTTTCGCGTCGATCTCAATCGGTGTGGGTTTTTGCATGATTGCCAATCTTTTCGCCTCTCTTTGTTGAATATGGTATTTTTTGAAGTGTCATCTGTTGAGGTCTTCAGGTGTCAGGGAGTGATCGTATGCTGTTATCTCTATGCCTTCGATGTCCACCTTGTCTGCGGTCTCCTCAAGGAATGAGAATCCTACAATCTTTGAGCTGTCTATAGGCTTGAAGTCAGATGTGGCTGCCTTTACGCCGTCCAGGAATATGGACTGCTGTCCGTCTTTCTTGAATGTGTAGACTATCTGGTGGTTCTTCTGGTCAAAGATGTCTACTTCCGGGCTGCTCATCAATGGGGCTCCTGCTTCGAAATGTTTTTCCTTGATGTTGTATACTACGCGGAGGCCGGGTATGTTTGTCGCAGAGTAGAATATTATGTAATCCCTTGCATCAGAGAACTGGCTGAAGATCTCTACAGGCGGCTTTGTCCAGATGACTATCGTGCCTTGATCTGTGTTCGGGGCTTTCTGGTGCGAGTTCGGGACCTGGATTATATTGTCATTGGTCACGCTTATGGTGTTTGCTGTTATCGGGTTGGCTTCTGCTTCGCCATGGTTCATCTTGGCGACTATCGATCCTGCACCGAAAAGTATGAGGAATGCTATCAGGAGCATGAGGAATGATGTTCTTAGGGCTCTGTCCATTGTGGGGTGTACTGAGAAAGCAGGGTTTTTAAATGTTTTTCTTGTTTTTATGTATTACAGCGAATTGTCGGTTCTCCTGTGGGTTTTGTCTTATTCCGGGAATCCTGTTTTTACTTAAGTTATAAACTCTGTTCTTTTTGCTAAATACCTGTTAAAAAATTATCTGTGGGTCTGAAAATATTGTGTTTTAGCGGTGTGTCGGTATTTTTTTAAGCTGGATTTATCAAAACGACCCAAACTTATTTAAGTGCGGGAGTGTATTGCTTTCTGTGTTTGTTGGTGATATGATGGGCGCATCTGATGACCCTAAGATATTAGATTCTTCAGAAGAGCTGAGAAGCGGAAAGGTATGCGTAAAAGGTATTATCAATTCTATGAGTGATGCGTTATGGATAATTGATCCAAACGGTAAGACACTGGATGTGAACGCTGCTGCAGTGAAGATGTATGGCTACAGGAGCAAGGAAGAGCTGATGAGTAAAACCCCTGTTGATGTCACGCCGAAAAAAGACCTGGAAAAGGTATCAAGCCTCATCAAGGAGGTGTTCAGCAAAGGATATTCTGCTGGCGAGTGCAGTATTGTCGGGAAGGACGGGACAGAGATTCCAGTATCAATCAGATGTTCACTCATCAAAAACTGCGAAGGAAACGTGACAGGCGGTTTTGCAGTGATAAGGGATATCACTGAGCAGAAGGTTGTGGAAATTGCTCTGAGGGATTCGGAGCAAAGATACCAGGATCTCTATGACAATGCTCCTGACTTGTTCGTCTCTGTGGATGCGAAGACCGCCAGTATAATCAATTGCAACCAGACATGCGCGGCAAAACTCGGCTACACAAAAGAGGAGATCATCGGCAGGTCGATATTTGATCTATATACGCCTGAAAGCGCGCGATACGCAAAAAAGAATGTGTTCCCCCGATTCGTGAAAACAGGCAAGGTAGACAATGCTGAACTGCAGCTGCAGCGGAAAGATGGTAGCAGGGTAGATGTCGCACTGAGTGTCTCGGCTGTGCGCGATGCACAAGGCAACATCATCCATAGCCGTTCTGTCTGGCGGGATATCAGTGAGAAGAAAAAAATAGAATCAGAACAGGAACGGCTTCACAAGGAAGCCAAGGAAAGGCTGGAGCTTATAGAGAATCAGAATGTCCAGCTTCTGGAGCTCCAGAGAAAACTCAAGCAATACTCCAAGAGGCTGGAGATCAAGGTGAAACGCCTCGAGCAGAACAAGCTCCAGCTGACAGACAAGGAGAAGCTCGTGTTCTATGCGATGACAGCATATCCTGAACTTAATGACAGGGGGATTGCAGAGAAGGTGCGGCTGAGAAGATCCACTGTGACTGCGGTGAAGAACAGGCTCAGGAAGGAGGGGATGTACAGCGTCGTGAACATACCGAACCTGCGCGCTCTCGGCTGCGGGTTGCTGACATTCCTGTATGGTGATTTCGGCGTGCCGTATGAAGAGATGAGCAAGCATAGGGACAGGTTCATGTTTCCCGGCATTGTCTGTGTGCACTCGACTGATTCTGGGTTCTATTCATTGCTTGCTTCAAAGGATGTGGTGGAGTTCCACAAGAATGTTGACCCTATTGTCAATACGGCGGTGCAGAACAAGCTGCTGAAGGCACATCCTGCAAGCGTCCATCTTCCTTTTGAACTGTGCACTGCGCATAGCCTGTTCAACTTTGCTCCTTTCCTTAACCATCTGTTCGGGCTGGGCCGGAAAGCTCCCAGAAGATCTGCCAGGATGACACTTCCAGAGAAACCACTGTCGAGGAACATGAAGGGTGTACTCTATGCCCTTGTCAGGTATCCTGAAGAATCGACCACCCAGCTTGCGGGTAGACTTGGGCTAACAAGAGCTACTGTGGCAAGTGCGAAGAGCCAGTTGGTGGGTGCAGGTCTTGTGCACAAGACCATAATACCTAATCTCAAGAAACTTGACTGTGACCTGTTGGCACTCTGTCACACAAGGTATGCGCCGGGCACGACACAGGAGACGCGGAGGATGGAGTCGGATGCTATCAGGAACAAATGTCCTCATATCGTGTTCGATGTCGGGGGAGACAGCCATGGTGTGGCGCTCAGGGTGTTCAGGGATTATTCTGAGCAGACAGAGTTCCAGGACATGTATGTCAGGCTTTTCAGGGAGAATGGGTATCTTCTTGAGGATCCTGCTGTGTTACGTGTGCTGCTCCATAAGACAAAGACATTCATGCTGGACTTTTCAGAGCTTACCAGGAAGATGCTGGACATACCTGCGGATATATGATTTGGTAGGTCTGTAGTGATGATGTTGAGTGGTTTTTTTATTGTTTCTCTCACTTTGCTGTGCTGGATTATGTGGTTTTGCTTTTCTCTTTTTGGTATCATCCCGTTGTGCTGTCGGTGTCTGGGTGGTTCCGACAGGTGTCGGGGAAATGGGATTCTGTCTTGATGGTGTTGGGATGGTTCCGGTAGGTGTTACTTAGAACTTTGTCTGGATTATGTTGTTTTTGGTGGTAGAAGGTGGCTGGCGCTAGAATATAAAAGAAAAAAAGATTGGATTGTTTAAGCAGTTACTAGAGTTTCTTGGTTTTCTTGTGGTTCTGTGGTGGTCTCTTCTATGTTTTCAGGCAGGTTGTTGATCTTCTGGGTCTGGGAGATCTTCTCGTTCTTGATCCTGCGCTGTAGTTCCTGGATATACTTGGAGGTAAGGTCCAGGTTGTTTGAGATCTGCTGCCTTGCTTTGTCAAAGCTTGCTTCTAATGTGCTGCCGTTCAGCTTGTAGCCTATCACTACCTTGTTGTCGACTATATAGCTGGTCTTGATGATCATGCTCAGATCCAGCCATCTTCTCAGGTAGTCGTACATTGTCTGGCGGGTTATGCCTGCGTAAGCGCCCATCTCCTCGACGGTAATTACTGCGGATTCCGGGCGTTTTTCGCGGTGGGCTTGTTTGGCACGCTCGTATAGTTCCAGGAGTATCTGGAACATCTTGTCTGTTGCGCCGGACTTTCTTGGCTCCAGGCCCATGCGGGACATTATAATCTTCGCAAGCTCCTCAGAAGTCGGGTTCATGCCTGGTTCGTGGCTCTGTAGTACTAGTTTGGATTCTCTGAAGTCAATCACCTCTTTTCTTTGTTGTTACTGTTGGTAGAACCAGAATAATCTTCCTACTTGTCTGGTTTACCCATTAATTTGTTTGGGTATTTTGGTATATAAAGTTTTAGAAAGAATCGTTTTGTCGTCGGGAAGATGCCGTAATGTTTGTTGTTTTTGATTAAAGGTTTTAGATGGGTTAGTTTATCTGTAGGATGTTGATGTTGCCTACATCCATGCTGTATGTGAATACCAGGAGATAGAGTGTGAACAGGATTGCGTAGATCACTATGTAGAATAGGGCCTTACCTGCTGTGGCGCCGGCTATGCTTGTGAATGGTTTTTGAATGATCTGCAGGGATCTCTTTGCGAATGGGTGGATGACGCCTTCTGCGAATGAGTAACCTACAGCAATCATGACCATTATCAGGAGGGTCTTGTAGACTGTATTCATCGGGTATGCGATGACTTTTTCGCTCAGGTACTCTACGAGTAGACCTACGATCAAAAGACTGGCTCCAAGGAGGAGATAGTTGCGGGATTGTTTTTGTTTCATGGGGGTTTTGAGGGGGTTTTTGTATTTAAAGTAGGTGGATTAGGGCGCGCCACACAACCGTCCGTGCCCCGTGAGCGAGCTGCTGCTGTAGCGTTAGCGGAGGCAGTTGCTCGCGTGGCTGGACGGAGCTTTTGTGAAGCGAAGCGTAACAAAAGCGGAGTAGAGTTGTGTGGCGCGCCCGTCAGTCAAGTGTAATTGGCGGGTTGCGTTTCTGGTTAAGGAACGATATAAGGGAAGGGGCCTGCGGCCAAAAACTTTAGTCAAAGAGTTTGCAGCGGCCTGGTGCTTGGTGGAAACTCATCTGTGTTCGTGGTTTTTGGCTTGCTGGTCGGTTTTTTGGCTACTAATCTTTTATCTTCGCTTAAAACTTCTTGTAGAAATTGGATACGTTGGTTCTGGGAGAAGAAAATTCAAAAAATGTGTCCTGGGTCTCGGTGAATCGAGTTCTTTTGCGGGTTTTTTGGGTGGTTTTGCTCTTTGTTTTTAGTTATTTTTTTATTCGGTATAATCTCGAATATTGGGTTTTTTGGAAATCGCTTCTTTCAGGGATGATGTCGAATTTGATTGATCTTTCTGGGATGATGCCTTAGAGTTCGGGATGGTTCCGACAATTTCCTCAAAACTAGTTTGGGGGGTTTGTCTCGTGGAAGCCAGGTTATTGGGTATGGATGTATCGATTGAGTGCGAGATGGGGGGTATTGTGGGGGTTGTCAGGGATGATGGCGACAGAGGGGATATTTGTTTGTTCTGATTGGAGATTGTGGGTTTTTTGAGTGTGGAGATTTAGCTGTTGAATAGGCATTCTTCTGGGTTTTTTCTGCTTGTTTTGTGGTGAAGTTGTTCACCGCATCTCTTTATAGGTAAGTTCTGTAACCCCTAAATTCAGCTTTTTCGGGCGTTATGAAGTTCAGAAAAATGGTGCTGAACTTGCAGAAATAGCTTAACAGAGATGTGAGGTGTTGAAATGAATAGAACAGAAGCAGTGGGTACGACAGTTGACCACCTTAACAATATAGCAGCGAATAAACTCGATTATGACAATGTTATCGATCTTTTCCGAAGGCTCAGATTCGATGTCAAGGAGCATCCAAGATCAAGGGAAGCTACTGTAAAAGGGGATCTCAATAATGGCATAAGGCTTGAACTCATGCTTGATGCACTGCCAGGGGGTATTGATGATGGTGTCGCTTATGAGAATGTCGGGCTCTATGGGACGATGAGGTATTGCAAGGCAGAGGTTGTGCAGGAAGGATGCATATCTGTCCTTAGGCAACCTACAGAGAGGTTCTATACCAATAGATGGAATGCTCCTGCGCCTTATAATCCTGTTGTGCATTGTCAGGAGGAGATGCAGTCTTATCGAAGTGTTCGTGATTAAATTATTTTGTTATTGATTTTATTTTTTTGTTTATTTTTGATTTCTTGGGTTTTCTTTGCTTGTTGGCTTGAGTTATCTGTTACTGGCTTTTCCCTGCAGTTGTAGGTTATTGTTGTTGTCTATCGTCGGGAAAATGTTTTACTGTTATAATCTCGATACGTGTCTGTATTGTTTGGCTGTGGTGTTGGTATTATCTCTTTGTAGGTTATGATATAATACCGACAGTGAGATTCCGATGAGTGGTTTTTGGGATGATTCCAGAATAAAAAAGGCAAAAGTGAGGGTTAATCTGGTGGTTATGCTAAAATGTTATTGGCAGAATTCTTGGAAATAGAAAATAGGGAAAAAGAACAAAAAGTGAGTGAAAATTATGGAAGCACACTCTCCAGGCCCTGCCTGAATTCAGCCATGCAATCATCAAGATCCTCGCCGTCTGTCAGGGGCTTTACCTCCTGATCTGCTGTGGAAGTGAGTGTCTCGTATGCCTGCACTGCTGTGCGGGGTTCGTGGCAGTCCCTCAGTGCCATGTCATTCTCGTCTACACCATTCAGGTAGCATCTTGCGCCGTGGACTGCTGAATTTATGTCTTGGTCATCATCAGTTATCAGGCTTCTGCCTAGTTTCTGACCGATGTCCCAGCTGTATATTCTTAGATATTCGTCTTCTGCCATTTTTTACATCTCTCCTCAACATTATGTGTAAAAGTGAGGATTCAGAGGTTGAATTTAAGGATTTCGTAATTGTGCACAAAAAGTTCAACAGAATTTTTTGGCACCCTAAAATCCGTTTAAATAAGCGGATTTTATGGTTTTAAGAAGTGTGAATAACTTATTGTCCAATCATCTGCGCCTTGCGTAGTACAGCGCTCTCTGGCTTATGTTCCTGTACTGCTGCTGGGCATAGTTGCTGCTGTTGCTCTTGAAAGGTATGCATGATTTCAGGTTGCCGCGCCTGCTCTTCTTCATCAGGCATTTTGGAATATCTGTGCGTCCTTTCTTGTGCGGGCCTTTGTAGATCGCGTCTACCCTGCCGTCCAATTTGCTGCCGCTCCCGTCGAGAACACAGGTCCCCTGCAATGGTCTCTTGCTTCCTGTCGGTCTTGAGAAATAACATGCGATCAGGTAATCTGCGCCGTCTTTGTTGAGCGCAAAGTAGGTGACGTTTGTCATACCGCCCTCTTCTATCGTGTGGAACATGCTCCTTCCGCGTCTCTTTCCCTGTCTTATTGACTTGCCAAGCGCGCGGTCAAGTGCGTATACGTCTACTGACGGGACTTTTCTAGGTCTTGTCCTTATCGTGAATTCAGAGACTTCAGTTGTCTGGTGCTGCATATGTCTCGGAAGATTGGGATTGTTCTCTGTGCATATCCTGACAAAGCGCCTGTTCGGGTTTGATCTTATAGAATCCGCGATTGACTTTGCATAGACACGGCACTCCTCGCTTGTCATCTTAACATCAGAATGTCTTGGCGGCAGCACTTCTCTCTGCCTGACCCTCTGGACAGGGCCTTCGGCAAACCTCGAATCATCGACCCTTATGTAGACGAATGGCGGGTCCATGTAGCAGCCTTCTGCTGTGATTCCTAGCGCTGTAGCCACTATCGTGGCAAGCGCAGCTCCTCTTTTTGTCTCTTTGGCCATTATTATCAGATCTGGTTAAGGACTGACAGCCTGCTGTCGTCCTGGCCGTTCTCTGTAATATCCAGCTTTCTCTCGAGCAGTTTGACACGGAGCTTCAGGTCCTGGTTCTCCCGGTTCAAGAATGTGATCCAATCGTGCGCAGAGCGCTTGAGAGCATCGTGGTTCTCCTTCTGGATGTCCATATCGACCTTTACAGCCCTGAAAGCGCGTTTCAGCCTTCTTGAGCTGTCAAATAAGTTCAGATTCGGTATATTCATTTAGCATCCCTCACTCATCAATCATATCTTCAGGCATAAGAAATGTAAGCCTCTTTCCGGAGGTTATAGATTCTCCTTCCATGACCTTGTAGACCGGTTCTTCAGCAGGCAGCATGTCAAACAGGCCATCAGTCTCACAGGCTGATGTTGAATCGACATAGATCTCCCTGCCATCTTCACTGTGGCCTATGGTTATTCTCTCATAATAATCAAACAGATCTGGCATCTCTTTCCACCCTAATGTAATAGATAGGTGTAATAGAATAAGGCTCATATTTAAATGTTTCGGTTTTGTTGTCCCTTTAAAGTGGTAAAATGTGGTCTTCAGGCAGTCTTCTGTAGGTTTGCGAGGTGCTGAGATGCTATTTTCTTGAGGTCTAAGCTGCTCAGGAAGTTGATATAGTCCTGGTTCTGCTTTATCCACTTTCTTACAATAACAGTGCCCATAAGCTTGAATTTCACGCTTGAGAATGAAGGCGGGGTGACCTGGGAATATATGCTCCTGATCGCGTGCGCGTTGTACTCAACAAATGTGTTGAACGCATCATTGACTGCCCGTGTGTATGAATAGAAATCCTGGAACGCATCGACCATGCCTTCCTGCAGTTCCAGAGGGGTCATTTTCCTTGGCTGGAACACTGCATGGAGCCCGTCGTAATAATCCCAGACCTTATGGACAAGCCTGCCAGTCCTTTCAAAATCCTTGTATACAACAGTGCCTGGCATCGGAGTAAGGATTGCGAACTGCGTGGAATCGATCCCGTAGTCATTGCAGAACTGCGATGTCTGGCGGAACACGTTCTTGTCATCATCATCAGAACCGAAGATGAACATGCCGTGGATGTCGATGCTGTTGTCATGGAAGACCTTTATCGACTGCTTGATATGTCTTAATCCTTGAGCTTTATTGAAGCTTTTGAGTGTCTTTGGATTTATCGATTCGAATCCTACATAAACATTATAGCAGCCTGCGTCTGCCATCTTCTCTATAAGTTTAGGGTCATTGGTGACATCAGTGCGGACCTGCGCAGTCCACTTAAAATCAAGATTGGAACGCTTGATGCGCTTGACGAGCTCGTATGTCCTGCTCTTTATCGCAGCGAAATTGTCGTCGTAGAAGAACACCTTCTTAGGGTCCATCTTCTTCAATGCCTTCATGGTGTTGTTGATAGAGACTGTGCGGTACTTCTTTCCGAACATCTCTGTCACAGAGCAGAATGTGCAGTCAAAAGGGCAGCCTCTCGACGTGATAAAGGGGGTCAGAGGCATCTTATGGCTGTTCTCAAGGACGCTGAAATCAGGTGCGGGGTAATCGTCAAGTGTTACGTGTCCTGTCTGGATTATCTTGTCAGTCAACTTCCCTTCTATGAGGTCTACGATGACCTTCTCGCCCTCGCCCATGACGACATGGTCTGCGAACTTGATGGCCTCTTCAGGCATCATGGTCGCGTGGATCCCGCCGATGATGACCTTTCCCATCGGGTTCTGCAGCTTGAATCTTCGTGCTATCTCGTAGCCGCGGTTTGCAGTGAGGGTCAGGATAGTCACGCAAAGGATGTCGGCGTGCAGGTCTGATGAGTTCACATCCCTGCCCAGAAGATTCTCATTGATCGCCTTTACGTCGTAGCCTTTCTTCTTGAGGATTGTCGCCAGATAGACCGGGCCCATCAATGGAAGACCCAATGCCTTTGCGAAGACATTGTCATCTGTCCCTCTCGGCTCGACAAACACTATCTTTTTCTTATTTTTTCTTGGCATGTGACAGACCTTTTCTTGATGTTATCTTGAATATGTTTATTATTATGAAGCTGATTCCGGCGAGTATGAGCGTGATAGGCCACAGCTTTGTCGAGATGGCGAATATCAGTATGAACGACACGCCCAGGGCTATCAAAATCACTGCAAGATATATAAGGATTCTTGTTTTTGCAAAGAAATGGCATGCGAAGAATGTCAGGCCGAGCAATGCTAAGAAGACCGGCCAGAGGTATGCCAGGGTTGCCCAGCCCTGCAGGTTCAGATAGATGAAGAACAGGCTGTTGAGGACAACGCACGTGCCTATTCCAAGCAGGACAAGGTCCCGTCTCCTGCTCTTGAAGAAAAGAAGCGTGAAGCCTATGCCCATCACCAGTGGGATGACAGGCCAGAGAAACAGGATGCCTGTCATTATGCTGAAATTGTCCAGCATCAGGATTATCCCTATCAGGATGAGAATGCTCGCGATTATGTTGAAGCTGGAACTGTGTTGCATTACAGGATAAGAAAAAATAATGATTTATAAAATTAACCAATTAACCCATGTAGCTGAGTGTCTTCTTCCTCTGCTGGTCTGTTGCTACAGCGCTCTTCTCCATCAGGCCCTTGATCTTGCCCTCAAACTTCTCTGCCTGCTTGAGCAGGGGCTTGTAGTCTATCTGGAGACCCAGGTATTTGTCCAGGACCTCGACTGCTTTGGCCGCAGCCTTGCTGTCCGGCAGGCTTGAGTGGGTCTCCACAAAGATGCATGAGACAGGGTAGTCATCGCCCTGCAGGATCACTGTGGATGTGACTCCGAGAATTATGCCTTCCTTCAGCGGGCTTATCTTCGCGCCTTCGAACTTCTTCTTTCCTTTGTCATTGTTTGAGTAGAAATACGCCTCGATCTCGCGGCTTGGTAATGGTGTGCCTACACCTTCAATCGATACTATGTCTGCTGCTTCAAGCTGCTTTGCCAGTTCGATGACAAGCTCTCCAACATCCCACTCGATGCCTTTCACATTGGTCATGACATGCAGGAAGACAAGGTTGTTCTTCTTGTCATAATATATCCCGACCGGCTGGACCACTTTGTTATCATGGATCGCTACCATGGGTGGAATCTCTTCTGCGTGGATCGAGCCTATCAGCTCTGCCTTCAGTTCGTTTATCAGATATTCAGTAGAAATGGTCCCGACAAGGCCGAAGCCCGGGAAGCCCTCGATGATGGTAGGATTCTTTGGTTTCTTCTTGAGCACGATTCTCATGATAGCACCTCTTTTGATATGTTTTGATAAGGATGGTGGGTATATAAATGTTTTTGAAATAAATACGGGTCTGCAGGATCATAGCTTGCTGAGCTGCAGTTCTTTTGTCTTGACGACATAGCCTAATGTGTCCTTCTTGATGACGTCCACCACTGTGGTCATCATGGAGAATGTGCAGTCCTGGTTTGTTGTGATCTTTTTGTCTGTGGTGCTGAGGACAGGGTGTGTTATGCTGCCTTCCTTGTTCTGCCATCCTATGTGGGTGCCTTTCGGTATCGTGATCATGTTCAGCTTGTCAAGGTCGGGTCTTAGCACAAGGTCTTCACCTGTGTTGATCTCTGAGAATGCTATATCCTCTGTGATCGTCTCTACCAGGGTCGGGTCGTAGGCCAGCTTCAGGCTTGTCTTTGCCTCTACTTTTCCATCCATCGCTCCGGCGATCACCAGGGTCTTTATCAGCACCTCTTCTGCGTTCTTGTGACTCTGTCCGATGTTGTTCCTGCCGCACTCTACTGAGATGCTTGTGCACATCTTCTTTGACCACTCAATGAATGTCTTCATGCCTGGCTTGTGGAACACAACGATACAGAAGAATGAGCACATGCCAAGGTTCTTGGCATCGAGCGCTGTGGTTATCGCGAATACAGGATTATCACCTGTCGTGTTGTGGAAGTCCAGCACCAGCTTCAGGTCTTTTGTCTCAAGGAATCCCATGATGTCCTCTGCGTCTTTGTTCTGTTTTCCGCTGACACCTGGGTTGCCCCAGATACGGTTCATGTCGCTCTCGTCATCGCAGTGCCTTTTGGTGAAGTGTGGTTCCTGTAGTGCAGCGCGTATGTTCACGAATATGAAGTATATCTTCTTTTTCAGGAAGTCCTCTTTGTATAGCTCTTTCAGAAGGTTGTGGATCGCATAGAATCCTGATGGTTCATTCCCATGGATCAGGCAGGACATGACTATTGCAGGCCCTTCAGTCCCTGCGGTTATTATGGAGGGTTCTCCCAGCCACTTGAGAAATTCAATAGGTCCGAGATTTACCTGTTCGGGGATGGTATCATAGATCTTCATGGTTGTCACTGTTTTTGTTGTTGTGATATGTGTTTGTGGGGTTGGTGAATAAAAAGGTTTCGTTAAAAAGGTTTATAAATGCGGTTTGTGTGGGAAATTTCTGCAGTTCTTATAGGGCATCGCATTCAGTTCCTTAGGTCGAAATTTGATTATCTATTATCTGCTACTCTCTTTCCTTCTGCTGATTCTTTCGGTATCTTCCCGACGATAACTCTGGTACGTACTTGTATCAAAAAGTTATCTGTTGTGTAGAATTCTGTTGCTGCTATGCTGCTCTTGCCAGATGTAGTTTTTCCTTGTGACCTTCTGGTTTTGGCAGGCCGCCCACTATCTTCTTTAGGTCTATGCACTCTCTTCTTGCCTGTGATTCTATCTTCCGCATCAGCTGGTGGAAGCGCTTATCATACTTCTTCACCTTCTTCTTCAGATCCTTGAATTCCAGATGGTCTGCCTCGAGCGCGATATGGTGGAAGAGCTTCTCTGTCCTGCGAATCAGGATGTCTGCCTCGTGCATTATGTGCGAGAGGTCTGAGATCTCCTCATGGTACAGCTTAAGCAATTCAGTTATCTCATTGTGGAGCCTGTGGATGTCGTCATGTGTGCGCACGCTGCGCAGGTTCTCTATCTTATCTCTCAATGGCTCTATGCGGTTCCTCAGATGGTCAAGCTCAAGGGTCTGCCGCCTTATCCGTCTGCGCTGACTCCGCTCGGAGAGGATGCTCACTTCCCTGAACTTGAATGCGCCCCTTGAATGCGCCTTTGATATCACCCAGGCATGATGCTGTTTCTTCTCCATGTATTCCATCAGATAATGGAGTTCGTGCTGAGTCTTGTGCCGCATGTGGTCAGGAAGGTGCTTGATGTGCCTGAACTTGATATAGAGATCCCTTAGCTCTTTTACCGCCCTGTACAGGAATGTCTCGTCATCCAAGATTATCCTTGCCAGGTTATTCATCATGTTGTCGAGTTCCCTTAAGCCGACATCGAAATCCTTTGTCACGCGGTCGCACACTTTGAGCTTCTTCTTTGTCGTTATCTTGCCCTTGTGATTCGGCTTGAGGCCCATCTTCTTCATGACTTCCTTCAGTTCCTTGACATCACTCTCCTTCTTCCCGTTCAGCTCAAGAAGATCCTTGTACGCTACCCAGAATCGCTGCGAGCTCCTGAGGATATCTACAAGAAGTCCATGATTGAGGCAGACCCTGCCTTTGTAAAGCCTGAACGGGTTGAGATGTATCGGCATTATATCACCAAAGATCAAAGAAAGATTAGGAGATTCACATCTCCATGGCGACCATAGCGATCATCAGGAACAAGCCTTCAATGATGAACACGACATCATAAATGAACTTGCTCACCGGGCCCAGGAAGCTGAGTGAAAAGAATGAAGGGCCGATGCCGAAGCTTGCAAGTATAGGCAGTACGCCTATAGCAAGGCAGACGAATGCTATTATGATCGAGATGAACCCTATTGATGCTGAGTTTGTTATCTCAATGACTGAGTCAATTACCAGATATAGCGCGCCGACTGCAATCACCCATGAGACAATCGTTATCGGAAGAAAACTCCAGACATTGAACCATTTCGGGCCTATGTTGAATTTTGAAAGTAATGGGAGAAGACCCAGCGCGAAGATAAGGGCACCCACAATGAAGCTTATTATGTCTTTAGCTTCCATCATTTTTTGATTCACCTCTTTAAGCATGAATTAACCATGAATGAGCGTGTTTAAGGGATGTTTCTTTATAAATGTTACGGAATAAAATAAGAAAAAGATGAATAAAAAATTAGGCTGCTTTTTGCAGCTTTTGTGCAGTACTCTCAACATCGCCCTTGATAGTGTTGAGCTGGTTGATGCCTTCTCTTATGTTGTGGATGAAAGATTCGCTGATCTTATTTACTATGACTTGTCTCAACTCTTTCATCTGTTTCTTGTCTAGCTCAGGGAGCTCATGCTCTGCAGCTGCTTTTTCAACGGTTGCATCCTCTTCCCGTAAGTATTGGAATGCTTCTTCCCAGTCTATGAAGATCAGTTTAACTGCTTTTTCAAATTCTTCAAGGCTACGTTTATATGTGCTGTAGAAATTTTGTACCTTTGTTTCAGCATCTTCTTTGGACTTGAAGTGTATCTTCAGGATCTTCCTTCCAAGATCTTCTGCAGTGGCTGCATCTCTATGGGCGTCTTTAACTCCGTTGATCTCTTGCCTTCTTTTCATATAGCTCGCTCCTTGCGTGTGGAGCATCTTAGTCAATTGCAATGAAACAGTCTTTTGACCTTTTCCGCTCGCAAACACTGCATTAGCACCGTTCTGCAGACTTCTTAGATTCTTTTGCCAATCTGTTGCAAGAGCCACGATCTTATCTCCCAGATCTTTCTTGACAATAGCAGGCAGTTTTGATCTGTGCAATACAGTCTCAACAAAGTGTTCCAGTTCAAGCAGCTCTACTTTCTCAAACACCATTATGTTAAAGATTGACCTGTATATGTTTCGGATCATTTTCAGGATATACTTGGCAATATTGTATTCATCAGTCTCTGCTGCGGTGACATAATGCTTTTCAATATCCTTTTTTAGATTATCAAGTTCTTTTTCTATACGCTTCTCTTCCTTTTCTGCGTATTTAAGCTCGATACTGGTGGCAATACCTCTTATTGTTGTATGAGGAGTTATACCTTTGAGAGCTGCTGTGTGATAAGCGTGCATCACTTTTTCAATCAATAATTTCAGTTTGTCATATTTGGCCTGTTCCATGTCTTACACCTCGGGTGGTTTGTTAATGAATTATCAGATGCCTCATGTCTTTTTTATATATGGGTCCTGATGGGATGAGCGTATATAAAGTTTTTGTTAGTCATGAATGGTGATGGTCAGGGTGTGGTGGGTGGTCTTATCTTCAGCTCTATCCAGTTGTGATCAAGCTCTTTGCCTTTATGTATCAACCTTGCAAATATGTAGTAAAACTCACCAGGCTGCACATCAGGTGCTTTCGGTGTGTCTACAAAAGGGAAGAACTCAAGCGGGCCTGCTGATACATTCATCTTGAAATCAACAGGATCGATCCCGACGATCTTATTCACTTTCTTTTTCTTGCTGAAACGTATCCTCAGGTGCCAGACGTCAGGGTCAAGCCGTTTATCCTTGGTAGGGTCAGGCACAGTGCTTGCGTCATCTGCTCTCTTCCTGAACACTGCCAGCTGGAGCTGGAGGCTCGTATCAGGATGTTTCTCCAGCTTGTTCATGTAGAAGTTTATGTCAGGGAAAGAGACAGCTACAATACCACCTTTTGATGGGGGTATCATCTTGACATCAGGCGCTATCTCCTGTAGTGTTCCGCCATAGTTTGGGGGGTGAGGCAGCTTTGGGTTTGTCGCAGGATGCACAACCACAATCAGTTTCTTTGCCTTGAGGCCTATGATGACGTCCTGGACAGGATTGGTGCCAGACAATGTGAACATAGTATCAGGATGGCCGCAAGGCTTGTCAAGGTGCTTTCCATCTGCAAAGCCTGTCTGGCTTGCATACACTGTCAGAGGTATGCTATGAGGCACTTTCTCTATGGTGAACTCGCCTTTATCATCACATACAGCATTCTTCCTTGTTCCGTCCGGCAGGTCGATCCAGACCTTGGCCTTTTTTATGGGGATATTGCACGTGGAATCTGTCACAACCACCCTGCCTTTCACCTTGCCAAGTTTCTCAGAGACTACGATCAGGACATGGTCGTGCAGGTAATCATTGATGTGCCCGTAATCCGTGGACTTGGGTTTTGATTGGTCATCATACAGCTTGATGGCAACCTTGAATGTATCCTTCTCTCCTGAGATCAGCCTGTCAGCGAGGGCTGGAAGCGGGTTGCCTGAACTGTCTCTCATATTCGTCGGTATGTCTTCCAGCTTCCAGGGAAGCTTGAATCTTATCATATTGTTGCTGGTGTTCTGCTCTGTAGGTGTGAGCTCAACCTCGTAGTTAGGTCCCCAGAACCACTTGTACCTGAACGGCGGGTTGCCGTTGGTGACCTCTGCGACGAACTCAGGCTGTTCATCTGGAGTGAATTTCTTCTTGGAATGTGGACTTACAATGCGGATCCTGAACTCTACCATGTTCTTCTTCTGGTCATCGATGGCTTTCTTCAGCTTCTTTATCAGCTCTTTCTCCTCATCATAATGCTTGCTGAGCTTTGTGTAATCATGATGGTTATGGATATTCTTCTCTTCAGCCACTATCTCATCTATTTTTGTCCTCAGCTCCATGCAGAGGTCGCGCACCTCTTCTGTGATGTCGACAAGGCCCTTGGTGTGCGGTGCGGGATCGATGATCTCTTCTTCATCAGGTCTCTCTTCCATCTCACTCGGGAGGTGGACCCAGGGAAATCCTTTCTTGCCCTTTATCATCCGGGTCCCTACAAAGCGCTTGCCTGCGAATGTGTAATGATAGGAATGCCTCACTGTCTCAAGGAACTTCTGCTCGTGCGCCACGAATTCATTCACGTACTTCCGCAGCTCTTCCTGAAGGTTGAAGAACACGTGCAGCTCTGTGAACAGATGGTTATTTGTCACATCATTTGCTACAATCTTCCTGAGCCTTGAGTAGAACTTTGCCTTGTCCCATTGCTTCAGGAAATGCTTGATGAACTTGCGCCTGCTTGGAGCGTGCGTCCTCTGAAGGTCCTGCAGAAGCCTGACTATCAGCTTTGCATGCCTGATGTCTATCCTGAACGGCACTGATTCCTTCTCGATGAGCTTTGGGTTTTTTGCATACCTGAATGCCAGCTTCCTTATGCTCACCCAGCCCTTGTCTGCAAGCTCCTTGTTGAGCATGTCTATTGTATCCTGCGCCTTGCTGTGGATATCTGTACTACTTAAGCCTACCATTGTTTTCGGATAAGCAGCGTTTATTTCCCACCATGCTACTTTCTTCTTGTGCTCGATCGCTTCCATCTTGAGCAGGAAGCGGTCCTTCATCGCGAGTATTGTCTTCTTCTTGATCTTCCTCTTTTTCTTCAGGAGCAACAGGAGCAGCAATAATAACAGGATAGGTATGATCCACCACCAGGAGAATCCGCCTTCCTCATCCTTCTCCTCCGGCGGGATGGGTTGGTCTGTGCAGTTATAGAGCGATCCTGTTCCAGGAGCTGGGAGGAATCTCACTCCTGAGAGCGGTTCTGTCGAGAGCACCACACGCCTGTTGGGCGGCAGGCTTGTGCTGAATATCTTTGTCTCACCTCTTGGCTTGAGGGATGTACCTATAGAAGAGTCAACGATCCGTATCATCTTCTCTATCGACTGGGCTCTGCTTCTCGCAAGCTTCTCGTTATGGCTCTTGGAGCACTTCGCACATTCCTCGCTCGCAAAGCCATAGATGTTGATGCTCTTGCCCATCGCCTTTACCTTGTTGACATAATCTGCTATCGGAGATCCGCCGGCAATGCTGGTCGAGTCTACCTGGAACAGTATGTCCAGCCTGCACCCGCCTTTTGTCGGGCCTGTCACTACGGGTGTCGGGGTCGGTGTGGGTGTCGGTGTGGTTCCGCCTCCTCCGCCACCATCTCTTCCTCCTCCGGTGCTGCCGCCAGGACCTGATGACCATGTCGAGCCGCTGCCCCATGACCAGTCTTCGATGCCGAACCATCTTCCGAGATATGTCGACAGGAAAGTGAATGCATCTGACTGGCAGGCAGGGTCGTCAAGATTGTCCTGCATCTGGCATACGAAGTGGGTGCCGATACTGAATATGAGATAAGTGCCGATCAGGGCGATCAGGAATGCGATGAACTTTGCCATCTTGCCCTCGCCGAATACCTTTGAATGGATTATGAGACCTCCGAGAAGGAATGTTATGACCAGGAAGAACATAGCCTTTGCGACAGGGAATATTGTTGTTATAGAGAAGCGTGTCTGGGTGATCAATGCGAATGATAATGCCAATGAGAGGGCGAGCGATAACCCTACTATAGCACCCTTGCCTTCACCTGGTTTTCCAAAGCCTTTACCCCATACCTGGGAGAAGCCAAGGAAGCCCAATGCAAAGAATATCACGAAGAAGAGGCCGAAATCGATTATCTTGGAATGCTGCTTGTACTCATCGTTCTCAAAGAAGCTGTTCAGACGGCTCACGCCAGCGCAGCCGCTGATAAGCGTAGCTAAAAGTACAACTAATAAAAACAGTGCGAAAAACTGTCTCTTATTCATGAAATGCCTCTTTTCTGCTGTTTAACATCGTATTTCCTTTTTATAATGGTTTTGTTTTCATTTATATATTATTTTTAAATGATTCCTGATTCCTGCCGGTTCATGTTGTCTTCTCTTCCTGTCGCTCCCTGAAATTGTAGCCGTATCGATGCACCTTGTCATCCTTGTCAACAACATTCACTGTTATGGTCCCATCATCATTGACTGTCAGCCAGCCGCCATGGTCTGGGCAGCGGTGGTCATATGCGCGGGACATGCCGAAGTCGATGTTGTAGACCCGCCGGACCCTATCCTTGTAATCATTGACTTTCAGCTCTTCGATTGACTTGTGCTGGGAATGGCCGAACACAACAGCACTGTATCTGAACCATGTGGTGACCATGTCCTCGTTGAAATCATGCAGCAGGTTCCACTCAAGCTTCCTGTCGTTGGGGTTGCAGGCAAACAAAGGAGACTGCTCTGAGAATGACATCCAAAGCTCCATCTCACGGTTCTTTAACGCGTGCTGTATGTCTGTGAACACCTTATTCAGGTCATTGCCATATATGTAACCGTCTTTGACAATATTCCTGACTGCTCCGAAGTTGGCGGTCTCAAGACCTGGTCTTGATTCTGCAGGCAGTCCATCAATGTCTATCCTGTATGGTATGCCTGCGTGCACGAAAAGGATGTTTGTATCGGAATCGTGATAGGAGATCGTGAGGTTCTCCCTTAACCACTTCAGGTACTCTATGACCTTCTTGCCCTTGTAATCCCTGTAGATCAGGTCCCGCGAGTCAGGAATGATATCGTCCCAACTCATGTTCAGCTGTTTGCAGACACTCTTGTGATCATTTGATAACCAGCTCATCTTGAGCAGGTCCAGCCGCAGCCATAGCCTGATGAACTCCCTGTCCTTCTTCTGTAACAGGGTGTCGACCCATGGCATCTGTCCACAGAAAAGAAGATAAAGAAGCAGATGCTTCAATATGTCGAATTCATGGATCACGAACTTCTTTTTTCTAAGCTCTTTGGCCATCACTTCTTTTGTTATTCCGTGTTCCTCGAGTCCAGACATGATCTCTCTGTAGAACTCGTCTCTCTTCAGCCTGTATGCCAACAGCTGCTGGTTCGCGAGCGGGTCTTCTTTGGCAGCCTGCAGCAATGCCTGTTCCAGTATCTTCTGTTCTGCTGTCGATCGCATGAAGATCCTCCTCAATCTGCCGGGCTTCGCGGGTTCCAGCCCGGGTTTCCTGTCATAACCAGACCAGTCGAACGAGCCCAGGAGCATCGCCTCGTGGTTTCCTATCAGGAGGATAAGGTTATCCCCTGCAGCGGTCTTCAGTCTCTGGATGAAATCAAGCAGCTCGAATGTCTCATGGCCCCTGTCGACATAGTCACCCAACAGGATCACTTTTATACTCTCGTGAGCTATCCATCTGGGATTATTGTCATCCTTGTCTTCGATGATGCCTGCCTGGAACAGGACATTCTTCATCCTGTCCCTGTCTCCGTGGGAGTCTCCGATCGCGATTATCTTCGGTCTTGTTATCTCGTGGATCTTTGTCACAGAGGTCTCTGTGTAGACCCCTTTCTTAAGTTCTTCCAAGCGTTTTTGTATGTGCTCCTGGAAGCCTGCAATCCATGCTTTTTGTGTCTGCTCGAACCGGATGCCTGCCTTGAGCTGTTCATTGAGATTATTGAGCATCTTATTGCATAGCATGATTGCCTTGTCGAGCTGATTGTTCTTGGCATCAAAATTGACCTGCTGTTCTCCTTCGAGCATCTTTTCCCTCAACTCCTCGAAGTATTCCAGCAGGCTCGGTACTGGCGGCTCCTTTGCCTGTTCTGCTTCAAGCTCCTGGATCCTTGCCTGGAGCTGCAGGATTTTCGGACCTGTCTTATCCATTCTCTCTCGCATGTCGTGGTATAATGCTGTCGTGGCGGTCAGGCTCTCTTTCGCATCCTGGAGCTCTTTCTCCTTGTCAGCGACCTGTGCTTCCAGGCTTACTGCGTAAGCCTTCAGGCTTGGCACGTCTTTCATTGCCAACGCAAGCTGCTTGTTCTCCTGCCTAAGCTTTCGTATCTCTGGGTAAAGTATGTTGATATTGTCGGAGAGTGTCTTCATATCCTTGTCGCGCAATTCAATATCTGTCTTCAACGCGCTTGTCTCCAGGAACAATGACTCCTTCTGTCTCTCAAGCGCGGTCTTCTCTGCGTGCATCTGCTGTTTCAGTCTGGCGAGCGCGGTCTCGTGCTTTGCCAGGGCATCTGCCAGCTGCGTTGCATCTGCTGCCTGCTGCTTCACCAGCCCAATCTCTTCTGTTGTAGCCCGTACTCTTTCTTCGGCTGCTTTTTTGGCAGAGACTACATCCTGCCTTTCTGTGAACGCGAGCATGATCGCCTCATCCTTGTCGTTTATCCTGCCTGTGAGTTCCTTTATTCTTGTCTCTTTCTCAGCCATCACCCGCTGCAGTTCCCTGATCCTTCCCTCAAGGGCGTCTTTCTCCCCCTGGATCCTTGTGACCTTGATGTCGAGCTGTTGGGTTATCCTGTTCTGCTCTTCCAGGTCGTTCCTGTGCTCCCGCTCAGCATCTTCAAGCCTGTGGGTGATATCCTCCAGCTCCTGTTCAGCTCTCCTGGCGCGCTCCTCTTCATCCTGCGCCCTCTTCATCATGCTGTCACGTTCATCTGTGCGGTCTGTTATCTCGACCTCGAGATCTTTAATGGTCTCGTTCAGGCTATTTATTATCCCTATTTCTATAGACTCCTTCTCTTCTACCTGGCTTACCTCAAGCTTGCTCTTCTTATCTTCCATCTCAGTAAGATCCTGTCTGAGATTGGTGACGTTCTCCTCGAGCCTTTCCTTTGCTGCTTTCATCTGCTCAGCGACGAGCCTTGCAGCTGCGACATCTGTCTCGAGCTGGAACTTGAGATCCGCGATTATCCGCTTCTGTCCTTCAGACAACCTTGTCTTTTCAGCAAGCGCATCTGCCAGCGCAGCATGTTCCTGGGTCATCTTCTCAAGCTGCTCATTGGCGTTCTTCCGCTCTTCCTGCGCTGCATTGAACTGTCCCATGAAGCTGTCCCTGTCTCCGCGCCATGCTTCCTCAAGCCTCTGCTGTGATTCAGTGGTGAGGTGTT
Source organism: Nanobdellota archaeon (assembly GCA_042576705.1). Taxonomy (GTDB): domain Archaea; phylum Nanobdellota; class Nanobdellia; order Woesearchaeales; family UBA11576; genus JABMQF01. The sequence goes on along the minus strand of JBHPEY010000021.1, from coordinate 4,493 downwards.
CTGCTTCATCCACGTGTGTCTGGAACCTCCTCACTTCCTCTGCTTTCTGCGCGTTCTCTGTGCGGAGCCTCCTCTCTTCGCTCTCCAGCTCTTCGATCCTCTTATGCTGTTCAGCGACCTGTTCGTCCCATTCTTCGATCACCTGCTTGACCATCGCTCTCAATGATTCTGCTTCCTTGCCTGCGGTATCTGCTCTTGTCTCTGCTTCAGTCACCTTTGGCTTGATCTCGTTGACGAGTCTTTCTGACTCTTCCAGCTGGTCCCATAATGACCCTAGCTGATTGTTCATCTGCACCTTTGCTGCTTCAGCGGCAGATATCTGTTGCCTGGCGTCGGTAATGTCTGCCTGCAGCTCTGATATCCTCTTATCATGCTCCTGCCTGATCGCCTCTTCAGATGCCTGCTGTCTCTTCTGCTCCTCTTCTTTTACCTGTTTCAGCTTCGCTACAATCTCTTCTTTAAGCGATCCTATCTCATCATCGGCAGACTTGAGCCCTTCTTCAAGGCTCTCTTTCTCTTTGGTCATCTCTTCAAGCTTGCGTTCTGATTCTATGAGTTGTTCCTTTGTCTTCCTCTCGAGGAGCTTTGATGATGATGCATTGTCCATCTCAGAACTCGCGGTAGCAACGAGCTTTGTGACAAGTCCGCTCTGCTGTTCTATATTATTGCTCAGCACGTGGTCAAACTCTTTCTGGAACTCAGGGTCAGTCTTTGCCTTCTGTCTTGCCTCGTTGAGATCTGTCCTCCAGCTGTTCACGATTCTGCTCACGTCACCAAGCTGCGCGTGCAATGTGTCTGCCTCCTGCTTGTGCTCATCCCGTTTTGCCGCTATCCTGACGATATCTTCATTGAGCTCGGCGATATTCCTGCTGGCGTTGTCTGCCTCTGCTGCTGCATCAGCTGCAAGACCCTGCATCTCCAGCCTTGTGGTGACGAGTTCAGAGCGTTTCACGCCGCTTATCAGGTCGAGAAGATTCCCTACCCTGTCTGATACAAGCCTTGTTACCTTTCGTCTCTTCTCAAGCTCTGGTGAGAGCCTCTTGTCGATAGCAGTCTTGATCCTGTTAAGCTTTTTCTTCATCTCCTCATAGTTCTTGGCAGAGCTGACGCCCTGGCCTGCGGATATCGCTGTGTCAAGTATCCCGATGGTCTCTGTAATCCTTGTGCCCAGCCTTGCCAGGTAATCACAGCCGTTCTCCAGCTGGGATATCTCCTCTGTGAGCTGCTGCCTCTCTATCTCTTCCTCCTTGATGCTGTCTTCCAGTGTCTTCTCAAGATTCTCCAGTGTCGTCTTTTTCTGCTTTGTGTCAGGGGTCAACATGACCTTGCGGTATCCTGCAATATCCTTTCCCAGCCTCTTCACGAGACCATGCAGTTTCTTTTTCCTCTTCTTCCTGCTCCTGCTTTCAGATTCCTTTGCTATGGTGTCATGCTCTTTCTCTATTGAGCTGACTATCCTGGTGATGACTTTCTTGCTTACATCAAGCTCGGCCACAAGATCGTGAAGCATCTTCTTTGCGTCAGGTGTCGCGTCCTTGATCGCTTCAATCGTCTCTCCGATGGTCTCTTTCTTTATCGCACGATTGTACAGCTCGACGAATTTTTGTTTCACTGCCTCGCCTGCTGCCCTTACAGCGTCGAGGCGGGACTTCTTTATCTCTTCACCTGCTGCCTTGGCCTTTTCGGCTTCCTGGACCATCCTATCGAATTCCTGCTTCATGCGCGTACGTTCCTTAGCGCGCTCTTCGTCAGTCAATGGCGCCTTGGGTCTCTTTCCCAACCTCTCCATGATTGAAGGCAGCTTCGGGCTGATGACCTGCCAGAAAAGGAGCATCAGGAAACCACCTATGAGTATTGTGAAGATGCCTGCAACAGGAAGTCCCTTTGAGAACATCACTATCGCTATGATCGCGAATAGCGTTCCTGCTCCGCCGTAGCCTCCGATTGTCTTTAGGTCAGCCATTTTTTATCATTTGTCGAAAATATCTGTGTATTTGTAATTGTGTTTGTTAAGCAGCCTTACGATCTCTTTCTTGACGCTCTCTGATTGTCCCAGGTCTTCAGCAATCTGTTCTGCTGTCTTTATCTCTGAACGTGCTTCCTTGAGTCTTTTCTCTTTGAGATGCTGGTCTATGGTCCCGAACAGCCTATCCAACATATTGTCTTTCTTTTCCCTTTCTTCTTCGCTTTCTTTTTCATCTGTTGCGCTGCTGCCCGCTTCTGTCTCTATCATCTTCTCTGCGTCAGATTCTTCTTCAGTCTCCTCTTCATCATCAACCTTTGCCAGTATGCCTGCAGCACGTACCTTGACCTGTTCACTCAGGAGAGCATCTCCAGCGGCAGCGTATTTTGCCTCTATCAGCTTATCGTGGGTTTTTGTCACCTCTGACTTTTCTGCAGCCTCTTCAGCTTCCTTGAGCAGCGCTTCCACGTTCTCCTTTCTGGTTTTTTTGTCGGCCTGTTCCTTTGCTTTTGCTTTAGCCTCTATTGAATCTTGTACCTCTTTCCTTATCTCTTCTGCCCTTATCCAGGTCGGGTCATGCATGTCCTCTTTTGTCGAGGCCAGCTGCATGGCTTTTTCGAGTTTATTTTCCATCAGTTCGTGATGACCCTGGCCGCCGTATTCTTTTGCCGTTTCCAGCAGATCAGCTATCATCTGCCTGACTATCTGGTCTGCCTTCTGGGGGATGTTCTGGAACCTGGTCTTTGTGTCATCATCAAGAGGGTGATCATCTGTTGCTGCGGCCTGTCTTGCCTCCTTCAGCTTATCGATCATGCGGGGTTCGTCACCCTTGTCTGCGAATTCCTCTGCCTCTTTCAGGAGTGCGTCTATCTTTTTCTTGGCGTCTTTCTCTCCTGTCTGATTCGCTTCCTCGAGGTTTGGTCTTGCTATTGTCGCCTGGACTGCCTCTTTCGTCTCGTTCATTCTAGAGTCCAGATTGGCAGTGACCTTATCCATGCCGAGCTCTGCTGCAAGTGCTTTTACCTCTTCGCAGTCTGTCTCAAACTCTTTCAGTCTTTCCCTGATTTTATCTTCGTCTAAGGTCATTTTGCTTTATCGATTATGGTTGTGGCGGCGGAGTGAGGCCTAATGTGTCGTAAAGGCTTTTCCTTATCGCCTGGTTGTTCTCCAGCCTGTTGCACAGGGTCTCTAGCTGTTCCATCTTGTTCTTATGCGGGACCAGCAGATTGTTGAACTCTACATTGTGGGCCTTGTCCACAAACTCCAGGTCTTTTATGCTCGTGATCATTGTCCGCACTTCCTTGAACTTGTACTGGTTCAGCTCTTCCTGGATCTTTTCCTTCATGGAATCAAAAACCCTGGGCAGTGAACTGGTGATGATGACTTTTGCTTCTGCAATGCCATCTTTAAGCTGTGTCTTGACAGCATCGTCCATCTTCTCAAGCTCTCGCGCGCTCTCAATGAAATGCGCGGCAAGGTAGACTGCGCTGTCGAAGTGCTCTTTGTCTATCATGTCCTTGGCATGCGTCAGGAATATATTGAGGTTTGTTACCTCATCTGTGTGCATGGTGTGTATGAGCTCCTCAACCTCCTTCAGCCTAGTGACCAGGTAATGCAGTATGTTTATCTTGTTGGCGAACAGCTTGTTCAGTTTCATGGCATTGAAGCGCAGGTCCTTGATGTTGCGGAGTATCTGATGATAATCAGCATGCTTGCCTACGATACCTGTTATGTCATCCTCCATCGTGGTCAGCGTCACGACCATCTCGTCACATCTCTTTGATATCGCAATGAAGCTCTTCTTGTTGTCATCGATCTGGTCCCTCATGTTCTTGATGACATTCTTCTGCTTGAAGCTGTGCTGCTTGTGCTGCTTGAATGTGTTCAACAGCTCAGAGTGCTCGTCGAAAAGAGCCTCGATGTTCTCAAGATCATTGAGCTGGTCCTCAAGTTCCCCTGGAATCTCTCCGAGCGTGGCCAGCTGGGCGTCTACCTCGGTGAGGATGTTTCTGACGATCGACTTCTCTGTGGGGTCGTTGTATCCCCTGAGCTTCTCGATGTGCTTGGAGATGTTGCCATCCTCGCCGATCTGCGTCTCCTCGACGAACTCCCGTTCCTGGCCGATCGTCTCCTTGATGTCTGTGACCAGCTTGTCCACGATGTGCCTTGAATCGTCGAATGTCTTCTTCTCGTTCTGCACTGCCTCGCAAAGCTCCCTGAAGTTCCTTATGACCTCTTTCTCGTTACCCTCAAGGGAATTCAGCAGTCCTTCCATTGCCTTGAACTCTTTCTTCTTCCCGGCTCTCATACGCCAGTTCTTCCACTTCTTCTTGATGGTCTTCCGCTTCTTGATCATGCTGTAGATCAGTATACCTGCAGCAGGCAGCACCAGGGCGCACCTGTCTGCGGCGACGGAAAGTTAGGGGGTGGGGAGAAATGCGATCCTGGCAAGACAAGCACTGCAAAAGCTGTCGGCTGCCCGAAGATGATGTCTGCGTACTTTTGCTGGCCTAGCATGCAGAGTGTCCGC
>JBHPEY010000020.1:0-30874 GCA_042576705.1 Nanobdellota archaeon | reverse complement strand
CGATGAAGGCAAGGGCAAGGTAGTTGACTTTGCTGCAGGCGGTTTCGACCTGGTCGCGCGCGCCACCGGCGGAAACAATGCAGGCCACACGATCTACATAAAGGGAAACAAGCACATATTCCATCTCATCCCCTCATCGATAACCTGGGAGGATGTGCAGTGCCTCCTCGGAAACGGCATGGTGGTAGACCTTTTTGTCATGCTCAAAGAAGTTCACACACTTAGAGAAAAAGGATATGCTGTCAACAACCTAGCAATATCAGGAAATGCGCACGTAATCACAGTTCTCCAGAAGATGCATGACCTGTACCAGGAGAGAAGCAAGAGTGACAAGAAGAAGATAGGGACTACAGGTCGAGGTATAGGCCCGACCTACGCCGACAAGAAGCACCGCACAGGCTTGAGGATCAATGACCTCCTGGACAAGGACGTCCTCAAGGAGAAACTGACCAATAACATCATGGAGAAGTTCAGCATGTTCAGGTATGTATACGGAGAGGAGCACGAAGACATAGTACAGGACATGATAAATGCCATCCCGGATGACAGCCTGTACGACGAATACCGGACGAAGATCAAGGCCTTAGGCAAGAACCCTGACATTAATTCGTTGATTGAGACCCTGACAGATATATATTTCTCGCTCGGCAGGAAGATAAAGCACCAGGTCGTCGATGTGAGCATCATCCTGAGGAACGCAGTCTCAGATAACAAGCGCATACTGATAGAGGGTGCGCAGGGTCTGCTGCTAGACATAGACCACGGCACATACCCGTTCGTCACCTCATCAAACCCCTCAGCAGGAGGGCTCAAGACAGGCCTCGGCATCTCAAGGGTGGACGAGGTCTACAGCCTGATAAAAGCATACACCACAAGGGTAGGTGGAGGCCCTTTCCCGACTGAGCTTACCGACGAGCACGGCGAGTACCTGCGGGAGAAAGGCGGCGAGTACGGCTCGACAACAGGCAGGCCAAGACGCTGCGGCTGGCATGATGCAGTCCTCACGAGACACACAGAGAAGATCAACGGCAACAAGATAATAATCACAAAGCTTGACGTCCTGACAGGGCTGAAGAAGCTGAAGATATGCAACACGTACAGGTATACAGGACCAAGACGGGTCTATAATGGGGAAGTGATCTTCCCGGGAAAGATAATAAAGGATTTCCCTGCAGATGCAGGCATCCTTGAGCACTGTGTTCCAGGTGAATGGGTAGAGGTCGAAGGATGGAACGAGGACATCACAGAAGCGAAGAGCGTGGATGAGCTTCCAGAGAACGCAAAGAAGTATCTTGAGACCATCGAGGAGCTGGGCGGGGTGAAGATCGCACTGATAAGCGTGGGCCCTGAGAGGGACCAGACCATAGAGGTGCCTGATGTATGGACAAGCATGGCAAGACAGCCTGCGATCAAGGCACCTGCAAAAGAACCAGCAAAAGAGGAAACACAGATTGATCGACCGGCGACCACGCAACCATCAGCAACAGCGACCACCTCAACAACAACCACACCTGCTGCAAAGCCAGCACCGATAAAGAAAGAAGATACAACACCCAGATCCTACAAGGCGATAATATACGACATGGACAACACCCTGGTCGCCACAGACGAGTACGTATTCAGGCTTCTCAAGAAGACAGCCCAGACAGTCAGCAGGTTCACGACATTCCCGATCCCGACTGACGACAGGATCCGCGCAGTCCAGGCCAAGAACCTTCCTTTCGAGGACATCTTCGACAACCTATTCCCCGACCCGAAAGATTACATAGGAGACGAACCCCTGGCAAAGGTAATCCTGGCGAAATACAGGGAGACTGCCAAGACACTGCCATACATAGCAGCCGATGGAGGCATTGAACTGTTCGACCAGATGGACAAGAAAGGCACATTCCAGGTTGTTGTCACAAACCGCGTCAAGATGGCCAGCACCCGCCTGAACCAGGCAGGCTATCCTAAGATAGACTACATATTCTCCCCAGAGACAAAAGAAGAAAGAAAGCCCAACCCAAAAGCTTACAAGCTGGTCCTCAAGACAATGCAAGACAAAGGCATAACCCCAGATGATATCCTATCGATAGGAGATCACACCGACGACTACCTCGCATCGAAGCGCGCAGGATTAGACTTCGTAGCAGTACTCACTGGCGGCACAAGCAAGGAAGAGTTCGAGACAGCCGGACTGGACAAGAGCAGGATAGTGGATAGCCTCGCAGAAGTTAAGGGTCTGATGAAGTAAGGGATTTCTCAACCACGAACCAGGCCGCTACAACCAAGCACTCAGGTTCTAAGACTGTTTGACTAAAATTCCGGCCGAAGGCCATTTTCTCTATATCGTTTCTTTTAGTTTGAGGTTTCCTCAAACTCTCTCGCAGACCTGCGAGTTTACCTTAAGCTGCGGCCCTAATATTATTCGATAAAGCCGCCAATCCCCACACCAGGCTTGGTCCATCCAATACTACAGAAAGTTAGATCAGCTTTGGTGCTAATGCCGTTCCTGTCTTCATAACCACATATGCAACCAATACCAAAGCTGAATCAAGAATTCAAAAACAAAAAAAATCTCTCCAACTCACACTAACTTGGCTTCTTCCCAATCAGAACAAACTCATGCTTGCGGCACCAAATCCCTCTCTCAGTCATCCCTGCCTCCTCAATCAACTGGAGCGCACGCGCATCCTTCTCCCTGGAGAAATCCCGCACAGTATGGGGAACACCCTCAAGAAGCGCGACAAAAGCATCGATCGTAGGATAATAACAATCAAAGAAACAGCTCATCCCTCTCAAATCCCTGAACCCTGCCGACCTCAACTCAGTCTCGACATTCCGCATCCTCTGCCCCTCAGGCATCTCACTGAGATACCCGCGCAGGAAACCTCGTTCATCGGAACCAAAGAATGCCTTGAGATTCTGTTTATCCTTCTCGCCAATCTTCTCCACAAGATACTGCCCACCAGACCGAAGCACCCTGTACGCCTCTCTGGCATCATGCGGCGCAAGGAATGAACTCACAACATCCGCATACCCATCAGGAAAAGGCAGTTTCTCCGCAACCCCCTTGACAAAACGCGCGTTCATTGCACCGTATGTCCTCTTGTACCGCTCAGCGACCTGGAGCAGCTCCTCGCTGGGCTCTACACCAAAGAACTCTCTGCAGCGCAGCGAAAGCGGTATTGTCCGCTCTCCCTGACCCATCCCTACATCAATAAGCACAGAATCCCTGTCAAGAAAATCCGCCAATACATCCTGCGTATAGTATGGACGCGCCCCATCACGTTCCATTGACAGCACCTGCTGGTATTTCCCAGAATAAGGCTTTACAGCACCCCTGTCAACTGTATGTATGTCATCTTCCATGTGGACCCCTCCAAAAATAATGTAAAACACGTCATATTTAAACTACATGTCGTCTGCTTCAGGGACGACAAAAACCACGAAATCTCGCAAAAATTATATAAACCCCTAGTGACTCTTTTTTCGTGAGATGGGAGCAGGAGACAAGGAAGCTGATGAGAGAGAACTAGATTCACCTAATGCCAACAAAAGACTTCTTGGCCTTAAGAGGAGCGCGACATGGGCTGCCCAGCACGAGCTCAATGAACAGACACCTTATTCCTTGATCGCAAAGGAAGTGGACAGGATGTGCGTAGGTGAATGCTCTATCGATGACTTAGTCCATTCTGAACTGCCTGATGATGATTTCGATGAGGAGCTGCATGAGTTCATGACACCTGCAGAGAAAAGGGCGCTTGCGACGGAAGAGAGCAAGGACGTGTTGAACCCTAAAGAGGCAAGGGTGCTGTACAACCAACTCATCTTCAGCTCAGGGTTCTTCACAACCACGGAGGACATGCCTAAAAGAAAAAGAAAGAAAGTAAACAGGGATAGGGAAAAGACGCTGGACTGGCTCATGCGCGAGACACCCAGCTGGTGCGGGGGAAAGGAAGAATACATCAGTGAGACCATTGGCAGGATGTTTGACATGGTATTGCAGAAGAAGACACCGTACATAGACTCAAAGCTGGACCTGACCATATCTAACTACCCAGACACTATGCAGAGTGACATCGCATGCAAGTTCGCAGGAGACGTGCTCAGGAACACCTACCATTCAAGTCAGTTCACCCGCAATGTATACAGGTGCGTTGAGAGATATATCAGGAACACAGGAATGAACATGTTCAAGAAAGAATATGTACTCTCGCTCATGAAGGTCAAGAAGCTCGAGGTAAGGACGCGCGAACACCCTGCAAGGCTGAGATGGAAACAGGTCATCGGGCTTGCAGAGGAAGCTACAGACATATTCTACACGCAGGATATCGGAAAGAACATAGTCCAGACAAGAAGGAACCTAGTGAATAACCTGCATCACTGGTTTGGGGATAAGAAGCACTATGACCGGGATGATATCAGCAGGACAATCCTCGACTATTTCTCTAACAAAGACGACTCTCTCTGCGAATTCGTCCCACTTTCATGATTACAAAAACTATTTATACGACAACCAGACCCACACACATAATCAATCCGGGGTGTGGAGCAAGTGTTTTTGAAAAAAAGAGATAATGAAGTTAATTTCTTTTCCAGGATAAACACACCTAAAGACAATTCTTTAGCAGGCATGATCTAGTGCCAGCCTTGTTGTCAGGCCTCGCTAGGTGTAAGAAGAAAAAAGGTGATTATAGATGGCAAAAGTCATGATTTTAGGGAGCGGCGGCAGGGAACACGCCCTTGCATGGTGGTTCCGCAACTACGACCACGAGGTCTTTTCTGTCCCAGGCAACGCAGGGACAAGACAGGAAGGCGCTAACCTGGGAAGTAGTCTGAAGGATCTCGAAGCGATCATCGGTATTGCAACAGATGTCAGACCTGATCTTGTCGTCCCGGGACCTGAAGCGCCTCTCTGCGCAGGCATCTACGACACGTTCCACTACAAGGGGCTGCCCGGACAGGGCATCAACATCCTCGGCCCGTCGAAGGCAGGCGCAGTCCTCGAAGGCAGCAAGATAACGTCAAGGAAGTTCGCAGAGCGTTACTGCATTCCCATCCCGGACTTCATAGCCTATGACTGCGATGACCACGAGACAAACGTCCAGCAGGCAAAGGAGTTCATAAACTCAAAGGACAGGCCTGTTGTGATAAAGGCAGACGGTCTCGCCTCTGGCAAAGGGGTCTATGTCTGCGACGATTCTAAGGAGGCGCTTGAAGGGCTCGAAAAGATGCAGGAGTTCGGCATCGCCGGGACAAAGTTCCTTCTTGAGGAGAGGCTGACAGGCGAAGAGGCCTCGATAACGATCCTGACCGACGGGACCTCCTACAAGATGTTCCCTCATTCTCAGGACCATAAGAGACGGTTCGACGGGGATGAAGGGCCAAACACCGGCGGGATGGGTGCGTACGCACCTACAAGGCTCATCACGCCCGAGATTCTCAGCGATATTGAAGAGAATATAATCATGCCGTCACTCCAGGGCATAAGGGAAGAGAACTGGGACTACAAGGGAGTGCTGTACATAGCGATCATGGTCCAGGACAACAGGCCATATGTCATCGAGTATAACTGCAGGTTCGGCGACCCGGAGACCCAGACGATCATCCCTCTTGTCGACACAGACCCGTTCGTCCTGATGATGGACTGCATCAATGGCGATCTCGATTCGAGCCCTTTCAGCATAAAGAATGACCATTACGCATGCTGCGTCGTGCTTGCCGACAAGAACTACCCAGAAGGCAGTTCCAAAGGTGAAGAGCTGACAATGGATCCTGAATTCGACAGGAAAGACAACCTGACATTCTTCCACGCAGGCACAAGGATGGAAGATGGAAAGATCGTGACCAATGGCGGGAGAATCGGCGGAGTCACCGCAGTATCTGACTTCAGCCCTCAGAGCGCAATCGCTTCTGCATACGACGGCGTGCAGCTCGTCCATTTCAACGGCAAGGACTTCAGGAAAGATATCGGTGGAAGGGTATTCCATTAAAGACAGGTGATTGATCATGAAAAAGAAACTACGCGCAGCATTCGCTGCATCAGGAAGCGGCACATGCTTCCAGTCAGTGCTCGACAACATAGATAAAGGGATTCTCGACGTGGAACCGGTCCTTTTCATAACAGACAAGCCGGACTGCAGGGCAGTCGAGCGCGCCAGGGAAAGAGAAATCCCTGTCCTGGATGTGGCAGTGCCGAAACTACGCAGGTATCTTCCAAAAGAAGAATACAATAGAGATGAACGTGCATTAGCCGCAAGGGTAATCCACGAGCACAGGCTTCTCCATGGCACTGAAGACCAGCCAGGTCTGCTGGAGATCAACCCTGCCGCCCTTGTCACGCTTGGCTTCATGCGTGTCCTGACAGATTATCTGCTCAGTCAGATATCAAGGCAGGGGACGCGCACATTCAACACCCACCCAGCACCTGTTCCGGAGTACCGCGGCATCCACGGCTATGCCTGGGGCGCTGGAGATGATAAGGAATCGATCAGGAAGAACAGGTGGCACTGCATGACATTCCATGAGATCATCAACGCAGAGTTCGACACCGGCCCGATAATATCCCAGTCACCCCTGGAGGTGCTGGCCGATGACACTACTGACACGCTGAAAGAACGCGGCCTGCAGCAGGAGTACGAGCAGATAAGGGAGTGCCTGCAGTGGCTCGCAGAAGGCCGCCTGGTCACTACACCTGAAGGGTTTGAGGTTCTTGACGAGAGCGGCTCAAGCTACAGGGACAGGATAGGATTGAAATCATTGCTCCATGAAGGTCCTATGCCCGGAAGATATGAGATAAGGATCAAGACAAAAAGATCAAACGGCCGTGCTCCATCAGAGGGCAACCTGGATATCCACGTCGACTGCACGCACCCTGAGAAAGAGAGTTACCATCGGCAGATAACCCATTTCCATGAGCTGCCGTTCAACATCGCTTTCACTGACGCGTACAGGCAGGTGAAGGGACTCAGGGCGCAGGGCTGTGAAGTAGAGCTCTACTTCGACAACATGTACATACATCCTGTTTCGATGAAGAGCGACCTGGAAGCAGATGTGATAAAAAGAAGAGAAGAAAAACAACCAGAAAAGAGAGATGAGGTTCGACAGTGATGAAAAAATACGTGATAATAGGCATGGGCTCCCCGAGCGACGTGAAGGCATTCGAGAAGAGCTATGATTCGCTCGGCGGCACCATAAGCAGCTACCTTGACAGGAAAGGACTGCTGCACACACAACAGCCAGTGATTGTCTCCTGCCACCGCACACTGAAGCGCGTGGTCTCCTACGCTCTTGAGACAGAGCTGCACGCAGACCATGAAGAAAGGCGCGTAGTGGTGATACTATTCGGAGGCCTAAGCCTTGCACTGCCAGGCATTTTCTCGTCAGAGACCACGACCCTCCCAGTCATAGGCGTCCCTGCCCTGGCGAGCGGAGTCCACGGCGGAGGCATCGACGCAGCGACCGCTGTATACAACCTCCCGCCAGGCACAGTTGTAGCAGGTGTCCCTGTCCACTCAGAGAAGAATCCGAGCCTGGACAAGGCAATACTCATCGCAGAGAAGATACTCGACGCAACCAATCCCAAAGTGGCGATAGTATCAGAAAAAGACACAAAACAACTTCAGAAGGCAAAGAGCACTGCAGGTGTCTTCGACATGAAGTACAACCACATGAAGGACGTCTCAAAAGACCTCCCTGAGATCACCCTGCACATCGCAGAGGACAACTACTACCTGAAGTCCTGCGACGACGCAGCAACCATCGCGCTGCAGTGCATAGCACCGAAGGAAGATTCCTACTCTGACTTCACCAGCACACTAGAAGAGCTTGACAAGACAAAGAACACGCTCTACTTCAGCAACGCAGTCAACGCCACACTCTTCGTGGCAAGGGTCATGGGACTAAGTGACACGACCATGCGGGAGCAGCTCATGACATACAAGAAAGAGCAGGAAGAAGGCATACTCAACAAGTACGGCGAGAGGATAAGGATAAGTGAAGACCTTTTCACCCAAGGGACAGTGACCACAGCAGAAGCAAAGACAGAGGATCCAAAGACAGAAAATACAGAGAAAGGGACTGCAGGTGAAAAGTTCCTTACAGAAGACGAAGCAAGAGCGCTCGCAAAGAAACATCTCGCAGACACCCTTGACAAGGTAGACATAACAAAGATGGCCAAAGGCGTACCTCACCACAAGGGCAAGGTAAGGGAAAACTTTGTCATGACAGGCACCGATGGAAAGCAGAAACGCATACTTGTCACCACAGACAGGGTCAGCGTGTTCGACAGCGTGGTAGGCACCATCCCTTTCAAGGGTCAGGTCCTCGACGAGATAACGCATTGGTGGTTCGACCAGACAAAGAACAAGGTAGAGAACCATATCATTTCACGGCCTTCATCCACGATCATCCTCGCAGATCAGTGCATACCTCTCAAGGTAGAGATGGTAGTCCGAGGATACCTGACTGGCACGTCATCGACAAGCATATGGACAGCATACAAGAACGGAAGCAGGGTGTTCTGCGGCAACCCTCTTGAGGACGGGATGAAACAGGACCAGCCTCTCCCGGTAAGGCTGCTCACACCATCCACTAAAGCGGATCAGGGAGACCATGACGTATCTGTCTCCTCAGAAGAGGTCCTGAGCATGGAAGTCCTTCCAGGTGACAAGACTGCGCAGAAGCGGCTCATGGAGCAGCTCACAAACCATTCGTTCGCGCTTTTCGACCACGGGCAGGCTCTTGCAGAAGACATGGGTCTCATCCTGGTCGACACGAAATACGAGTTCGGCATAACCCAGGACGGCAGAGTCGTGGTCATCGACGAGATCCACACCCCGGACTCATCAAGGTTCTGGGAGAAAGCCACATACAAGGACAACTTCGAGGCAGGCAAAAGCCCAAAATCACTCTCAAAGCAGTTCGCAAGGGATGCAGTCATCGCGCAGGGCTACGACCCTGAAAAAGGCGGCAAGGTCCCGATGCTCGAGGACGAAGCAAGGGTGGAATGCGCAGTCAGGTACATCATGCTCTGCCAGCGCATAACAGGAAAACCATTCGTACCGGACACCCGGCCGCTCGAAGAGCGCATCTACAAGCCGCTGAAGGTGCTTGGGGTGCTGGAGTAGGAGGAGATATCATGAAAAAGAACAAGCTTGAAAGGATGGATTACCCTGGAAGGGGCGTGATGGTGGGAGTCACAAGTGAAAAAGACGTTTTCGGCGTGACTTTTGTGCAAGGGCGCTCACCGTCAAGCCAAGCGCGAAGGTATGCTCAGGCCAATGGCAAGATATGGACAGAACCCACTGATAAGAAGACACTGGCGAAAGGCAATCCAGACCTTCTGCTCTACAACTGCATCATGTGGCACGGAGGTGTGATTGCCCTGAGCAACGGAAAGCAGACTGACAGCATACTGGCAAACACATTGGCAGGAATTGACCCAGTGTATGAGCCAGCTGATTTTGCCGGCTCGCTGGAGGAGTGCACCAGGCAATGGAACTACGAGCCTGACGACCCGAATTTCACGCCGAGGATCAGCGGAAGGATAACAATGCAGACTTCGTATTTAGAAGATAATACCATGGCGCTTGGCATAATCAAACGGAGAAAGGACGGAACTGCATACAGGAAGACATACGATGTATCCCCAGAAGCCGGCACAGACGAAGGTAAAGCATTCTTCATCACGACATACACAGGAGTGAATGCGAACCCCCTCCCATCATTCAAAGGCGCTCCCCAGTCGATACCAATCGACTCAATAACAGTCGATGATCTCTGCCACGAGGTCGGTGAGATGCTCAACCCAGACCTGCGCGTAGCAGTGGCAGTGATGATGATGGACCAGGCAAACGACGTGCACACAGCATTGCTGAACTATAGAGGATGAGGTGAAAATATGAGTGTAGAAGATAAAGCTGAACCAAAGGCAAGGAAACTCAAATCAAACAAGTCAAACTATCTGAAGCCAAACACAGGCGATTATCCTGAGGAGATGCCCTTCGGCGGCAGGACTCTTGAGAAGGTCATGGACCTGCGGTACGGTGAGAACCCCCACCAGAACGCAGCTTTCTACAGGGATCCTGACTCAGAAGGAGCCAGCATCGGGCACGCAGAGATGGCATATCAGGGAAAGAAGATAATGTCAGCGATTAATGTCATCGACGCGAACGATGCTTTCCTGATAATGTCTGACCTGATGGACCTTCATGGTGGTGAAGTCGCTATTGCAGTTCCGGTCAAGCACGGGACACCATCCGGAGTGGGATTGAGCTACGACGGCGATCTCGTCGAGGCATTCAGGCGCTCTGAGGAGCCTGATCCTCTCTCGATATTCGGCTGCACTATGGCGGTGAACAGGAGCGTGGATATGCCTTTCGCTGAAGCGGTCTCACACCTGCTGCTAGAGTGCATCGTCGCCCCCGGCTATGAACCTGATGCAAAGGAGTTCATAACATCAAAGAAGAAGAACATCAGGCTGATGGCGACAGGCGACCTTGAGAGGAGGGCAAGCATGGATATGGAGATAATCCCTGTGACAGGAGGTCTCGTTGTGCAGCAGCCGTTCTACACAAGGATTGCGACAGACGAGAACCTGGAGGTTGTGACTGACAGGGCTCCGACACCTGAAGAATACAAGGCACTCCACGCCATGTGGCGCATCTGCGCAAGAGTCAAGTCGAACTCAGTCATCCTTGGCGACCAGTACCAGACATTCGGTATAGGTACAGGTCAGATGAGCCGTGTAGCATCGTCAAGGATCGCTATATACAACGCCAACGAGGTCTTTGGTGGCGGTGGAAAAGACAAGGCAAGAGGCAGCGTCGGTGCAAGCGATGCGTTCTTCCCGTTCCCTGATGGGCCGGAACTTCTTGCAGAAGCAGGTATGCGCGCGATAGTGTATCCATTGGGGTCGCAGAAAGACGCAGAGACAATAGAGGTCTGGAACAGGTACGAGATCGCAGGCGTCTGCACAAGGCCTATACCCGGCACACCAGAGATAGAACGGGGCTTCGCAGGGCACAGGTAGTCCTTTATTTTTTTATTTTTATATTTTTCCAGAATTCAACTGCAGATGACATCCAGCTTTCCCATCTGCAAAGCCTTCTTGACCTCAAGCGCTATCCTCTCACCATAGCTGATGGGATCACCATAACGATAAGCAGTGTGCGGCGTGAACATCGTCCCCGGACTGCCGGGTATCCTCATAGACACGTCGAAGATAGCGATATCCTCATGACCATCATAAGATGCAACCGCCCCCTGAAGCGCAAACGCGCCGATTATCCCGATAGGATGCTCCCTCTTGCACGCAGAGACAAACTTCTCCCCGATATCAAACGCCTTCTCAAGTATACTTTCTTTCGTAGTCACTGCCATGTGCCCTGTCTCGACAAGCTTCGGCTTGAGATACTTCAGCACCTCAAGCTGCATGTCAGCAGGTAGCCGCAGAAGACCATCAAGATTGGTCTGCCGTCGCGTATCAGTCCCCATGAGCTCAAGCTCATCAGTGAGCGGACTATAAAAGTAATTGAAATTGATCTGCGCACCGACGATATACTCCTCAATCACAGCAGAATCAAGCGCTTCCTTGGTGATGCCCCCCTCAGCAAGCAATTCATCAGACTTTTTCTTATAGCTCTCAGCATCCTGACAGAAGAAGAACGCACGTTCATAACCACGCGCAGCCTCAGACACCTTGACAATCGCCAACCGATCTATCTCAGAAGGCGAAGCAAACATCTTAGGCAGGCGTATCCCTGCCTTCTCAAGAAGATAATACTGGTTCTTCGGGACATCCCTCTCTTCAAGCCGCACCATGTCGCGCGTGCCCAAGATCGGCACCTTGAAGTCATTCTCTATCCGATCATAATCGCAATACACCCAAAAATACCTGTTATGAACAAAAAGAGTATTCAGACTCTGCAACCTCGCAACAACCTCAGGGCTGCTCACATCATTGAAATCATCGACGAGTATGGTCTCATCGAAAAGGTTCTTGTAATATTTAGTATACGTCTTTGCCCGGTCCTTGCGCACGACAACAACAGTCTTGAACCCGAGCTTCTTCGCCCCCCGCGCAACATCCAGCGCAGAGTGCCCTCCGAGCACGCCGATATGCAACTCAGAATTATCATACTTATCCAGAAGTCCCTTCACCTCTTCGCGCGATATCATTGCACCAGCCTCTTCAGCACGCCGGACCTCTCTGCATTCTTTATCTCCCGCGCTATCCTCCTTCCTGTCGACATCGGCTCATCATAATACAGCCATGAATAAGGGCTGCCGTTCGTGTAAGGATTGGTCCCTGCGACAATCCGCGCAGATATCTCAAACGTGAATATGTCAAGCTCCGGAGTGATGATGTTCTCAAGACAGAAAGGCCCGAACAGTCCTCCCTCGACGACCTTCTCGCTCTCCCGCACAACAGCTTCACCCATCTCGATGAACCGTGGCAGGAGTGATTCACGTATCACAACAGGTGTATTCCCCACCACAACATAGCTGGGGTCCACCTTGTTGATCGCCATCTGGTCACGCGCACTTATGCGACCCAGGCTGTCCACATTGCTCTCGTACCGAAGGTCAAAGCCCATCAGCTCAAGCTTTTTGGTCAGGGACGAGTAGAAATAATGCGCGTATACAGGCACTCCGATGACATATTCCTGGATGACATAGCCAAGCTCAGGAGGATAGTTCTGTATCTTCCTGCGGAAGTCCTCTGGACTGTTAGCGATGAAATACCCTGCCCCTCCCTGAGCGCCATGGAACTTGACGATCACCGGCCTGTCGATCTCAGACGGTGTCTTGAATATCTTAGGCAGCTTGAGCCCGGAAGCGAGCAGCCATCTCCTTTCCATGTCCCTGTCCGACTCCCATTTGAGTATTCCCTTGTTGCCGAAGTAAGGCACCTTGAGCTGCTCTATCTTGTCCAGGCCAAGGTACGCGACAAAAGAGCCGTGCGGGATTATGATAGCTTTCTTTTCGATCAGCTCTTGTTCTATCTTGAAGAAATCTGAATAAGAATCAAGAAGGATTATCTCATCAGCGACCCCGAACATCTTGTACAGCTTCTCGCGTCCGCGCGTACATATCGCGATGGTCTCAAAGCCCTCGTCCTTCGCACCCTTGAGTATCTGTAAAGCAGAATGCGAACCTATTGTAGCTATCTTGTATTCCCCCATTCTTGATATACCCGTAATTGTTGTTTATAAAGCTTTTGTATATGCCTTCTTACTGATAGTCGACCACAACAATATCCTTTTATTTTCTTTTTAACAAATCAATTCGCCCATATAAAGTGACAAATCATCTTACCGAAAACTATTTATCTGCCCATCTTAGGACTCTTATATATCTTGATTAATCATAGCAGGTGATAAGATGAGCAGTAGAGCAGAAGCATTAGAAGAAGCATTAGAGAATGTGGTCGTTTTCGCGGGAAAGGATGATGAGGATTATGTTGATGATGTCTGCAACATCCTCCATATAACACGAGGCGAACTTAGTGAGCGCAGATATCACAGCGATAGTGACCCATACTTAAGGATCCTTCAGGAGGTAGGAGGTAAGGATGTATTTTTTGTCTCAAGATATCACAAGCGCACGACAGAGACACTCTTTGAGATGCTCA
The DNA here is from genome assembly GCA_042576705.1 of Nanobdellota archaeon. Classification (GTDB taxonomy): domain Archaea; phylum Nanobdellota; class Nanobdellia; order Woesearchaeales; family UBA11576; genus JABMQF01. The sequence continues at coordinate 17,253 of JBHPEY010000020.1, read as the reverse complement.
ACTTCGCAAACGCTGCTCTGCATGAGGGTGCAAATTCAGTGAATGTCTTTGAGACCTACCTAGGCTGTTCAAGACAGGAGCGGAGAAGCAAGCCGGGCGAGGCAGTCACATTGCAGGTGAAGGCGCAGTGCATACTGGCCAACGGGATAAGCACATTCAGCACATTCGCGGCTCACGCACCCGCGACAATACTTGGTTTCGACCCTGGAAATACAAAATTCAAGGATGTCCCTCTATGGCCCCCGATGATCCAGGTCATTTCAAACACAGCAGGAGAAGATGCAAAGATAAAATCAGTAGGTCCTGACGCGGGTTCTGCCAAGTTCGTCAGGGATATCCTCGACTCGACAACAGTCGAAGAGGACGACCGTTTTTCCGCAGACCTCGCAATAGTAGACAAGGACCGCGTGCATCAGGAAAATGGCCAGACAAAATCAGGGGCGATAATAGGTGATGTCGAGAATGTGATCGCTTCAATATTTGATGATGAGTCCGTATCTGGAGCTACGATATGTGATGCTGCCCGGATCTGCCGCGAAGCTGGTGCAATAGGGGCTTATGTCGCACTGGCGCATCCGAAGTTTGCCATGGATGATGAAGGGACAAAAAGGATAAAGGATGCCCTGAAAGAGAGAATCATCGAGAAGCTTGTCATCTCAAACAGCTGTTACCTACCTCCTGACTTCCACAGAAAATTAGGCCTCGAAGAGGACTCCAACAGGTTGGTGATCCTGCCGACACAGCCCTTGGTGGCAGAGTACATCATCAGGAGTGCAAACACCAAAGGCGTTCCCTACCTGTTCAGCAGCAGGGGTGTGCTGAAAGCATACGATAATATCGCGCAGAGGGTGCGTAATGCAGAACAGAAGGAAAGGCGGGATGATCACAAGGAAGAGTATGAGGAGAACTTCAGGCAGGAGCTGGATATCTACAACAGGATGGCCAGACCTGTACTCGGCCCATACCAGCCGATAGTCAGGAGCCATGTGAAACTGGCAGGTTGCCAGAAGGGCGTGAAGAACCCTAAATGATTTTGTTTCTTTTTCTTTTATTCACAACAAGGTGAAGAACGGGTTCTGCTTTAAAACGATTATATACCCCTTTTCGTACGCATAGACTATACTTCCAGAACTATATTCCATACGCACCAAATGATTATTAACCCCATAGCATTCCGATATCTCACCAAAAAAGAGGTGATTCATTCCCTCAATTATTTCTCGTCGGGAAAAAGCAGCTTCTGAGAACACATTAAAAACAGGTTTGCACAATAGTAGATAGCTCTTTAAGAATTATATAAACTTGCGGAGAAGAATAAGCACATTCACTTCATGAACTGCATCACTTCATCGTGACTAAGTTTCCGATGCCTGCCTTCAGCGATGCCGCCCAGCTCGACATTGCCGATCTTTGTCCTTATGAGCCGCTTGACACCATAGCCCATCTGCCTCATTATCCTCCGCACCACCCTGTTCTGTCCCTGGTGGATGGTCAGCTCTATGACATCATGCGCAGGGCTTGCATAACGCACCTTGGCAGGGCCTATGCTACAGTCGTCAAGCTCGACCCCTTTCTTCAACGCGTCAATATCCTCCTTCTTGAACTTGTGATCAAGGAGCACCATATAGGTCTTGTTCACCATGTAACGCGGGTGCATGATCCTGTTGGCAAAGTCGCCGTCATTGGTGAGGAACAGCAGGCCCTGTGTCTTGAAGTCAAGGCGCCCCACAGGTATGACGCGCTCGCGCAGCTTGAGATAAGCAAGGATGGTCTTCCTCCCCTTGGGGTCATGCAGAGTAGTAAGGCAGTCAGGAGGCTTGTTGAAGGCAAGATACATCCGCCTGGGCTGGTCAAGCTTCTTCCCATTGGCCTCAATCAGGTCCTTGAACATGTCTGCCCGCGAGCCGATAGCTATCTGCTTGCCGTTCACCTTGACCCGACCCTGCTGTATAAGCTCCTCTGCCTTCCGCCGAGAGCAATACCCCGCACTGGCGATGATCTTCTGTACCCGTTGCTTCATACAGATGATAAAGCACAACCCCTTTAAAAATATATTCATGCTGAGCGTGCGTTAAATCAAGTACGAATGATATCTTTTGAAGAAGCAGCACATTCTCACGCCATTCCACCACAGAGGGGGTCGCCCTTTAAGGGAGGTGTCTCAAGCTCTGCTTGAGAATTCGACCGGAAGGGAGATATGGTGGGAAACGGCGAAACTAGAATAGTTGCAAATCCGTATGCCAAGCTCGCGAAGCGAGTGAAGACATTATAATCGGATTTGCCATGCGTGTTGCTATCGGCGACCCCCTCACTAAAAGGCGCCGAAGTAGAATTCTTTTCAGGCGCTTGCGTTTCAGGTAAAAGAAACGATAGTTGGCTAAGGCGTCAGCCGCAGCCAACCCTGCAACCAAACGGTTGCAATGTAAAGAAAATGGCCTGCGGCCAAAAAGATACGCAGACAGTCTTAGACGCAGACATCGTGGCGCAGCGACGCTGACTGCTTGCTCACACCCAACAGTTTACAAAGACCTACTTCCTGGTCAACCCCCTCCTTTTAAACTATAAAAACCAACCACAACTTATTTAAACACAACTTTTTCCAGAAAAACACAGCAAAAAACAGAGGTATTAGACATGAAAAAAGAGCTGGCCTTAGCACTGGTATTCATAGCATCATTACTTCTACTCAGCATCTTCTCAACAGCAGAAAACACAGACTGCGACTACAGCGAAAGATACGACAATGACAAGGACTTCATCATGAACAATAAAGCAGACTGCGACAAAGACTATCAATACGACTGCGACGACTTCGACAAGGACGTCTACAAGGACTGCAAGAAAACAGTATGGCAGCGCATTACAAGCTGGTTGAAAGGTGAAAACAGGATAAAGCAGAAGATGGACACTGCAAACACCATAACCAGCAACGCGATCAAGAAGATGATCCCGGAAGACCTCTCAAAGTTCATGAGCACTGGCAGAGCAAAACCAGAGGAATGCGCAGTGACTGTCTGCCTGAACGACAATCTAAAACAGATCTACTGCCCGCTGGACTATGACGAATGCTGCGGCAAGTACTCAAGCTGCAGGAAGATATACTGCGAGGACAACCTGTGCGATTACGATCCTGATTCCTACACAGATTCCTACACAGTGGCAGATGACGATGAATACGACAACACAGAAAGCAGCTGCACCGAAGAATACCACGACTGCGAAGACGACGGCACAGAGGTAATCTGCAAAGGCCGCTTCGATGACTGCGACAAGTCATTCAGCAACTGCAGATGCGGCACAAGCGACAGTGTGGATTACGACACAGCCACTCCAGAGATAGACACCGCAGAAGAGGTCGAGTGCGACACCGGGGTGTATGTCTGCGAACGCCAGACAATAACCATGAGCGGAGACATCGCTGAATCAAAGGTGACCTGCAAGGAATCATTCCAGCGCTGCTCTATGGCCTACGGCAACTGCAAGTGCGGTGACTCTTCCCTGACCGACTTCCCCACAAAGAAGATCGGCAGCGACAAGATAACCGGCACAACAGCAGGCACTGCCAGCTACAACTGCAACTACAAAGGGAAAGATGTCCCTTGTTATATGATGCCTAGCGAGAACTGCACAAAGAAGAAGAACACCTGCGACAAGGGCAATGGCATCATGATTGGCTGCGAGGGTAGTTTCAGCTACTGCAACACCAAGTACGGCGGCAACTGCCTCTGCGGTGTAGAGATGATGACCTACTCCTAATCATCAGGTAGACCCCCTAAACCACCCTAAAACACCATTTCTTCACTTCAACCCATTTCAAAGCCTAGCCAATATATTTATATATAAATCTCCTTATGATACCTATCAACTATTCAGGGTGATGATTATGAAAGCATATGGAAATGAACATAAAATGGACAAGGCACATCTTAGTATGATTGTTGTGCTGATATTGGGCTTCGCAGTGATGTCCTTCGCAATAATGAAGGCGCCAGCACCAGAGATCACTGTCACAGGAGGCAGCGGCGAAGCTGCTGAAAAGGACACCATATCTGTACAGGGCTATCACCAGCTCGAGGCAGATCCTGATGAGGCAGAGGTGTACATAAGGGTGACCACAGAAGAACCGACTGCAAAGACAGCGCAGCAAGCCAATGCAAGGCTGATGAACACTGTCAAAGCAGCGCTTGAGAACGCAGGCGTGAATAAAGCTGACATGGAAACCACGAACTACAACCTCTGGCCGCAGCAGAAGTGGGACAGGGACACGAATGAATACATAAAGACCGGCTACAGGGTCCAGCACCTGCTGAAGGTAACCACAGATGATGTCACAGAGGTAGGAGACCTACTGGACATTGCAGTGCTGGCCGGCGCAAACGGCCTTGACCGCGTCAACTTCAAGCTTTCCGATGAGTTGAAAGCAGAGATAAACGACAAAGCACTGGAAGCTGCTGCAAAAGACGCAAAAGACAAAGGAGAGTCCATAGCAAAAAGCATCGGCGTAAAGATTACCGGCATCAGCAAGGTCTTTGAGTCGAATGTGGGTTACGATTACATAAGGCCCATGTACGCGATGGCAGAGGCAGCGATGGACAGCAAGGCCGGAGGCACTACAACTGAAATCTCACCCCAGAGCGTGAAGGTCTCAGCAACGATAAATATCGTGTATAAGATAGCCTGAACATCTAATTTTTTCTTTTATCTTATTCTATTATTTTTAAAGTAACACAAACAAATAAATACACCACACACTCCAGACACACCACAATGAAACACAACAAGAACGTATGGTGGCTGGACAAGGCAGTCTGGGTGATGCTTCTCGCATACATCATAGGCATTGTATTCACATACCTTGAAGGGAATCAGGATAACCTCCTGAATTTCCTGAACACGATGACCCTCATGTTCATCCTTGGTATCCTGATCGCGATTGCCTACCTGGTTGCTATGAAGAGCTGAACCTTCTCGACTTCAGAGCCATCCACACGACCGCCACACCTGCAGACACGACAGCAGCAATCAGCAGAGCCACTGCGATAGAAAGGAACCCATAACCCATCACAAACACGAACAGGTACGCCAAAGGAAGCGCAATCACTATCATTCTGAGGAAATTCACAACAACACCCGGCAGTCCGAACCCCATGCCCTGCATCGACCTGACAATCACCATGCTCACTGCCATGAACGGATAAGAGAACAGTTCTATACGCATGTAAGAAGCTGCCAATCCTATCAACGTGGCGTCTGGCGTGAATATCCTGACCAGCAGACCAGGTATCACAAAGAACACGACCCCTACACCAGAAGTGAACAGGATAGCGACCTTGATGCTGTACCTCACCATCTCATTCACAAGATCATACCTCTTTGCCCCATAGAACATCCCGACAAGTGTCAAAGTCGCTGTAGAGAACGCGACCATGGGCATCACCGCAAAGCTCCGCAGCCGGGCAGCGATCCCGAACGACGCGACATAGTCTGTCCCGAACTGTGCCATGAACCAGTTGATGACCATTATTGAGAATGCCATCAGCAACAGCATGACCATGGCAGATGACCCTATCTTGATTATGTCCTTCAGGACGCCCCAAGAGTATCTGAAGCACGACAGCCCGACACAGAGATAAGACTTTACGCGGATGAAGTACACGAACAGCAATACAGAGAACGCCATGGCAATCACAGTGGCGATGGCAGCTCCGCGCACACCAAAGCCGAGCACATAGATGAATATAGGATCAAGTACGATGTTGAGCAGAAGCGCAGATATCTGCACCTTCATGGGTGTCTTTGTATCCCCTTGAGAAGAGAAGAAGTTGTTCATCACAAAAGAGAGTGCCATGAACACCACGCCGAACAGGATGATAGACATGTAACCGATGGAAAGCTCAAGCACTGTGTCCGTGGCCCCGAACAGGGAGAACAATGGCCTGATGAAGCCGAGTCCCAATACAAACACAGATAGCGAAATCCCCAGAGCAAGGAGTATGCCATGCATTGCAGCATTCTCCGCCCCTTTCTTCTGTTTCGCTCCAAGGCAGCGGGATATCCGCGAGCCCATACCTATCCCTACACCGCCACTGATGGCGATCAGCATGAAGAATACAGGGAAAGCGAAAGTGAGCGCAGCGATAGATTCAGCACCCAACCGCCCGACAAAAGCCGTGTCCACGATGTTATACATTATCTGGACAACCATAGCAAGCACGATAGGCATTGCCAGCTTGAACAGCGACCGTCTAGGGTGCGCGATGAACTCCTTGACCCGGCTCTTAGGCGGTTTTCTCATGATACCCTCCCCCACCAACAACATTTATTAATGTAACGGGTGATTTTATTGTCATGACACTGAAGATAGGCAAAGTAAAGCTCGACAACCCTCTCTGCCTGGCTCCCATGCTTGGCGTGAACTGCACTGCATTCCGCCTGATGTGCCGCCAGAACGGCGCAGCTCTCATCTACTCCCAGATGATACACTCGATGGGCCTGGTGAAAGCAGAGCGTCACAGGGATGCCTGGTTGGACTTCATAGAAAAGGAGCGCCCGCTAGCGATCCAGATAGTAGGCAGAGACCCAAAAGTGATGGTTGAATCATTGCAGTACATAGAGCCATACTGCGACATAATCGACATCAACTTCGGCTGCCCTGACAAGGACATCCTTGGCCAAAAGATGGGCGCGTATTTCTCAAAGCATCCTGAACAGACAGAGAAGATAGTAAGCGCAGTAGCCGCAGCCACAAATAAACCTGTCACAGCGAAAATCCGCATTGGCTGGGACTCCCAGAATCTAAACCAGAACACCGCAGCAAAGATAATAGAAGACGCAGGTGCAGCAGCGATTGCAGTCCACGGCCGCACAACAAAACAGCGCTACAGCGGCAAGGCCAACTGGGAAGCGATAAAACAGGTCAAGGACAAGGCAAATATTCCAATAATCGGCAATGGCGACATCTGGGCAGCAGATGACGCAAAACAGATGATGGACAAGACAGGCTGCGATGGAGTGATGATAGGACGGGGCGCACTAGGGAACCCGTACATCTTCAAGCGCTGCGCAGCCCTGCTCACCCAGAACAAAAAGCTCCCAGACCAGACAACGACCCAGAAAGGAAAACTCATCCTTGAATTCATGGAACTATACGACAAGGTACAACCCAAAAAGAGATTCTCTGAACTCAAGCAGCACGCCATGTGGTTCTGCACAGGCGCAAAAGACGCTGCACAGAAAAGAAGGACAATGATGAAGACCACAACAGAAGAAGAGCTGACAGCAACAGTGAAGAAAGTCTTCAGGATCTGATTCTTTCAATCCCAATCGAACCAGTGATTCGATAGGGGGCGGGCCCAATAGGCGTTCAATGCGGGGGCGGGCCTATCAGCACCACAAAACCTTTAAAAAGCCCTCCACACTAAATCTAAACATGCCAAACTTTTGGGTCGTAGTCAACAAAGTCATCAGAGAAGCAGATATCCTACTGGAAGTGCTGGACTCCCGCATGATCGATGAGACCCGCAACCAGGAGATAGAAGACAAGGTAAAGCATTCAGGAAAACCCCTGATCTACGTGATCAACAAATGCGACCTGGTAGAGAAATCAAAGCTGGACAAAGTAAAGAAAGAGCTAAGACCCTGCGTATTCATGTCAGCAACAGAACACCTTGGCACCACGCTCCTAAGAAAAGCCATTCTAAAACTAGCCCCAAAAGACAAGTTCAAGGTAGGCGTATTAGGCTACCCCAACACAGGAAAATCCTCAATAATCAACGCGCTAAAAGGCAGATCCGCAGCACCCACTGCTCCGATATCAGGCTACACAAAAGGACTCCAGCTCATCAGAGTCTCAAAGCGCATGTACCTGGTTGACACTCCAGGAGTGTTTCCCTACAAGGAAAAAGACGAAAAAAAGCATGCACTGATAGCCGCGAAGACATTCACAAACCTAAAAGACCCGGAAAGCTCTGTACTCGGACTCATAGAATCAATGCCAGACATCCTGGAGAGGTTCTACAAAGTAAAGCACAACAAAGACCCCCAGGACACACTGGAAGCAATCGCAATCAAGCTAAACAAGCTCAGGAAAGGCGGACTGCCTGACTCCAATGCAGCAGCAAGGATAATCCTAAGAGACTGGCAGACAGGCAAGATAAAACATGAAAAAAAGCGATAACCCGTATGACCAGCTCACAGACAAGCGCTACGAGTCAGTCAGGAAACGCCTCGGCCTGAAGAAAGGCAAGAAAGCAAAAAAGAAGTTCATAATCATCCAGATAGATTCCCTCTCGCACGAGATCCTCGAGAAATTCTTCGCAAAAGGCTCCTGCAAGTTCCTGCACAGCCTCATAAAAAAACAAGGATACAATTTCCAGAAGTGGAACTGCGGTGTGCCAAGCGGAACCCCGCATGTCCAGGCAGGCATCATGTACGGCGATAACAGCATGATACCCGCATTCCGTTTTGTCGACAAGAAGAACCGCAAACAGATAAGTTTCGGCAATCCCACCCATGTCAGGTACATGGAAGAGAAGCACTTCTCAAAGAAGAAAGGCATCCTGGAAGGCGGCGCATCCTATGCAAACCATTGGTCAGGCGGAGCAGCGCATTCCATTGTCACGATGAGCACCATGACAAAGAAGAAGCGCTTGAAACGCATCAAGGAATGGGAGCTGTGGCTCTTCCTCCTGTTATACCCAAGGTCAGTCCTTCGCGTACTCTACTACTCGACAACAGAGCTGCTCATAGAGTTAGGCGAACTCATCACCTACCCTTTCATAAAGCTGTTCAGGCCGAAGCGAGCCATATTCGGGTTCTGGATCCCCTTCAAGAGGATACTGATGAACGCGATCGGCACAGAGCTCGTAATCCTCGGAGTGATAACAGACATCAAGCGTGACCTGCCGAAGATCTACGTGAACTTCATCAACTACGACGATGTCGCGCACCTCAGGGGCCCTAACTCCGCTGCAGCTTACTTCATGCTAAGAGCCACAGACCGCCGCATAAGAAGGATCTGCAGGAAGGCGAAAGACGACTACGACATCTATGTCATCTCAGACCACGGCATGGTCGACGCCATGACATTCAAGAGCCTGAACAGGATGACACTTGCCCAGTTCATAGAGAAGTGCGCAAGGGTGGAATCATTCCAGCTCTCCAGCGCATTCGAGGGCCGCCTGACGATGATAGGCATGATGATGCGGAAGATGATGGACTTCCTGAAGTATGTCTCCAGTCCATTGAGATGGATCGGCAATTCATTCGCAAGAGGCGTAATAAAGATGCTGAAGCCGAGGAAGTACCGCTTTATCTGGGACAGGAACGAGCGTATCTATGTCCTTGACTCATGCTGCATGGCAGGAGTGTACTTCAGCGTGTCGAAGGAGCGCATGGACAAGAGAGAGATAGACCGCAAGTACCCGAAGCTCATAGACAAGCTCATAAAGAACAGAGGCATAGGGATAATCATGGTGAAGAAGAAGGATGACATCCTACTCATAGGCAAGGGTGGAACAATCACAATCAAGCCAAAAGGCATAAAGCGCGAAGGCAGGAACTTCCTGAAGCAGTACGGCAATGAAGATATCCTGCTCAGACAGCTGAGAGACTACAGCAAGCTCAAGAACGTGGGAGACCTTGTACTGTTCGGCAACTACGTAGACGGACTCATGGTGAGTTTCACAGACCACGTGGGCGCCCACGGCGGCATAGGTGGCAACATGACAGCACCATTCTTCATATCAAAAGAGAAGCACGACCTGAGCAAGGTCACCAACGCCAGGGAACTGCACAAGATATTCAGGGATTACTGAACAAGAATAAGATAAAAAAATATTTTCAGTTTCTACAGGTATGTTGCAAGGTGCTGGAATGCAGCTGTTATCCCATGCCACTTGACTGCTACAATGCCCAGAGCACCCAGAGTGAATATCAGTGCAGCGAGCACGACACCCTCCAACAGCCAGGCGATGAAACTCCTTATGATTCCCATGTCAAATGCCAGGCGGTATAAGAGTATCAACACAATAGCGACTATCAGCGGACCCACCAGGCCAAATGCCATTGATAACAGAAGAGTAATTATCACCGCAGCGACCTTGATCAGCAGCGCACGAAACATAGACACGCGCCCACCAAGCAGCTTGACGATTATGTAGAGCGGAAACACGCCTAATATGAATATAAGCGCTATAAGCCATAGTAAACCCCATCCATCCATAGTATCACCAGGAATTTTTAAGCCATGATTGTATTTAAATGTTTAGAAGCGTTTTTTAACAGAAATAAGGCAATCCCAACCACGAACCAGGCCAAGCCAAGACCCACCACAACCACGAACCAGGCCTCTACAAACTCTTTGACTATCTAGATTGGCCGTAGCTTCAGGCTCTGCCTGAAGGTTTGCCGCGCTTGCCGCGGGAAAAGCCTTCTCCTGTATATCATTTCTCCTACGCACGCACCTGCCCAAATAGAATTACAGAAAGCAGCAAAAGAACTCATCTCTTCTTGACAGAACCCCTTTTCCGAGATACCTTTTTCTTCACCACTCTCTTCACAGCACGCGATCTCTTCACAGCACACCTCTTAGCATCAAGATCCTTCTTATACACGATAGTACGATAAGGGAACGGTATCTCCACACCCTCTTCATCAAACCGATTCTTGATAGACTCAAGCAATTGCTTCTCTGTGATGAACCCTGAAAGCTTGTCATGCACCCAGAAGTAAGCACGCAATTTGATCGCAAAATCACCATACTCCATCAACCGCACAGAGACATTGGTCTCCCTCTTCACATAACCGGTAGGGTCATACTGCGTAACAAAATCAGGATGCTTCCGCACCTCCTCGATGATGATCTTCTTTGCCACATCAACATCAGAATCATAGCTTATCCCGATGTCCATCGTCTGTATTATCTTCTCATCAAGTATGCTGTGGTTTGTTATCTCTACCTCATTCATGATGGAATTAGGTATTATCACGTGATTGTTGTCCCACGTCTTTATCACAGTATGCCGCAGCGTGATGTCCTCTATCACGCCATAATGATCATTCACAGTCACCCTGTCACCGACACGGATGGGCTCAGACACTGCCAGAAAAACACCGGACATGATATTGGCGAACGCCTTCTGCGCAGCAAAGCCCACTATCACTGCAGCGACTCCAGCTCCTGCGAGTATAGAGTAAGACAGTGCACGGAACTCAGGAATCGCATAGACGATCGCAGCAAAGCCCACAAGATAGATCAACACCTGTATGACCCGCCGCAACACGACAAACTTGGTTGTATCTGTATGCAGTTCAGGATGCTCCTTCTTGCGCTGCATGATCTTCCGGAACGCGTTCTTCATGACCCTGTTCACAAGATTGGCAGCGATGAAAGTAGCCACTATTATCAGGGCGACAGCAACCAGCCTGCGCCATATAAGAAAATGAGGACTTGCAAGAAAATGAGCCAATAATTCCTTTAGACCGATGTCTTATCCACCCCTTTTATCAGTAATCAATTACAATACAACAGAAGAACCCAACCAACTACTCTTTATAAATGTTTTGTCGATATAGACAGAAGAAAAAGCACAAAGCTTACGCTAGATACCCTCAAATTGCCTCTATTCAGCAACCACCTCTAGTTGTAGCGCTCTTGTCTTAAGAAACTCTCTCGCCCCCACATGGCATCTGTTTCCTCAAGCTTGCAGGCCTGAGTCCGTCGTTCCAGCTTCGGTCTTCGGTACGCTCTTTCTACTCTATAGAGGTTGGCAGCCACTCTTAGGTCATACATGGCTATACACCTCCTATAGTATATCATGTTTTGAGCGCATTTAAAGCTTTCTATATAATCTATAAACAGATTCTCCCCAACTAAGGTTAATACCACCACACAACCCCCACAAAGCCCTAAAACCCAAAAATACCCAATTCTAAGCCCTAAAACCCCCCCATTCCACGAAAAAACCGTAAATATTAAATACTAAGACCCACCTTCATTTAAAAGTAAACATATCATAATCAAGGAGGTTAATATCATGCCAAAAACAAGAGAACACATAATCCCGCTCGCAATAAGTGAACGTATCCTCAAGAACGCAGGCGGCCAGCGAGTCTCCGAGGAAGCAAAGGTAGCATTCTCAGATATCCTGAGGGAGATCTCAGAGGAGATCGGCACCCAGGCTTCACGCATTGCCAAGCACGCAGGCAGGAAGACAGTCCAGGAAGAAGACATCAAGCTTGCAGCAAGGTAATCATTTATTCTTTTTTCAATTTCTTATTCTCAAGATACTTAAGCGGTAATTGCACATTCTTGAACTCCTCGACAAAGTGCAGCATCTCATAGTCACCGATTATCCTATTGAACCTATCCCGTATCTTAGCTATCTCTTCATACAACTCTGAAACCTTGAGCACTGCCATTTTCACCTCTATCTCAGAGCGAGGGATGAATTCTGTCACCCTGTCCACGAGCGGGTGGTGTATCAGGTAATTGAAGAACCGCTTCCTGTCCTCTACAGAGTAGTCGACCAGCTTGAACGTCACCTTGAAGAGCGCCCTGCCGAGCTTGCTCATGCTAAGGAATGTCCTGTAGCCGAGGATGATGCCTCGCTCTTTCATCCCTTTCATCCTGTAGCTGACTATCATCTCGGTCAGTCCTGTCTCCCTCGCTATCTCAGTAGTCTTCTTGCGCGCGTCGGAGAGTATCGCTTTCAGGATCTTAAAATCTATCTTGTCTATCTTCTCGACCTTCTGCGTCTTGCCCTGCTCGAACCCAAGAAGCAATGGTTTGCGTGTCCTCTGCTTCTTTTCAATCAAGAAATCCCGAGTGCATATCCAGTCATTGACCATGATGTCAAGCTGGTAGTCTTTTATCTGTGAGTTGTACATGTCAAAGAATTCTGATATTACCTTGTTGTACTCCTGGGCGTCTTTGGCTATCACTCCGATACCCACATCCCAAGAGCTCTCCACATGCGCGACCCAGTTCGTCTTCCTCACGAGCCAGTCATACATCTCATCTTCCTTGTCGTACGCGATGTTATGGAACCGGAAAAGCACAGCGTGCCAGGTGTATCCAAGCTTGACAGTATTGATGTGCGTGATAAATCCCTTGATGTACCCCTCTTCTGTCATCCGGTTTATCCGATAGGCCACAGCATCCCGAGACAGCCCGACCTTCTTAGCGATCCTGCTATCACTCTGCCGCGCGTCTATATCCAGCTCATACAGTATCTTCCTGTCCTTGAGGTCTAACCCAGCCATATCCAAAATAAACATAATTCAGTATATAAATTTATTGTTTTCAGGCAGATTCCACTAAAAACCTTATTATAAACCCTAAGAACCACTAAGAAGTAGTATTTCGCATAACATCACAAAAGGTGAAGAGAGAGTGAAAAAATCATACAAAGACCTTGAAGGCAGGACCCAAGAAAAAACCGGAACAATCAGGAAGATATCGAAACACCTGAAAAAAACCGTAAATGCTCTGGTACTGGCAACCATGATATGTGGAGTGGGTTATTGCGGACAACAGATTGTGAGTTGCTCTGCAGACGTTAGAGCAAAGAAGCAGATCTATTCCTGCGTCACCGGATCAGATAGCATGAATTTCCGTCAGTACAGTGTTTTCCACAAGAATGCATCTGGGTCCGCGCCAAGCTGTGGCTTGGAACCGAGTCATGACACACCTGTTAAGATAAAGGTAGGTGGTGACGAATACGGATGCATGATGGAAGGCGATACATTGATTGTCAGGATGCCTCGGGAAATGGCAAAGGAATATGCCCAGAAAAATTACGATGATTGTAATTGTGTATGGTTTGACAGGTCAGCAATACCCCTGGACGATAATATTCTGTTGAGTCCTGCAAATCCCGCGCATCCAGCAAGCCCTTTGAATCCCATAAACCTATAGATAAGAATTTTTAAAATATCACATGAGGTGAATGAGAAGATGTCAAGAAAACAAGAACTAAGTGATTATGTAGGACAGAAGCCGGTCAGGATGGGCACGCCTGTCGTCTCTGTAAGCAACCGTTGCATGCCCGCAGGATACCAACGAGACCCCACATTCAACATAACCACAAAGCCATACGATGTCCGCAAGGTCGTACGGGTGGGCAAGAACATCAAAGCTTCTGAAAGGTATACCCATCACAAGGGTTCCCGGATATTATACGAAACAGACAGCCCTGAATCGATCCGTTGGGCAATAGAGAATTGGGAGGTATGAAAAAATGGAAGATCATGAACAAGATACACTACAGATAGAAGGCCTCAAAGAACGGCCAAAGGGCGAACCACAGGTCATAAGACACGGTCCGCGTGATGTAGAACAGATCTTTGGAGATTACAATCCCAAAGAAGGTGACAGGAAAGTGAACAACAGCAGGGTGAATGAGTTCGTGCAGCTCATCCCTGACGCACCGCCAGGGCTTGAACAGGTGCTGAGCGCTTTTGTAAATAAGGACTGGGTGAAGAACAAATACCCCACACGTGGAAAGGTCCACAGCATCCATTATGACGGGGATTCTGTCACGATAGAGAACCTGTCACTCACCCCGTCGATGAGGGTATCAGGCTCACTTCAGACATTGTATTCATGGTATTCTTTGGAAGCGAACGGCATCAACCCCCCTGAGCCTCAGAGCGAGATAGACAGGGAGTTCCCGATGTATGCTCTCATAAAGCACGTCGCACAGACAGATCCTGACAGGCTTGATGTCGTGCACGAGTTCGGCTCGACAGTCCGGTTGGGCCCTATACGAGGATCCGTCCAGAGCATCGCAGTCAGGGGCAGGCAAGGAGCGATACTGGCGACAGCCTGCATTGATGATTTCCCTCTTAACGACACAGAGCGGAAAATGCTGGAGTACGTGAAGGCGATTAATCAGGAAGACAGAGCACGAGGAGAACTTTACGACCAGATCGAAAGAGGTGTGATGAAAAAGAATGAGAGTCTGCTTTACAGGATCTTCCGCAGAGAAGCACATATGCCTCTCAATTCAATGAAGACCGATCTTTATGACCTGCGCACTCAGACCACGAACAGGATATTCGAAGCAAAGATGACACCACCTCCAGAAGGTGAGGACGCTTCGTACGTGCAGAGTTTTGATCCAAGGCCGATAGAGAAGTCTTTGAGGAAATCACAAGAGTACAGGGCAAAGCACAGCCCATTGATACGCGAAGCCTGAACGAGGTGGACGAGAAGATGGGATTGGTCGATAAGGTAAGTGAGATAATCCAACATAACGTATCTTTACTTAAGAGAGAGTTCAGTGATACTGTCAAGAGATATCAAGACGAAGGTATCTCCCTTTCAGACGGAAACTGCGCAATGAGATCTAGTGTGAGGTATTCTCCATCCAGCAGTAGGATATATGATTTCAAGAATTATTCAAGGAGTGAACCTGAATTTGATGAGATCAGTCTAGTGCTGGGACAGAACGGAAAAATATCAATTGATACTACCAGTGTCGCGAGGTATAAAGTCATACCACGAAACGATAGGTTGACATGTAAGGAACGCCCCGGCTTCAGCTACAGTCTCGCAGACATGGTGTTGGAAGAGTCAGTCTTTGAATATAACAGGCAGCTAAGAGGAAGGTGAACGAGAAGATGAATGAGTTCAATGGCAAAATGAAGGAATATCTTTTTTATCACAATAGAAATCTTGTTCATATTAATCCAGACCTTTTACCCAATATATTTAGAGAATTTCATCTTCGAACGGGACCTGAGAGGACCAGGAAAGGAAGGACCAGAGAAGAAGCCCTGGAAAGAAAATTGCTCCCTCTTGTTGCTCTTGTAAGACAAGAGAGTCCCAGAGAATTAGCTAAATGGCAAAAAAGTTTGGAAAGTACTGCTGAAGAAACTGTTTTTGTTGAAGGTTATGATGGTGTTCATTTTCCTGATGGAGATACATATAAAGATCGGGATGGGAAGTATACTCTTAGAACGCGGGATGACAACCCGCTGGTCGTAAGCGGATATATTAAAAGAGCAACCATATCTAAATTATTACGAAATAGGTATGGGGTTCTTGGCTCTGTAAGACTGGGAGTAGGACCGCTTAACCCTAATCTGCTACATCGCCTCCATCGGTTCGTTGAGTCTTTGAATGAGCAATTTCCACCTGACAGAATTGATAAAGTAACAACAAATCTTACTGCAATTGTACAGATGCCCGAAAAAATAACATCTGCAATAAAGAGGATTCCTGCATTATTAGGTCTGCTTAATGAAGAGGTCTTTCAAGTGTTTGACCGGCCTTTTTATAGTGATGCTGTTGAAAGCCTTTTGGCAGTACCTGAATTCCCACTTGCCTCTCTGAAACAAAATTATCTTTGGATCCCGATGTGGTCTGATGAAGCAGAGTACAGGGCTGTTCGACAAGTAGAACTTCCAAGAAAGATGAAGGAACTCGAGGAAAGACTTGCAGTAGCTCTTGAAAAATTTGATGCAAGAATGGACTCTTTTGTCAAAGAAGGAGCAAGACCGTCATTTGATCTCCCTGACGAAAATGAAGAAGGTAATGGATTAGTTGTTTTCGATCCTTCCAGATCTATTGAATCTATTGTAACTGTTGACAGGGATCTTGCTGAAAAACGGGATAGTATGTTAAACCCTCGTGTTTATGGTGACTCGAAGAAACTACGAAAAGAATATGGCGGAGGCATTATTGGGGTTGATTGCTATCAGATAGGAAGGATTTCTGAATTATATCTGAATAAATACGGGATTATTGGTTATGTTAAATTGAGCACCACAGATCTATTTAACACGGATCAGAGCACGTGGGCATTTATGCGGGCCCCTTTTATGAATAGATATTTTAAAGCGAAAGCGGTCATAGAGATTCCTCGATCACTAGCTCAAAGAATGAAAGAGCATTCCGGATTGATTGGAGCAGCAAGCGGTCAAATTCTACATTTGCCACACGGAATAAGTTTTCTCAATTCACCAACTGTTTCATATAACTTTCATAAAGATACAGAAAACCCTCTTTTTTTAGATAATCAATATCTTTGGGTAGACGCAGGCATACCTGAAGAAAATCCAAATATTAGATACCATGCATGTCAGATGGTAAGCCATCCTTATTTAGGTACGGAAATCGCGCGGGTTGAGCATCGTGTTGTAAACATATTGAGAGGCCTTGATAAACTGCTGGACATGGCATCAGGAAAACAGGTCAGCCAAGAAGAGAAAGATCTCTTTGGAAGATTTCAGTTGCTTGATACTGAG
>JBHPEY010000019.1:0-32740 GCA_042576705.1 Nanobdellota archaeon | reverse complement strand
ATTGCTGCAGTTCTCGACCCCATCCTCAACCCCGTCATTCGGAGTCACGCATGCCTGCCATACATCGCCAATCTCAGTCTCATTGAATGATATCATATCAGTCCTGTTCTGATAGAGGAGCTGTATCTGCTCAAGAGTAAGCGACCTGTTGTACACCCTTAGATCATCCATGAAACCTTTGAAATTATTTTGGAGGGGATATCCAGGGGAATTGAATCCGATGTATTTTTCATCTCCTGTCGCGGTTATCGATGATGGTGTTCCGAATGTGTCTAGCGATTGCGAGACCCCGTTCTTATATATCACTTTCTCGTCTGTCCCACTGTTGAAGGTTACTGCAATATGAACCCATTCATTGAGTGGGTAGAACGCATTAGGATCCTGGATAACTCTGAAGCCGCTTGAACCATCAACAACCATCGCAACTGCCTCATTCTCATTTCCAAGGTCTTCAATAGAGAGATACCACCCATTTGAATTCCATACCGCATCAGCCTTGGCATACATGACCAAGTTATCGATATTGTCCCAGCTATCATTGCGCATCACCCAGAAAGATACAGTTATGTTAGCTGGCTGAAGTGAGGTACTGGTTCCGAGATCCATATGATCATCAATTCCATCGAAATAATAAGCTCCAAATCCGCCATGACCACTATCAGAGTACCATGTAGCATTATTGCTTCCAGTCATGCTTCCGTGATGATTGAAGCCAGAATAATCCTTAGTCCAGTCACTCTCATTCCCACCAGTAGCCTCGAACGGCATGTTCAGCACCATGATAGAAGTCCCGTTCAGGTACCAGTTAGTGACATTGTACACATCATCCCCGTCACCATCAGACACATTCCAGTACACAGTCAAGTTCTCTGTGCTATAATTAGTCCCATAAGTAGAGTTCAACACGACATCCGAGGCAACAGGTAATGTATTCTCGAATTCAGTCACACTCAATGTATTGCTGCAGTTCTCCAATCCATCCTCAGTGCCATCATTAGGCACAACACAAGCCATCCACACATCACCGACAGATGTCTCATTGGCGTGTAGAATATCTGTCCTGTTCTGGTACAGCACCTGTATCTGCTCTGCGGAAAGCGACCTGTTCCATATCCGGACCGCATCTATGAATCCATTGAAAGGATTAGAAGCACCGTCCCAAGCATACACACCTATGTACAGATAGCTATCAGAATCTGGCAGAGGATATGGCATGTATGTAGAGTTCTTAAGAACGCCATTGACATAGAGCTTCTGGTAGCTTCCGTCATGCGTCGCCACGATGTGGTTCCATCCTGTGACAGGAGTATCTGAATCAACGGTGTTCCATGCTGTTCCGTTATAGTAACCGAACCAAGGCTGGCCTGCAACAATCCTCACCTCATAGTCTATCCTGCTCACTGCACTGCCGCCCTTTGAGATGACAGTCTCGGTGCCGGACTCGTTAGCATACACCCAGGCTTCAAGAGTTATCACAGACGGATTCACACTTGGGCTGTCAGATATCCACAGGTGGTCATCACCATCAAATCCATAAGCTCCCTTTCCATCAAAACCAGAGCTTCCGCTCCACACCGGATCACCTGCAGTTGTGGCATTATTGGAGTAGTTAGAATAGTCACGCGCCCAGACACTCTCATCAGAAGCATTCACATCATGAGCCTCGAACGGCATGTTCAGCACCATGACCGATGTCCCGTTCAGGTACCAGTTAGTGACATTGTACACATCATCCCCATCACCATCAGATACCGTCCAGTACACAGTCAGGTTCTCATTGCTATAATTAGTACCATAAGTAGAGTTCAGCTCGGTTATGCTTGCGACTGGCAGCTCATTGAGTAATTCAGTCACACTCAACGTATTGCTGCAGTTCTCCGCACCATCCTCTGTACCATCATTAGGAGTCACGCACGCCTGCCACACATCACCGACCTCAGTCTCATTGAAGTGTATCATGTCTGTCCTGTTCTGGTAGAGTAGGAGTATCTGCTCAGCAGACAGTGACCTATTGTACACTTTAACGTCATCTATGACACCGGTGAAAGACGCAGGCCATGAACCGAACGGTTCCCGGCCAATGAACAAATTACTTGCGGATGGTGCAAGTACGCAGGAAGTGGAGTTTTCCCTATCAAACTCTCCGTTAACATATGTGGTAAGCCTATCTTCTGAATCACTGTAGACTCCAACCACATGATACCATTGTCCTGACTGAATAACTGTGCCACCAGTAGCAAGACGATTTAAACAAGGTGTATTATCAGACTCTCTTATTTCTATCTCGAACTTCCAATTGTCGTGGAATGATAACTTGTACCCCCCTGCTACATCATCTTGTTTACCGACAATCTTTTTTTGTGAACCATATACATCCAGTTTAACCCATGCAGAAATTGTAAGCTCTCCGGTGATGTTCAGTTCTTGACTGTCTTCCACTTCAACAATACCCTCGGTGAAATTATAAGCACCATTGCCATCATAGCCACCAGTTGAGCTCCAAGTAGCGTTAATGAAATACGCATGATTACTATTATCACTATAATCCTTCGCCCAGCTGCTCTCATTGCCACCCGTAGCCTCAAATGGCATGTTGAGTACAGCAATCGACGTCCCGTTCACATACCAGTTGGTGATGTTGATGACAGTCCCAGAAGCACCGCTGACATTCCAGTACACAGTAAGGTTCTCAGTGGTCAGGTTCGTGCCGAAGGTTGAGTTCAGCAGCACGCTATCATAAGCAAAGGCCCTGACAGTCAATGTATTGCTGCAGTTCTCGACACCGGCCTCAACACCATCATGAGGTGTCACGCAAGCCTTCCACACATCCCCTGCAGAGGTCTCCTGACGGACAAGAAGGTCAGTCCTGTTCTCATAAAGCGCAAGCACCTGCTCAGCAGATAATACGCGCTTGAATACCTTCACATCATCGACAGTTCCGTTATAGAGCATCTGTGGGGTATAGTCATTTGCACCTATTGCTGTAATGAGTGAATCAGATGCGTTTGTCCTTTCCTGCGTAAAACCAACGCTCTTGCTGACGACCTGCGCGCCATTGACATATACATATATCATGTCGTTGGAGTAGTCGACAATCCCTACCACATGATACCACGCCCCTGTTGATATGACGCTTGGTGGCGATATTACATAGCTGATGGACTCCCCATCCTCTGAGCGTCCGCCTACCATGACTGCTGTTGAGTTCAGCACCACTATTGTAGCGCGCGAGCGTGTTGTTGAATTGCCTGTAGACACAGAGATGATACAATCTCCGTTGGCTATAGTGGGTTCTGACGGTATGAAATCAGCTTTTATCCAGACAGATATTGTCGCGCCGGACACATTGTTCAGGATGTCAAGATTGCCTGTTACATTCAAGTAATCGTCGACACCATCGAATTCATATGCTCCACTTCCGTCATACCCTCCTGTCGAGTTCCACGTCGCTGATGTCACAGCAGTATGGCTGCTGAAGTTGGTATAATCCTCTGTCCAGCTGCTCTCATTGTTCCCGCCAGTGGCCTCAAACGGCATATTGAGTGTTGCGATCGATGTCCCGTTCAGGTACCAGTTGGTGACATTATATACATCCTCACCATTACCATCAGACACATTCCAGTACACAGTAAGGTTCTCTGTAGTATAATTAGTTCCATAAGTAGAATTCAGCACGACATCAGAGACAACAGGTAATGTATTCTCGAATTCAGTCACACTCAATGTATCGCTGCAGTTCTCCACACCATCCTCGACACCATCATTCGGAGTCACGCACGCCACCCACACATCACCGAGAGATGTCTCATTCGCGTGTATCATGTCTGTCCTGTTCTGGTACAGCAAGGATATCTGCTCAACAGACAATGACCTGTTGTATATCCTGACCTCATCGAGAGTTCCGTCAAAATACCTGCTTGTGCTTACATGTCTTCCGATCCTGAACGCGTCTGATGATGGTGCGGTCATGCTTGATTCTAACCATGAGTTTTCGTAAGTGCTGTTCAGGTATATGCTTATATTGGAACCATTGTATACAAGTGCTGCATGGTACCACACTCCTGCAACCAGGTCTGTGGTCCCTTCTTGTACATTATGGCCTCCATCATGCCAGTAGGCCGCAAGCTTGTCGTTGTTGATACCCAAGGCTAATCTTGAGTTTGTGCTGTTATATGGCTGAGAGACGAACCGTTGCGCCACATAATCATTACCGATAGAGCCTGCGTCGTCTGATTTGAACCAGAGGGTTATTGTCAGGTTAGGGACGCTGTCACCTGCAACACTTGAATTTATCCAGCTGCTACTTCCGTCGAACTCATAGGCGCCCCATCCGTCATGTCCTCCCGTACCATTCCAGGTGGCATTTGAGACAGTCCCCTGGTTAGAGAAGTTGGTATAATCCTTTGTCCAGCTGCTCTGGTTCCAGTCATTGGCCTCGAATGGCATGTTCAGCACCATGATGGATGTCCCGTTCAGGTACCAGTTGGTGATGTTCGTCACATCATCCCCGTCAGCATCGTACACAGTCCAGTAGACTGTGAGGTTCTCAGCGCCATAATTGGTGCCATTGGTAGAGTTGAGCACGATGGATGTGACATTCGGGACATCATTTGTCCGCAAGATGGTATAGCCTGAGAATGCCTCATATGTCGTGAATGTGGCGAGGCCATCAGTGCAGGTTGAATAAGACGGCGTGACAGCTGACCCTGAATATAATAGGGATATCCTGCTGGTCGGGAATCCTGCTGCCTTGTAGTACTCGAGGCTGCAGTTCGCGATGCCTAACATCAGTGTTATGTTCGCGCTGGCATTGAACGCCTCAGCATCACCATCTGATGAGTCAAGCGATACGAAATAAGGATCGACCAGGATATTCCTGTTAGTGCCCAGTGTAGCATTGACATCAGACAGCGCCTGTGGATAATTGATCTTGCCCACTGTACGGTTATACCCCAGAGTGAAGTTAGATATGGTGGCAGAAGCTTCAGGCATCGCAAGGAACGTGCTCGTATTGGACGCGTAGAGCGAGACATTGGTTATAGACACCCCTGAGAACGGCACCAGCGACGGCTCCAGTGTCATGATACGCCACTTATAATCACCGAGTATTCCGGCATAATGCGTGCCTGCGAGGACAATAGTCCCATCAGGGGCGATATCTACACCATGCAGCATGTTGGCTGTACCACCCTCATAGTTTGTCCAGGCGAACATGAGCTCTCCATCTGATGATAGCTTTGAGACCCGCCAGAACTGAGTATCACCTGCAGAATAACCTACGAGGATCATGTTATCCTCATTATCGAGTGCAATATCCCCCAGCCACTCGCCGTCCGGCGAAGTGCCGTACATGGACCAGTTCCAGATCTGTGTCCCTGAAGGCGTCACCTTCTGGACATGCCAGGACGGGTCATTGATAGAGGCGTTGTGATACGATCCTGCAAGGATGTAATTGCCCATGCTGTCGATCCTCACCCTGTTGAAACGATCATCACCTGTAGTGATGCTGAGGTTCCAATCATCAATAATAGTGCTGTTCGGCAGCATCTTGATGACCCTCCAATCAAAACCAAGTCCTCCGTTGTCATGATGACCCCCAAGGATGTAATTACCTTCAGCATCCACAGCGACACTGATCACCGCCGCATTAGACAAGCTAGGAGTTGACCAGTTCCAGAAACTAGTCCCGTCAGGCGCGAACTTGCTCACCAACAAGGTGTACTCATCAGAATCAAAAGCACCGCCTACCACAACATAATTCCCATCCAGATCGACCGCAGCATCATGGAAAGCAAAATCATTACTAACCCCGAAATATGGATATGCCCATTCTACCTCACCATCAGACGAAAGCTTGGTCATAGAAGGCCTAGAATTATAACCCGTGACCATCATACTCCCATCAACATCGACAGCCAGACCATAGGCTACAATAAAGTTAGACGCGTTCTCCCACTCCCAGATAAGTTCACCAGAAGGGGAATACTTGGACACAGCCGCGCCAAAAGCATCATCACCGAAATACGACAGGACAAGATAATTACCATCCTGATCGACCTCAACACGGCTGACAGTATGCCAGGGATGCCAGGACCTGCTGATGTTCAGCCCGACAGAGAATCCCGAATCATTCATGTTCAGGAACCTCAATCCTGTAGCGAAATTCACGAACTCGCAGTTCTGCACAGCACTGTCATTATAGAAGCTGCTCACCGCAGTCCCCATGCCGCCGCCGGTGATCACTGAATTATTACAATCCAAAGTATAGCTGCCGTTCATGAAGAACAATGTCTGGATACTGTCTGTCGTGAACGTCTGTGTACAGAGAGTGACATCGTCTATCACATAGAAAGACCTGTTGTTATTGCTCGTGTTGTAGAGATTGCCGGACCAGGTAGCAGGATTAGTGAGGTTGGCGCAAATCTCAGGAGACTCGACCACAGTCACTGTATTGCTGCAGTTCTCCAGACCATCCTCAATGCCATCATTAGGCACAACACATGCCATCCACTCATCCTCTGCAGAGGTCTCATTGGCGGCAAGGATGTCTGTCCTGTTCTGGTGCAGCAACAGCACCTGCACTGATGAAAGGCTTCGGTTGTATATCGCGACCTCGCCGATGGTCCCGTTGAAGTACCCTGTGGAATTGCCAGGGTTCCAGTTCCTTCCTATCCAGGTAGGCTCGTCATTTGTTGGCAATGGTCCTGAATAGTTCGTGCTTGAGGCATTCAGCGCGCCATCCACATATATCTTCATAGTAGTTCCGTCGTAAGTAGCCACAACATGATGCCAGGCACCGTCATTCAGGTCTCCGGCGATTGTGAGGTTATACTCCACGCTGTTGTTCCTGATCATGAACTCCCCGCCGTTCATGGTGCTGAACGCGAACGGCACGTCCTTAGGCGTGTATGTCACATTGAGATAAGGCCTCTCAGCCACATCAGCATCCTCTTTGGTGTTCCAGAGATAGTAATCAGCAGCATCTGACCCGGTGTGGTTGAAAGCAAAGCTCAGGTTAGAGAGTTCAGCTTCCACGGATGTCCAGACAGCGCTTTCCAGGCCAGGTATGCAATCCCAGCCCAGCTGGTTATCGACTCCGTTGTATGTCGTTATGTTGGTGGTGAACATGTCATACACATCGTCGCACACGGTTGAGTTATTGCACAACGGGTCTATCTCTGACTCATCCCATGTCTGGTTCGCCACATACCAGATATCAAGAGGCTCATCGGATGCTTCAGAAGTAGCATCCTTATACAGGCAGATGGTGGCGTTCTGTACATCGCTCGCGTCAAGCAGGGCGGATATGTTGAACTTGATGAACGGTATCTCCCCTGTCCCTTCTGTCAGGTCTGCGATGAGCTGTATTTCTGTGCCGTCTCTTGTCTCATCCTCATCGAAAATCGCATCCTCAAGCACTTGAGTGCCGTTCAGTATGACAGTCTGGGCATCAGGATCCTTGACAACGATGAACCCTTCTGAGTCAGACTTAATCCAGGCAGTGAGTGATATGGCATCTGTGATGTCAAAGCTGGTGTCATTTCCCGCGTCGATGTAATCATTCTCACCGTCGAACACATACGCTCCGAACCCGTCCTGTCCCTCTGTAGAGCTGTAAGTCGCGCCGTAAACAGTGCCATGATTAGACATGTTGGAATAATCCCTTGTCCAGCTGCTCTCATTGTTCCCGCCAGTGGCCTCGAACGGCATGCTCAGCACAGCGATCGACACACCATCAACATACCAGTTGGTCACATTGGTCACGTTCTGCCCGTCACCATCAGCCACACTCCAGTACACTGTCAGGTTCTCATTGCTGTAATTAGCACTGGTTGTAGAGTTCAGCACCACATCACTGACAGTCGGCAGGGTATTGCCCCTGTCTGTTATCGGCCCATAATCAGTCACATTCTCATTCACCTTGCTGCTGTAGGTGCTGTTGTATGGATACTGGCTTCCGCTGTCCCCGAACCCGTCGCTATTGGAATCAAAGATGAACAGGCCGGAGACATCATCCCAGAAATTACCTCGCGCACACTGTGCACCGCAGTTGCTTCCATTTGTAGTGTTGAAGAGATTCCCACTCATATCAGCAAACGCATGATAAGAACTGCTGCTAGTGAAATTGTTGTAATAGAACAGGTTGTCTGTCGAGTTCTCTATATACACACCATAATCGTTATTGAAGAAAGTGCAGTTGGTCACAGCATCATTATCCGAGCTGTTGATGTACAACCCGTACGTGCTGTTCGCGAATGTCATGTTGAAGAGCAGGCTATCGTAGCCGCCGTCCCCTATATACATTGCAGCAGAATAATTACTGGCAGTGACGCCCTGCACACTCACACCAAAGAGTTCCTCACCATAGAACCCATAGCCTGTGTTGTCCCCGATAATCGTGGTGTCATTGCCTGTCACTGTGTAAGCGTCAGCCCCATAGACTGTCTGGTTATACAGCAGGAGCTGTCCTCTTATGTTAGTATCAAACAATACGAAATCCGTCCAGACGACAAGCACCTTGTCACTATCATCGCTGTAGGCAAGCTCTGGATACCTCTGATGAACGTCAGACACGTTCGAGATAGGGAAGTTCTCCTCGAATGTCGTGCCCAGCAGTGTGCCATTGGCAGCCACCCTCTGCCCATACACATCCTCCCACTCGCCTAGATGACTACCCTCGTACACGACAAGCCACTCGTCTGCTTCATAGTTGTACATTACCTTGGGACGATGAGTCCCAGTGTTTGTGCTCCGATTGCTTATGAGGAACCTGCTCATGGTCACATTGCCTGTGCTGTTTATTACTGCCCCCATGACATCATAATTGGTGCCACCTGTCTCCTCATCCCAGACAACCAGGCAGTCTCCTGTCCTGTTACTACAGGCCACATCTGGACCTGCGTCAGTCTCATTGGTGTAGCTTATCTGGAAATTCTCTGAAGAATTGGTCCCTGTGAGGTCCCCTGTACTGTTCACCCTCTGGCCGTATATGGTATTGTTCGTGTTCCTGTTGTCTGTCCAGACAATGACCCATTCATCACTATGACCATTGTAGTCAAGAGCTGGCGTGCCTGCAGTAGTAAATTCAGTCACATTGGACTCGGCCCCGACCAGATCTCCTGTCGTATTGACCCTGCGCGCAACCGTTTTGGTAAAATATGATATCACAAGCCACTCGTGAGTCCTGTAGTTATATGAGACCTGAGGATAAGAATCAAAAGTACCGATTATCCCAAAGTCATCACCTGCTGCAGTACCATTGGCATATATCAACTGACCGACGGTGGATTTCATTCCGCCTAGTTTATTCTCATAGACAACAAGCCATTGATTGCTCAGCGGGCTGTACGAGACCGATGGCACTGTGTAATTCCGTTCAGCTTCAGTCAATGTCTTCATGCTGCCGACCTGGTCCCCTGTGGTATTGATTCTCTGGTAATGTACATAGTTCGGCTCTGTATCTGTCTCATACCACACGACCAGCCAGGTCTCATTTATGCTGTTATACGAGAGTTTAGGGTAATAATCATCGTTAGAGCTGTCCCGCACCAGGAAGTTGACATCAGGCTCGGTCCCTGAATATTCAACATCCCAGACATCCTCTCTACCATCCAGATTTATGACACCATCATTAGAAGTATCAGCAATGGAATATGTCCCGTTGCAGAGCATAGTATCAGAAGACAGGTTGAGGTCATCACCCGGAGGCATCAGGCTGGCATTGCTGTCATCGCAGTCATAAGCATTATCATACGTACAGGCCGAGATCTCAGAACCGACAGCCCCGAACCCGTCCCCGTCATTGTCAGTGCAGGAAATCGCCTCAGTCACAGTCACTGTATTGCTACAGTTCTCCACACCATCCTCTGTCCCGTCATTGGGCACCACGCATGCCTGCCACACCTCTCCGACCTCTGTCTCATCAGGGTGCATCAGGTCTGTCCTGTTCTGGTATGTCAGGTTGAGCTGTGCATATGTAAGCGACCTGTTGAAAGCCATGAACTGGTCGATATGCCCTGTGAAATACTGGCCTGAGCTCAGATCCTGGTTATGCGCCTTTGATGCACCATTGCTGAATCCTACGCCGTCATTTCCTGTGTGGGAACTTACCTGGGTCGCGTTCACAGCGGTTGTCGTGTTGATCTGCCCGTCAAGGAATATTGTTGTCCTGTTCTGGGAACCGTTGAACACCACAGCCACGAAATGCCATTCATCCGCGGTTATGTCGAATGACAACCAGGTGCCTTCCCAGTCATCACTCCCGCTCCACGCGCCGGCATATATCTTGCTGTTATAGATGTATATGTTCATGCCGACATAGCTTCCTCCTTCTCCATAAAGCACGCGGTGTGTTGTCCCTGTGACGATGTCTGCCTTGAACCACATTCCGACAGTCCTTGCAGTGAACTGCGCGTCATATATTGGGCTTGAGGTTCCATCATCCAGGTTTATGTACTCGTCGACTCCATTGAAGCTGTACGCTCCCCTGCCATCATGACCGCCTGTGGCGTTCCATGTCGCGGCTGCAGTGAGGTTATAGCCCAGTGTATCTGAATAATCCCTTGTCCAGGTGTCATTGGACCCGCCGTCAAACGGAGCCAGTGTCAGGAAGATGGTCTCGCCATCCACGATCCAGTCAGTGACATTGGTGATGTTGTCCCCGTTGACGTCTGTTGAGGTATACCAGAGAGTCAGGTTCTCATTAGTGGCGTTATTGCCGCTGGTCGTATTCAGCACAACACCACTCACGATCGGCGGCACCTGGTCAGATGCATCAACCACAGTCAATGTATTGCTGCAGTTCTCCAACCCATCCTCAATCCCATCATTAGGCGTGACACAAGCCCGCCACACGTCTCCGGCAGCAGTCTCATTGAAGTGGATTGAATCTGTCTTATTCCTGGCCAGCATTAGTACCTGATCTGCTGTAAGGCTGATGTTATACATCCTGATATCCGCAATTGTGCCGTTAAAAGATCTGTTTCCCGAAGATCGATAATAGCCACCTACGGTAATATCAGTTGCAGTGTCATAGTCTATAGTGCCGGTCATTGTTGCGGGGGTGCCTTTCTCTTCACCATCCACAAACAATTTTAGGATTGTCCCGTTCCAGGTCATTGCGACATGATACCATTGGTTCTGGTTTACCATAGGTGAATCAACCGTATCCCAGCCGCTACCAGTCGTTTGCAGACCGACCTCAAAATCATTGAATGGGGCCCTGTAATGCAACAGGTAACCATAAAGGCTTCCCAGATCATACTTGCTTATGATTCCACAATACCCTGGCGGACAGTCGCCCCTTACGTTGACCCATGCAGTGATGGTAATTGCCGTTGTTGGCATTATGCTTGCATCATCTCCTAACAGTATGAAATCAGCCACACCATCAAACTCATACGCACCCCAACCATCATTCCCGCCAGTAGAGTTCCACGTCGCATTGCCGCTTCCTGTCATGCTTCCATGATTGCTATTATTGCTGTAATCCTTTACCCACTCACTCTCATTCCCGCCAGTAGCCTCAAACGGCATGTTCAGAACCATGATAGAAGTCCCGTTCACATACCAGTTGGTTATGTTGGTCACATCCCCTGAAGCACCGACGACATCCCAATACACTGTGAGGTTCTCATTGCTATAGTTAGTGCCGAGCGTTGAGTTCAGCACCACATCTGTGACAGATAAAGACTGTAAAGCGACCACACTCAGAGTACTGCTGCAGTTCTCCAACCCATCCTCAATCCCATCATTAGGAGTGACACATGCCTGCCAGACATCCCCGACTGAAGTCTCATTGAAGTGCAGCACATCTGTCTTATTGGCATAGAGCATCGCAATCTGTTCTGCAGATAAGCTTCTGTTGAATAACTTAACCTCATCGATTGTGCCATTGAAATACGATGTAGCTCCAGGACCATCCATCCCAATCAGGAAGTCTGAGGAGGTTATTGTTGGAATCGCAACATCAGTATATGTTGCATTCAACTCGCCGTTCACATAGAGCTTGATAGTCCTGTCAGCAGGAGTGTCGTTGAAGGTGTACACTGCTGCAAAATGCACCCACTCATCCAAGGGAATCGTCCTGTTGACAGAATAAATATTGTGGCTACCATTCCCGATATACAGGCGGAACCTTTGCACATCATCCCAGCCAGTACAATAATTATCAGTATTAGCATACTGGCCAGCAACACCACTCCATATATTTGCGTCAGAAGCTTTTGTCCAATGTACAATAGTAAAGCTTCTGTTCGTGAAATTGAATTGCTGGTTATGGCTGATGCTTACGTTGGCGACCTCAAACTCATAAGCACCCCTGCCATCATACCCACCAGTCGAGTTCCACACAGCATTGTACACATTCCCATCATTGCTGAAATTGGTGTAGTCCCTTGTCAAGTTGGATGCATTATGCGTCGAGTTGGATCCCCAGTTCTCAAACGGCATGTTCAGAACCATGATAGAAGTCCCGTTCAGGTACCAGTTAGTCACATTGGTTATATTATCCCCATTGACATCAGACGATGTATACCACACTGTCAGGTTCTCAGTCGTATAATTGGTATTGTCAGTAGAGTTCAGCACAACACCACTCACGATCGGCGGCACCTGGTCAGATGCATCAACCACAGTCAATGTATTGCTGCAGTTCTCCACACCATCCTCTGTCCCATCATTAGGCGTGATGCATGCCCTCCACACATCACCGACAGAAGTCTCATTGGAATGTATCATGTCTGTATGGTTCTCCCATAGCAGATTTATCTGGTCTGCTGTCAGGCTTCGGTTGTACACCCTGATATCGTCAAGGGTTCCGTTGAAAAGCTGGTCAGAGTCTGGTGTGTTCTCGCGTGCTCCTATGAGCATGCTCCCTTCAGGTACGTATTCAGGGCCGTCTGATGTGGTGTTCATCTTAAGCTCTCCGTCCACATACAATGACCACTGCGTCCCGTCATATGTTCCTGCCGTGTGATGCCATTCATCCGTGCTCCAGCCGGACAATGTCCAGATAGCGCTGTGGAGTACGCCGTCAAACGATCCGAACACCAGCACAGTATCACCTCCAGATGGCATGAACTTGAAGAAGTATGCCCCGTGTGTTGTATTGCCTGCCTTGTCGATGATGCTCTGCTGTGCATCAGTGTCAGTCGGCAGGTATGCTGAATTGACCCAAGCAGCGACAGTGACCTCTCCGTCCTCTGCTACGTCAAAGCTTGAATCACTGCCTGCATCGATATAGTCGTCTGTGCCGTCAAATGTGTACGCCCCCCGCCCGTCGAATCCGCTTGTTGCGCTCCATGTGGCGTTTCCGCTTCCTGTCATGCTTCCATGATTGCTATTATTGCTGTAATCCTTTACCCACTCACTCTCATTCCCGCCAGTACCCTCAAACGGCATGTTCAGCACCATGATAGAAGTCCCGTTCAGGTACCAGTTGGTGACATTGGTCACATTATCCCCATTGACATCAGACGATGTATACCACACTGTCAGGTTCTCAGTCGTATAATTGGTATTGTCAGTAGAGTTCAGCACAACACCACTCACGATCGGCGGCACCTGGTCAGATGCATCAACCACAGTCAGTGTATTGCTGCAGTTCTCCACACCATCCTCTGTCCCATCATTAGGCGTGATGCATGCCCTCCACACATCACCGACCGCAGTCTCATTGAACGATATGATATCTGTCCTGTTCTGGTACAGCAGCTGCACCTGCTCTGCACTGAGGCTCCTGTTGAAGACCATGACCTGGTCTATTGTTCCATTGAAACATTCCCACCAAGATGAATGCCTTCCGATCACGATGTTATGGGTATCATCGAACAGCAGAGGTGAATTCTCTGAATACGTGCCTGAACCCACCTGATCTCCATTGGCATATATTGCATAACCTGTCGTGTTGACAACATAGAAGATATGATACCACGTACCTACCTGATAGTTGAAGGTTGCATCAGCAGATATGGTTATCCAGCCAGTGCCGTCCCCGATGTCTCCATGTATCTCTGTGCCGTTCTGTAACTTCATATCGAACCCATACTCCGTTGGCGTCCTTGTAGTGAATATATTGAGGGCCTCAGTCGGAAGATCAGGCTTCACCCACGCACCTACAGAGAACTCATCCCTGACAACACCTACAGGATCTATGCTGATATAGTCATTCACACCATCAAACTCATACGAGCCCTGTCCGTCATACCCTCCAGTCGAGTTCCAGACAGCATCAGTGACATTCCCGTGATTGGACAGATTAGAATAATCCTTTGTCCAGGATGATTCATTGTCTCCATCATTGGCCTCAAAAGGCATGTTAAGCACCATGATAGACGTCCCGTTCAGATACCAATTCGTGATATTGATCACAGAAGCATCGCCCACTGTCTCATAATACACAGTGAGGTTCTCATTGGTATAATTGGTCCCATAAGTAGAGTTGAGCGTGATATTGACTGCACCGACATAGTTCTCAGCAGTGGCGTTCATCCCCCCGAAATCAAATAGCAGGTAATGCTTGCCCCAGTCCCTTTCGATGTTCGTCAGGTACCCTGTATCTTCGCACTCATAGTTCTTCACATACAACGACTCGATCACAAGAGAATCGCTCTCCTTCACACTGGAATATACATGCGCATGCCCCTCAGTATCTATGAGCTTGAGGCTGCTCTTCAAAGAATCATTCCCACAAGTCAA
Organism: Nanobdellota archaeon; assembly: GCA_042576705.1. Classification (GTDB taxonomy): domain Archaea; phylum Nanobdellota; class Nanobdellia; order Woesearchaeales; family UBA11576; genus JABMQF01. The sequence continues at coordinate 18,043 of JBHPEY010000019.1, read as the reverse complement.
CTCAACAAACTCAAGATCATCAACAGTAGCATTATCATCCAAAAGGAACTCTGTGAATGTCGTCCCATCAACTGGAGTGATAGTCAGGTCTTCCCTTCCTGTAGTATTGAACATGACAGTCCAGTTCCCTCCAAAAGGCGGATAGCTGTGCACATTCAGTATCTCTATGGATACCTCGTACGTCTGGTTGCTGAGATGTGGCACGACCCATGCGATTCCCTCAACAAGGCCATCAGTATCTGAATCTATGTAGGTCAGGTTCAGCACAGGCACCCTGCTTCCATTCACGATCCAGTACAGCTTGACAGCCTCTGCAGGGTACTCTCCAGGCAGGTCAGTGCTTGCCTGGATATCCACGAGGTGCAGGTCGCTTGATATCTCGACCCTCTTGAGCAAGTCAGAGATTATCTCAGTCGTCATCTCTGGTGCAGATGTCTCATAGGAGACCTCATACACCTTCGCTTCCACAAGATCATCAGTGATGTTCACCTCAACGACCTCTCCAGAGACAGGGATGATAGGACCAGAGATGCTCTCATTAGCTGCAGCAAGGCCCTCATCTGTCTCCTCTATATTCTCCTTGACATCAAACAGCCTTGATTCTGACACATACTCCTTGTTCCTCTCGATGCAGACGACCTGCCAGGTATGCTGCCCAACATCCAGCCCGACCAGCTCAAAGAAGTTAGAGCCTTGTATGACCAGCTGGTCTGACTCGACAAGCTCGCCATCCAGCTTCAGTTCGCAGCTATCAAAGTCCCTGTCAACAGCATACAGCAGATTGAGGTTCCTGAAGACATTAGCATCATCTTCAGGTTTTGTCAGCTCTATAGGCTGCTGCTCTTCCAAGACAGCCGCCCCTGTGATGCCAACAAATGATCCAAGCCAACGGAAGAACCTTGTCACCAGCCCATCGCCGCTAGCTGAGTCAAATGCTGAGAATCCAGTTATTGCGGGTGTTTGGATCTCAGGCGCTGGGCTGGTAGGTTCTTCTGTTGTCAGGAAAACATGAGGTGTTATGTTGAATTTGGATTGTTTGAGCTTGCTTTTGATCTGGCCGGTCTTCTTCCCATAGCCTGTTATCTCCTGGACTCCGATATTCACAGCATCCTTTGGCAGGTATGTGCTGAACTTTACCTTGCCTGTCCTGTTGACTGTGAGACGCTTTGTCCAGCTGACAGGTTCTCCTACAGTTGCAGGCCCTTGGGCGATATCCTCAGTGAGTCCGCTCATCCGGGATACTGCCCTGAATACAGGAGTGAAGTTCTGTGTCTGGTTTGACGGGGTCATTTTGACAGTGGTGTTCTCAGGGGTCACATTAGCCACTGTCAAGTTCACTGGGAAATTGGTTTCCTCTGCCACAAACACCTGCTCAGCGCTGAAGACCTCCTCACCTATTCCAGCGCAGCCGACCTTCCACACATACTCGCCAGGCTGCATGTCCTGGATCTCAAGATGATTCAGGCCGCCGATCACTTCATCAGCAGTCGCTGCAGCACTGAAATCATCCTGCACATACCTGTACCTGAGATACAGCACACATCTGTCAACGTCAGTAGAATCGCTCACGCGATAGCTGAACGTGACCCAGTTGGTGACAGTAGAACCGTTCAATGGCGACTCTAAATCCAAATGCAATTCCGATCCGGCTCCGTCCTCCGAAACCCCCTCATCAACGATATCATCAGTCAAAGTGTCTGTTGTTTCGGGTTCTAAAGTCACATTTTCAACTGGTGTGTGCAGGTCAATCGGTTCTATCCCGACCCTCTCTGCAGGTACTACCTCCTCAACCCCCAGTTCATCAAGCACCTGCTGCTCTACTTCAGAAACAGTTTCCGCGGGTGTTGGATTTGTTTCAAGGACAGAGTAGCCGGTAAGGTTCAATGTCTGGAATACAAGAAGTACTGAAAGAATAAGTAAAAGTGTTACAAGTACGATGGAGGTCCTCCTTCCCACGCTAATGCCTACTGATGACGCGCCGTTCGCAGTGCCCGGAGTGGTGTGCTCTCTTTGGATCTCCTGGTTCACCTCTCCAACCTCCTGCTGGAGCATCTTAATCCGGTCATCGATCTCCATCAGGAAGCCTCACCTCCTGTCTGCTTTGCGAGTTTTTTCTGGGCCCGGTTATAGCAGGTCCATATCGTCCGGTCATCACGGTTCAGGAGCGCGGCGATCTCATGATAGCTGAGGTGCTTGAGTTCCTTGACAAAAGAAGTTATTTTTTCCAGCGGGGCAAGTGTCCGGTCCTTGAAGATAGAAAGCGGAATCTCGATGCAGTTCTCATCGGTATCTTCACGTGCAGGATGATTCTCTCTTTTCTTTTTCGCGCGATGGCAACAGGTCCATATTGTCCTGTCATCCCTGCCTACGAGTACGGCTATCTCATGATAGGTAAGTCCTTTATTCTCTTTTAGGAATTCAGAAATAGATTCAAGTGGAGCGAGACTCCTATCTCTAAAGATTGAGCTAGGTACAGTCTCTATCGATACCTCTTTTAAGTCAGTCTCAGTTATACCAAACACCCGCGTTGTTAACGTAACAATGTTGACAATTGTTTACCTACGCGCGTCCCTCAATCGCAAACCAACGATCTTAGGACACCAAAGACCTCCACAGGCCTTTGCGTGTAAACGATTAACCCTGTTACCCCCGTAAACAAAGTCATCAAACACCAAACTCTTATCTTTCTACTCACGATGTAAGTAAATTACCAGTATTTAAATTTTTCGATTTGGAGCATAAAAAAGGAAAAAGGTTATTTTCATACAATGTAAGTAAGAATGGCCGCCCTGATCCCCCAATAAGACCAAAACAATACTTACAATGTAAGTAAAAAACAACCCACCACCGATAATACTTACAATGTAAGTAAAAAACAACCCAAAAGACCAAAAATACTTACAATGTAAGTAAACATTTGGAAAAACAGCCAAAATCTATACTTACAATGTAAGTAAAAACTCAAAAATCAATCTAAAACAATACTTACAATGTAAGTAAAAACCAAAAGAAACACGACCCAAAAAAACAATACTTACAATGTAAGTAAAAAAAACAAGGATGATACCTGAAAATCAAGTCACACAATGTAAGTAAAAAAAAAAAAAATCGCAATGATCTTCTGCAGATTTCAATATCTGCCATGTGACGCTCTCAAAAGCACAAAATCGAGAAAAAAAGAAACCAGCCGCAACCGAAAAATTTAAATAGGATATAATGGTAGGTTACATATTAACATTGGTTTTTTAGTAAAACAGCCTTTCTTAAAAGGCTGGCAAAAGGAGGTTAGTTAATATGGAGGCAAGTAACGACATTTCTAAGCGTACAGTTCTAGTTCTCCTGATTCTGACCCTTGTTGTTTCTGTTGTCGGCACATGGACCATTCTATCACAACCGACTACAATATATAAGACAACAGAAATCAGCGGACCAGAAACAGGAAAAGTGTTGGTCGACATAAGGGAACCAACAGAGCCCGTTAAGACAGTGACGGGGGGGAAAGTAAGTTTAAACATTGTAGAGCCATAAAAGGAGGTTAGAAAAGATGGATGAGATCTCAAACAAGACACTGGCAACATTGTTGGTTGTTGCTATCGTGATTTCACTTGCAGGAACATTCTTCGCGATGAGGGGTGTGACTGAAATCACAAATATAATTACAGGCAAGGCTGCAACAGGCAGTGCTAAAGTACATATCAACGAAACAGCATCAGTCAACCTGATTGCATCAACTGTTGACTTCAGTTCAGGTTACAGGAACGCTTCAGTCGTGACAGTCAGTCAGGAATGCAACCTTACATCATCGGCTGCTAAACCAACCTGCTGGGCAGAGTCAGTAGTTGGAACATACGACCCTCAGGATTTCGACCTGGAGAATGATGGTAACGTTTTCGTCAACGTCACTATCAAATCAGATGCTGCAAGTACTGCGTTCTTCGACAACTGCACAACATCCACCATTATCGATGGTGACCAGAACTATACATGGACGGGCAAGGATTCCTCTGCCTCAACAGGCGACACTAAGGCCGGCTGCACAGAGGACGCTGCAGACTTGGTTGACGACGAAACAGACTTTACAACCACAGAGCTGCTTCTATGTGCAAACCTGTCTGATGACGACGAGAACGACCAGTTTAACGTTACAGTCAAGCTTTATGTGCCGGCAGGACCTGCGGGATTCTGCGGTCAGTCTGTGACGTTTACAGCAGTCAGAAGCACCTAAGGAAAACAATTTCTTTTTTTTCTTTTTTTTAAAATTTAAGATGAGACCCTCAAGATATCTATTGATTCTTGTTATCCTGGTGTTTTGCAGCACCAGTGTCATAGCCACAGGCATATCAGGCGGAAACCTTCTGCTTAAGACAACATTCGTCCCGAACCAGGTGTACGAGTTCAACTATGCCCTTGTCGCAAATCCCACGTATGATAATAACTATGAAGCTTACGCAGCAGGAGGACTGCTGACCCAGTATGTAGAATTTGACCAGACAAGGTTTGAAAACATCCCTAAAAAGTCAACAAAAGGTTTCACAGGAAGGATACGTTTTCCCGCAGAGATTGACCCTCCGGGAAATCATGCTGTGAGGATATGTGTAAGAGAAGAATGTCCTACCAAAGGGAATGTCTGCGGCAGGACCGCTGCCTGCGCCCAGTTGATATTCTTGGTGCTCAGTCCAGGGATCCGTCCTATAGTCGGTCTCTCTGCATCTACAGTCAACAGGAACGACCCTGTTGATTTCAAGGTCAGCATAAGCAATCTAGGCAAGGAAGACATAAACTCATGCTCAGGATATATAGATATCTTCAATATCAACAAGGAAAAAGTAAGCACAGTTCAATTGGATCCAGCCGGAGTGAAATCTAACACAAAAACTGACATCCATGCAACCTGGAATACCCAAAACAATCTCCAGGGAAACTATTCTGCCACTGCGCATGTCAAATGCGACAATATAGATAATACAGCAAACACGACATTCAGGATAGGCACGTTAGACATCAAGATCAAGGATTACACAAAAGAGTTGAAGACCGGCGGCTTCAAACGCTTCGTAGCGACTGTTGAGAGTGAGTGGAACGACCCTCTTGATATATATGGCCAGGTCATCATATCTGACGAGACAGGCACCAAAGTGACCGCCCAGACCGCCACTACAAAGCTGGCGCCCTGGAAAGAACTGGACATGGAAGCATTCATCGACACCAGCAATCTTGAAGAGAAAGAATATGACATACGGATCACGATTTTCTATGCTGAGAAAAGCAGCTTTTTAGAAGGCAAGATAAACCTCATCACAGGAGAGCCAGATTCAGAACCAATACTGTCCGCTCTCAAAGAAGAAGAAAAACCTGAAAAGACAGGCATCAGCTCAACCGCCCTCACATTGATGCTGGTCATCGTGGTCATACTCCTGACAGTAATCAACCTCTTCCTGGCATGGCGCAATAAAAAGAAAAAGTAAACTTTAATAATAAGCTCTGTTTGCTGTCTTGCCATGCCAAGAAAGAAAAAGAACACGCTGAGCCTTAAAGCCACTGCAACTCTTATAATACTAATATTCATTCTCGGATTCGGCGTGACAATGTGGTACTATGCTCTTTATAAAGTGGTACACGTCGAGACACAAAGCATCGAAATCAAGATTGTAGACGGGAAAAAGCACATAGGGTTCAACGCAGACCCGTCGCTTCATTTCGGCAAGATTCCTTCCGTGGGCGGGACAGTTATAAAGAACATATACCTCACGAACGACGAAGACATCCCTGTCCTCATCAATATACAGGCTAAAGGCGAAGCAACACAGTTTTTCCAGCTAGAGGACAACAACTTTGTCCTGGAACCCGGGGAAAGCAGAAACCTAAAGGCGTATGCCACAATTCCTGAAGGCTACGGCAAAACTGGAATCTATACCGGCACTGCAAAGATAACTTTCATGCGGACTTGAGAATTCTATGAGTCAACCATCCCATACCATCTAAGCAGAAGGCGATCCTTGGCCCGCACGATATCCTCGCCTCTGCCCTGGACAATCACGCAATTATCACTCAACACGACCTTAGCCTCATCAGCCTCCTTGATGTATATAACAGCCTTGTCAGTGTCATCACAGGTCACGATTCCAGCCTTCTGGCATGCCCGTGTCACATTCTGAGTGCATGCTGCAGTCATGTTATACCCAAAAGCCCATGCCAGGCTCCTGCTGAGACCATAATTAGCGACTCCCACATACTTGAGATCACGCCCATCAGGGTCAAACGTCACATACAGCCGATTCCCTTCCTTTTTGAACCCAGATGTAAGCGAACCTTCCACAGGTATCTTCTCGACGCTCCGCGGGTCGTAGTTAAAGGACACGTCATACATCGTGCTCCCCTTGCTGAGCTGGGTATACCACACCCCCATGAAATTCACGAATGAGAAACCATTGTATATATAGCCCTGCTCGGGCTTGAGCTTGCCTTTGATATTCTTCTCATGCATCTCATCGATTGTCATGACATCTGTGCCGCCAGGCTTATAGACAAATATGATGAACGCAAAAAGCACAAAGACAACAAGGACGACCCCACCCACGATGAACAGGTTCTTCATGTCCTTCTTCTTCTGAACTTCACTCTCAACAGCCTCCTCCTGCTTTGTGGCCTGCAGGTTCTTCATCCGCCTGCTCTTGGTCACATCCAGCTCAAGATCATCATCCTCTGCCTTCTGCACCCTTTTCAGCCTGTGGAGATCGTGTGGTTTTATCTTTCCCATAAGAAACACCCAAAAACATGATTATTCTAAAATCCCAAACATGCCATACAGCAGCCTGTCTTTCACTGCCCCGACAGCAAACTCATAAGCCTCTATCGTGATACAATCACCATCCAGCACCACCACAGTCTCATTACCCTCAGTAACATGTATGACTGGAGTTGCAGCAGTAGCATTCCCGCAATCGACAAGAGGCTGGCCGGCGTACGCTTCAGTATGGTTTGTCACCCCAGGCATCACATATTTACCGAATGAGTCTCCCAAGGCCCCTGAAAACCTATATCTCATCAGCTCGAACTTGTCGACAATCTTGGAATTAGGGTCAAATGTTATATACAATACACGTGAATCAACAAGCTTCTGGATCACCTCAGCACTGACATTCAGCTCCTCAACATCCTGAGGCAGGTAATCAAACTCAGCCTGTTTCCCATCTATCTCAGTGGCCCAGCCAAACTTGGTCCTCGAAAACGTATAATCCCCGTACGTATTCTCTTCCTGTCCGGAATTGAAGCTGGAGAACATGATCCCAAATACGCTGGCAACCATCAGACCACCTATTATGAACGTCCAGAGCATCTTTTTGGTCATGAACGGCTCCTTCTTAGGAACTGGCTTCTCAGCCTTTTTCTTTATGCTGTGCCTTTTGACTCTTGACATGACAATAAGGCCGGAATCACTCGTTTATATTATTTGTGGAACTAGAAGCAGGCTATACGCCACATAAAGCAGCATAACACATAGCAGCACCTGTTCTCGCCATTCCACCACAGAGGGGGTCGCCCTTTAAGGGAGGTGTCTCAAGCTCTGCTTGAGAATTCGACCGGAAGGGAGATATGGTGGGAAACGGCGAAACTAGAATAGTAGCAAATCCGTATGCCGTGCTCATAGAGCGCGGCATTATTATCGGATTTGCCATACGTGTTGCTACGGCGACCCCCTCACATAAAGGCGCTGAATTAGAGCTTTCTCATTGCGCTTGCGCTTCAGGTAAAGGAACGATATAGAAGGGGTGGCCTGCGGCCAGAACGATACGCAGACAGTCTTAGTTCCAGGTTTCCTGGAACTCTTTCGCAGACCTGCGAATTTAGCCCCAGAGTTCGCGATGCCTTAGCCCCTAACTTCGTGACTCCTCTGCCCCTGACCTCATGGCAGCAAAGACCCTGAACACCATATCAAAACAGCAAAACATTTATATACTCGTAATTTTTACTATTTTTAAAAATATCTAAAATTCAAATAATAAGATATTTTATTAATTTTTAAATATAGTGAAAGTAACAGAGACGCAAGATGAAACCCTTCGAGCAAGAATTCATAGACTTCATAGAACAGACATTCCAGAGATTCGGCCTGGATTCCCTATGCAGCAGAATAGTGGGAATAGTATTTCTAGAGCCTAACGAAGTCTCCATGGAAGATCTGGCAAAGAAGACAGGCTACAGCCTGGCCTCTCTGTCAAACAAGCTAAGGTTCCTGGAGAGCGCAAAGATGGTGAAGCGCATCAAGAAGCCAGGCACCAAGAAATCATTCTACTACATAGAGAAGGATGTATACCAGATAATGCAGCGTAAGATGCAAGCCATGCGCGACCAGTTCATGACCCCTGCAAAGACAATTCTGCCCAATATAATCGAGAAGCACAAGAACACAAAGATGACCGCAGTAGAGAAAGAGAAGATGGATATCATAATCAAGTACCACAAGCAGCTGCTGGAAGTAGACAAATGCTTCGAAAAGCACCTGAAAGAACTGGAGAGATAAGCAGATGGTAAAGACAAAACCCACAGTGATCAAGCTCACAGACGTCTGGAAGGTATACCAGATGGGTGAGGTAGAGGTCCCTGCGCTCAGAGGATTGAATCTTGAGATGAAGGACGGTGAATTCGTAGCCATCATGGGACCGAGCGGGTCTGGAAAATCCACAGCAATGAACATGATAGGCTGTCTCGATATACCGACGACAGGAAGCATATTCCTGGATGGCCAGGACATCTCAAGGCTCTCTGAATCCGACCTGGCCCAGATAAGAGGTAAGCGTATAGGCTTCATATTCCAGCAGTTCAATCTGATCCCAACGCTCACCGCATTAGAGAATGTCATGCTTCCCATGACATTCCAGGGCATGCCTGCAGCAGAAAGAAAGGAACGCGCAACCCATCTGCTGGACATGGTAGAGCTTGAGGACAGGATGCACCACAAGCCGAACGAGCTGTCAGGCGGCCAGCAGCAGCGTGTCGCAATAGCCCGTTCCCTGGCAAACGACCCAGAGGTCATACTAGCGGACGAACCGACAGGAAACCTGGATTCAAAGACAGGGACGATTGTCATGAATTTCCTGAGAAGGCTCAATGTCGAAGAAGACAAGACAATAATAATGGTCACTCACGACGAGGATGTCGCCAACCATGCAAGGAGGATTGAATTCCTCAAGGACGGTGTAGTCGTGAGCTCAAAGAAAGGCAAGAAACACATCCGCAACCCTAATTTTCCATACAAAGACAAGTCTAAGAAGACCAAGAATAACACAAAAACAAAAACCAAGAAAGTTAATGCTAAAAACAATAGTAAGAGGTCAAAATGAAATCAAAAACATACGCACTATTGGCTGTATTGGCAATCTGCCTGATGCTTTTCAGCGCAGCAGTCATTGCAGACCGCGACACCTACGTCTCAGGAGCGAGCATAAGGGTGTCCATGATAAGCCAGGACCCTGATCCTGTACAGCCCGGAGACTATGTAGAACTCCGTTGGATGGTCATAAACTACGGATCCAAGCCACTTGAAGAAGTGGAATTCCGTCTAGAGACAGAATATCCTTTCGAGCTTCTGGGAAACGCAGTCAAGAGCCTGGGCACAATCCAGGGCCATCAGAAAGGGGAAGAAGGTGTAGTCCTATACTACAAGGTGCGTATCAATGAAGACGCTTCAGAGGGTGTCAACAAGCTGAACCTGATGTACCGCTACAATGGAATGGAATGGTCAAAGCTTGACAACTTCGAAGTGCGCGTGCAGAGCGTAGACGCAGCAGTCGTGATTGAAAGCGTGAATCTGGAGCCGGATATGATCAGCCCGGGCAACACAGGTACGCTGAACATCAAGCTCAAGAACATGGCAGATTCCCTGATGGAGGATGTAAACGTCAAGCTCGACCTCACGCTTGAGACGATTCCAAGATCAGCGACAGGTGCTGAATCCAGCATCCTGTACGAAGCCCTGCCATTCGCACCGACCAGCTCATCAGGCGAGAAGCACATTCAATCCCTGAAATCGGGAGCATCAGATATAGTGTCGTATGACCTCACAGTATATCCTGATGCCCAATCTAGGGTATACAAGCTTCCAGTCATAATAAGCTACAAAGATGAGCTCGACAATGAGTTCGAGAAAGAGCAGATAATCGGCGTCACAGTAGGTGCCAAGCCAGACATCTATGTGGTGATAGACAGCTCGGACCTCGTAGCTGGAACAAAGTCAGGCAAGGTATCGTTCAAGTTCGTGAACAAGGGTGTGACAGACATAAAGTTCCTCAATGTTGTCCTGAAAGAGACAGAAGATTACGACATAATCTCATCTGATGAGGAATACATGGGTAACGTAGACTCTGATGACTTCGAGAGCGTAGACTTCATGATCTACCTGAAAAACAACAACGATGCCAAGACAAAGAGCGAGATAATGTTCCCTCTGGCAATAACATTCAAGGACGCCAACAACATAGATTACGCCAAAGATGTCAGTGTAAAGCACAAGATTTACACTGCAGAGCAGAAAGGCCAGGCACAGAGCCGCAGCGCAATGATAATAGTCTTTGCGGTCATAATAATAATCGTCGGCTGGATAATCTACAGGAAATGGGAGAAGCGGCGAAAGGCAAAACTGCAGGCCCAGAAAGCCAAGACCCTGAAAAAATAATCTTTTCTTTTTTTATCCATTACGATGATATTTGATTACTTCAAGATTGCTTTCAGCAATCTTACACGCAGGAAGCTGAGGTCCTGGCTTACTGTGATAGGTATATTCATAGGAATCATGGCAGTAGTAGGCCTGACCTCCCTTTCTCAGGGAATGCAGAACGCAGTCCTTTCAGAATTCAAGAAGCTGGGTGCAGACAGGATAATAATCACCCCTGGCGGTGCGAATTTCGGTCCTGTCAGTTCATTTATAACCCCTACAGAATTCACAGAAGATGACTATGATGTCATCAGGAAGATACGCGGTATTGAGATGACCGCAAGGGTGTATAGCGAGACCGCTTACCTCACCCATAAGAAAGAGACCAAACAGCAGTTGGTCTGGGGATTTCCCACAGACAGCGAGAGTATTGCATTCTACAAGACCCAGTCCCAGTTCGATATCGGTGAAGGCAGGCTGCTGAGAAGCAGCGACAGGTATAAGGCCATGATAGGTTGGGAGATCGCAAATGATTTCTTTGATGATGATATAAAAGTTGGCAACTCAATACTGATAAACGGTCAGTCTTTTGAGGTTGTAGGCATCCACGAGAAGACAGGGGGTCTTGCTTCAAGTGACGACGTGATAAGGATACCCCTTGACACTGCACGCGAGCTTTTCGGTGAAGATGAGAAGATAAACGCCATGTTCATCAAGGTAAGAGAAGGTTTTGATGTGGATACTGTTGCTGAGACTGCTAAGAGGAAACTGCGCAAGTTCCGTGATGTCAAGGAAGGTGAAGAGGATTTCAATATCCAGACATCTGCTCAGATAATAGCGGCTTTTGAGGCTATCCTTGGTGTCATCCAGGCAGTGCTCGTAGGTCTGGCGCTGATATCGCTTTTAGTCGGTGGAATCGGCATCATGAACACCATGTATACCTCTGTTGTTGAACGGACCAGGGATATAGGCATCATGAAGTCTGTAGGTGCCAGAAATTCAACCATCATGTGGATATTCCTTTTCGAGTCAGGACTCCTCGGCGCTGTAGGTGGAGCCCTGGGAGTGGTATTGGGCCTTCTGATCAGTAAAGGTGCTGAGATTGCCGCAGTACAGTATGGTATTGATTCATTACAGGCATATATGGGCTGGCCTATCATAGCAGGCGGCTTGGCTTTCGCGTTCATTGTAGGTGCTGCTGCAGGGACATTCCCTGCAATCCAGGCTTCAAAGATGAGCCCTGTGGATGCGTTACGTAAATAGACAAGAGACTGAAAAAATGTGGAATGATTATTTCAAGCTGGCGTTCAAGACATTCATGAACCAGAAAAAGCGTACCGCTCTGACACTGATAGGTATCTTCATAGGCATATCAGCAGTCGTAGCACTCATGTCCCTTGGTCTTGGCCTGAAATACGAGATGGACAGACAATTCTCGCTCATGGGCACGGATAAGATATTTGTCATGCCAGGCACCTCTATGGGTTTCACCGCAAGCACTATCAAGCTCACTCAGGATGATGTAGATGCAGTGAGGTCTATCGGGGAGGTTGATTGGATCAGCCCAATGGTATACAAGATAGCCCAGATAGAATACGCAGGAGAGATAAAATACGGGATGGTCATCGGAATAGATGATACTGATACACCCTTTGATACACTCATGGAGAGTTTCGGTGTGGAGTACGTAGACGGACGTGGTGTTGAACGGGCAAGGGAGATGAATATACCCTTCCGTTATTATACTGCAGATTTCTTCGAATCAGTCGTAGACGTCGGGGACAAGGTAAAGATAGAGGGTAAAAAATTCAGTGCAGTTGGAAGTGTAAGTAAGATAGGGAACCCACAGGATGACAGTCAGCTTTACATAAGTCTTGAGGCTGCGCAGGACGTATTCGGTCTTGATAAGGATGAGCTTGATTATTTCTTCGTGAAGGTAAAGGCAGGAGCCGAGCCATCCAAAGTTGCAGAAAAGATGAAGAAGAAACTACGCAAGGTAAGAGATGTCGAGGAGGATGAAGAGGATTTTATAGTCCAGACAACAGAGGAAGTGATAGGGTCTTTTGGGACAATACTTACTATAGTTACGATAGTCCTTGCAGGCATCGCAAGCATCTCCCTGCTCGTGGGAGGCGTGAATATTGCCAATACCATGTACACTGCGGTCATGGAAAGGACCAATGAGATCGGCATCATGAAAGCGATAGGTGCAAAGAACAACGACATATTCCTGATATTCCTGATAGAGTCAGGCATACTCGGCGCGCTGGGCGGCATTTTAGGGATTGCAGCAGGCATGGGTATGGCCAAGCTGGTCACAGTAGGCGCTGCCGCAGGCGGCTGGAGCCTCATAAAGTCAGTCTTCCCATACTGGTTGATAGGGGGAGCTTTCCTGTTCTCATTCATCGTCGGTGCTCTGGCAGGCACATTGCCGGCAAAGCAGGCAGCCAGGATGAAACCAGTGGACGCTTTGAGATACGAGTAGTATCTCAAAGTCTCGAGCCAGAGGCGAGTTCACTCTTAGGTATGAGTGATTATCATGAAGATAGGCATAAAGATATTCCCTGAAGACCTTGCATACGCAAAGAAGATAGCCAAATACTGTGATTTCTTTGAGGTGATGGCAATCCCAGAATCCAACTTTCACAGACTCAAGTCCCTCAAACATCCATTCTCAATCCACACCATCCACTCAAGCTGGGGTTTCAACCCAGCAAACCCGAAAAAACAGCCGATCAACAGCCTGGCAGTAGAGACTGCTGCAAAAGCCGCAGATATCCTAAAAGCAGACACTATTGTTGTCCATCCTGGAAGCATAGAGAACAGGCAATGCAGAAAAAAGCACGCAATCAGCTTCCTCAAGGATCTAGACAACAGGTTCATAGTAGAGAACCTCCCGAAAGAAGGCTGTGACGGAAAGAGGATAGGCTGCAATTTCTGGCAGATGAAACAGATCCTGAAAAAAACAAACAAAAGCATGTGTCTCGACTTCGCCCACGCTGCAGAATACGCCCATCAGGTAGGAATATACTATATCGACTTCATAAAAAGACTGATGAAGCTAAAACCCCAATATTTCCACATCTCAGACACAAGGATCCAGAACAAGAAAGACCTGCATCTCCACATCAAAGAGGGCAACCTGAAGCTGGATTATCTGGAAAAGCTGGTCCCAAAAGACGCCAGTATAACAATAGAGACAGCCCACGAGTTCAACAAACAGCATAAGGACATTATGCTCCTGAGACAGAACAGGTAATGACCTCAGCGTCCTCTATTAAGTCTCTTCTTCTCTTCAGTCTCTTCTTCATCCCTGTTCATTCTCCGCATAAGAAGATAATACAGCAATATAGCTGCAATAAGCATGAGCAGCAGTAGTATGATGCAGGCATTCGCATACACGAACATGAGTATGATGATTATGAAGTATGGCAATGTCTCTATGTACACAGGTCTCTCGACAACACTCTCCACCTGCCTGATAAGCCTGACAGTAGTGCTTGCCTTGCCTCCGTAGATATTATGAACAATATACTCAAAATCATCAACCTTATCCCCCGTAACATCAAGAGGTTTTATCCGCCTAAGTGGCGCAGAGAATAATATATAATCATCGACGCTGGCATCCATGCCATCAACAAGCACGCCCATCACATCGATAGTGCTGTTCCGATTCTTGTACGTATATATCCAGGCCTCGCCTGCCCCGAATTCTGCATGGCATTCGCTGACGATATCAAAATTGCACAGGTAGTTCTCAGGCACTTCCCGCGGCCTGCGCACCGCTGGCGGCAGCACGTATATGCAGCGCATCAGCTCGTTAGGCTTGCCCTGCGGACAGTTGTTCAGGGTATAGCAGGTCCTCTCCCTCAACCCGCTTATTTCACACGGTCCCCAAGGCCCACATTCCCACTGCGGTATGCATTCCCGCACAGGTGCTTCTCCCCCTCCCCCTCCACCACCAGGACCCGGTGGCGGCGCAGGCGGCGCAGGTATTGTTATAGTAAGCAGGGCAGTCGCGTTTGAATTGGAACACCCCTTGTCATCCACAGCAGTCAGTAATATGCTATACGCCCCTGCATCCCCTGAAACAGGCGTAAATATTATCTCTCCTGTGTTCAGGTCTATATCAAAAAGCCCTGTATTATCATAGAAAGTCACGCTGTCATTATCAGGATCAGAAGCATCGACATCACAATAATACCCGACACCCACAGTGGCAGAAGTGTTACAGCTCTGGTTGATGGCCGGCGGCCGATTGACACAGAGCCGCGCCTCTGCAGACACCTCACCAGTAAGCTCCTCAACAAGATCCCTGGATCTCTCAATAGTAAGATAAGAAGACAGGATAGATATGATTATGAAAAGTACAGCCAGCATAGCAAAGATATTATTGACTGGTATTGCCTCTTTTTGCTCTCTTTTTGGGGTGCGCATATTAAGCCGTAACCTGAAAACAAGGCATCTCCGTATTTAAATATTGTGCAGAAAACACCAAGAAGTCTCCTTCCAACCACCACGAAGTCCACCATTCACCAGAACAACAAAAAAGCTCAAACCATAAGCTCGCCAACTATGATGTTTGTCAGCAATATGACAAGCAAAGAGATCAACCCAACAATCACAGACTTGGTCCTCTTCAACCTGGCAAGACTCTCAGCAGCCCACCCAAACACAAGATAGTTGTAGAAAGGCACAATGCTGAAGAACATCTTTATAGCCGCCTCCCCGGTAAGCATTGTAGAAAAAAGCGCCACCAGCACCAGCACCGCAGGTATTGCCACGATGATTATGCTCATGAACACCGCTGTATTGACTGTGCTGAAGAATACCCTGAACTTGGTATCGGCACCCATTGCACGGATGGCGACATAAGTGATGATATTTGCGATCAGGAGTCCTGCTATAACAACAAGAAGATTATTGACTACAGCTCCAAAGTAGAATGAATCCATGTCAGTAGGGAATATCCGTATGATCCCCACAATGACCACCATCAGGAACCCAAGCAGATAGCTGGAATTATAGCTGAGATTCTCGAGCGATTTCTTTGCAAAGAAAGCAACAGACACATTGCGCCATATCTTCTGCGATGATGATATCCTCTCCTCAATCCGCCGACCAAAATCCTCTCCATCGACAGGGATATGCTGTCTTATCTTACGCTTTAGCTTCTCCTTCTGCGTCTTTGCCATGCCAGGCATCCTTATCTTCCCCATCCTTGACAGTCTTGATCGTCTTAATCTCATTTTGCCCTTCTCTTCCTGCTCTTATTGCTGTATCTGTATATCTCCAGCGCCTTTTTCTTGCCCTTGAGATGTACCTTCTCCTTGCGCGCTCGTGGGAAGCTGCGCTTTACCTTATCAAAGACCTGTTTGCTCACGACAATGTCCCCTGCACCTGTCTGTCCCTCGAGCCGCGACGCAGTGTTCACGACATCACCTATTGCAGTGTAATCGATCTTGTGCTTGCTTCCTATGTTGCCGACAACAGCCTCTCCAGTATGCACGCCGATACCGACCGCTATCCGGCCCCACTCACAGACAGCACTCTGTATCTCATGCGCTGCCTGCACTGCCTTAAGTTCATGATCCTTCACCGAAGTAGGCGCGTTGAACAGCGCCATGACAGCATCCCCTACAAACTTGTCCACAGTTCCGTCATGCTTGAACAGAATGGATGTGGATATGTCAAAATACTTGTTCAGGATACCGACGACCTCCTCTGCAGGCAGCCTCTCAGACATCTTGGTGAATCCTCTGACGTCCATGAAGAAGACAGTCACTATCTGTCTCTTCCCTTTAAGTACCAGCTTCTCCTTCTTGAGCAGCTCATTGATGACCTTGGGATTCACATACCGTTCAAAGAATGTCTTTATCCGCACCTTGTCCCGTTGCTCCTCAAGACGTTTCCTCTCCCCATAATCATAGAAAAGGAACAAAGCAAGAGGGATAAGGGTGATTGTAAACTGGAACGTGATCAGGAACCCCTGCATCTCAACCTCATAAGCCCTCATCCACAGATGCGGGGTCAATATGATAAAGAACGCCAGCATCATGAGATACTTGAAATCCCTACCGACCCGAAATGCAAAAAGCGACTTGAGACTGCCATAGAACGCAAACAGGAGTAGTACCATGTATATTGTCTGTTCAAGTGTAACCGCCACCATATCGCCCCAATATTATATATAAAAAACACAATCAGGTATTTAATCTTTGCCCAAGAACCCTGCCGCTTTAATCAAGCACCAGGCCGCTGCAACCACGCACCCAGTCGCTTCACTCACGATGTCAAGTTCTAAGACTGTCTGCTTATCGTTTTTGGCCGCAGGCCTTTTTTTATATATCGTTCCTTTAACCTGAAAACGCAACCAAACACCATCACTTCTCACTACGCATCTGCTCAAGAATCCCCTTCAACTTACCCCGAACCCTCTCCTTCAAAGCATCATCAACATCCAACCCATCAATCTCAGAATCCCAATCAACATCAGGAACCACACTAAGACTCCCCCGAAACTCACGCCCAGCCTCCAAAGCCTGCCTCTCAATCTCCAAAGCCTGCGCAGAACCGAACCTCTTCACAGCGGGAAACTTAGTCAAAGCATTAGCCCCAGCCCGAAGCAACAACCCAGCATAATCCTCAGCCCTCTGAGGAGTCAACCCAGCCATTATCTCCAGCTTAGGGAACCGCACCCGTGTCTGCGCAATCCACCATGCATAATCCTCAGGCTCAGGACTCTCAGTATAAGGCGTACCCTTGACAGGCTTCAAAGCATAGAAAGTGATTCTGTCCAGCTTGTGCTCCAAAATAAAGTCAGCAAGCCTCTCAAAATCAGACTTGCTCTCCCCAAGCCCGATAACAATAGTAATACTAGTCTTGAATCCCATCTCCTTAGCAGCACGCAGCATATCACTATACGGCGAAATAGGCTTGTCAGGGCATATCCTATCATGCAGGACAGGATCCACACACTCGATAGACGCGCACACACCCTCAACATAAGGCCGGAGTCTCTCAAGCTGCGCAGCATCCAGTGCACCAAGATTCACCCAGGTCTTCTCACCATACACTGTGGACACGTGCCCAGCAATCTCAACAATCTCCTCAAAAGCAAATATCCGATAACCGCCTGTAAGGAACTCAACCCTCCACCCAAGATTCTTCCCCACAATAGCTTCAGCAAGCAGAGAAGCCACATCCCTCTTTGCGCTCTTGGCATGCCGTATCTTGTGTTTTATCGTCGAGCGGAAACAGAAATCACACGTCCCGACATCACAGTACCAACTCAGGAAAAGACACCTCCCGAACCAGGTCTCGGGCGCAAAGTTATCACTATAGACCTTGTTTGCTTCTCGCATCAACAAAGAAAAGTCTGGAGTCATGAGA
>JBHPEY010000018.1:0-34696 GCA_042576705.1 Nanobdellota archaeon | reverse complement strand
AGTGCTGCTCCGACTGCTTGACAACCTGGCAGAGAGGGCTGGTGCTGTCGGGCAGATATTGCTTCGGATATTCCGGGCAATACTCGGCATGGCATGGAGCATCGTGACCATATTCGTCGTGCCTGTGCTTGTGTTCGAGAATGTCGGACCGTTCGCCGCCATCAAGAAATCGGTGAAGGTGCTGCGGAAGACATGGGGCGAGTCGCTGATACGTTATTTCGGACTGGGACTCATCCAAGGGATGTTCGTACTCCTCGCGATTTTCGTCGGCATCGTGCTTGCGTTCGTGCTAGGGACTGTCGCAGGGCTTGTCGGGCTCGTGATTGGGGCAGGGATCGGGCTTGCGGCGCTGGTGCTTGTGATACTCGTGTTCAATGTCGCGCATCATATCTTCAATACTGCGCTGTACATGTATGCGGATTCTGGGAAGGTTCCTGAAGGGTATGATTCAGCCACGCTGAAGAACGCGTTCAGGTCCCGGACTAAAAAAGGGATCCTCGGCGGGATTGCCAGATAGGTGTGACAATGGATAGAAAGGAAAAACTGGACCTGTTTGCCACACTTATGATAACGGCAGGACAAGTCGAATTAGGGCTGCAATTTGCAGAGAGCAAAGAAGGCCAGTTCCAGCTTTCAGAGGATCTGAAAAGGACCTACAAGAAGAAATTCCTCTCTCAGGCGAAACAGTGTCATGATGTGGCTGAAACATTGAAAAGTGCGTTATACAGGAATGATCGGGAACTGTTTGAGGATGTGGAGAAACATATAACGCACGCGATAGATGTGTCCAAGAAAGCTATCCGTTATTACAGGAAATTGTGAGTGAGTGCGGGATAATCTTTTGTTGCTTTTTCTTTTTTGTGTGTTGGTTGAGCTTTAGTGATGGGGATGATGTGTGGCAGGAACTTTTTTTGATTCTTAATTCAGCTTTGGTGGTTGTGGTATATGGTGGTGTGGCAATAGGGACTGGATTCGCACCAAAGCTGATGTATAATTAGGCAGTATTGGATGTACCCAGCCTGGTGCGGGATTTTTTGCTGCTTTAAGTGAATTCGGTTAGGCAGCAGCGTCTGGTAAATAAACGATATATGGATGAAGGCCTGCGGCAGGCAATATAGTCAAACAGTCTTAGAACTTGACATCGTGGTATCAGCGACCTGGTGCTTGGTGGTGCGACCTGGTGCTCGGTGGTGGCTGGCCCCGCAAAATGATAAAAAAATCATTGGATGCACATATAAATCCTCATCTTTGGATGATCCTTGAGAATCTGTCGAGTGCTTTCCCGGGCTTCGAGGTGATGTCTCATGAAGATAAGAGGTACATTATGCGCGATTGTCGCTGCACTTACACTAGGGTTTTCTGCAGATGCGAAACCTACGCATACCTGGAAGTATACTCCCGAGCGATGCGGGTTTGAGTTGAGCTACAAGAGGAAAGGCGTCGATAAGAAGATCGAGTATGACATGCGGGAGAAAGATGTGCGGGTCTCCCTGTGGGCTTCTGGAAAAGACCAGCTTGTGGTCACTGCCAATGAGAAGAGGATGGATGGTTGGACTGATTATGAGGTGACGTCTATCAACAACAGGACTGCTCTTGAGAGATGCTATACAGATAAGGATTCTTCTCTTCCGTGCGCCAAGAAGCATGTGATGCTCGCTGAGAAGCTGGTGAAGAAACATCTTGAAGGTGTTGACAAGTATAAGAACAGATGGCGGGCCAAGGATTCCGGCAGGTGTGATATACTAGGGGGTTGGTATTAGACCATGGCTGCATGAATGCAAAAGGCCTCTGAGGGCATCCAGAGGGCGAATACAGTGAAGATTCTTTTGTAACTACTTATTAGGTGTGATAAAAGAAAGATTTATAAGGGACTTTGTTCTTTCCGAATAGACATGGGGGACATATTATTCGTAGATAGACGTACAGGTGAATTTTACAGGAGGAACAACTCATCTCCTAGACGCAACTATTTTGACGTATCATCTTATGCTGATGAGCCATTCAACAGGCTAAGTCCATTCACATACTCACTGGATTTCCAGATCCCCGTGCCCGGCATGGAATGCACACACGCACATTCTGTAGAAAGCATCTGGCAGGGACTTAAGGTGATCAATGGAAAGACCCAACCTACAAGATTCAAGAAAAGACCCAAGAAGAGACGCGGCGAAGTCGAAGGCCACAGGTACAAAGAGCGGATCCTGGGCGTACAGGAAGCAAGGGAGAATATATACATCCCCGCATACACATCGTTCCTCGACAACTTCGCACCCAAAGAGGCAATAGACCACCTGCTTTCAGAGCAAAGGCTCGGCAAGACAGTGCACCTGTATGATGTCGAGGATAACGGCGACCTGCAGGATCCTGCACCGCTCGCCCACGCCTCAGTCCTTGCAACATACCTTAACCTCAAGATATTCAACCAGACATGCGATGCCATCACTGAAAACGAAGAGCTTCTCTTCAGGATACTCGAGCAAGACACCTCTATCGAAGACAAGACAGGACAGGTAGAAGGACTCATCCAGCTCTCAGGAATGCGGGATGCAGTCAGATACCACTGTGTGGAACACCCCCAAGGGGATGTCGAATACTCTATAGGTACACTGCTCGCAGAGAGGCTGGAAGATGATTAGGTATGTACAAGGAAACCTGTTCCAGTCAGATGCTGACGCCCTCGCACACGGCTGCAATACTGTCCGTAAAATGAATGCCGGCATCGCAAAGGATTTCAGGAGATACTTCCCGCACATGTTCTCGGATTACAAGAAACGTTGCAGCCAAAGGCTGTTCCTGCCAGGAGACGGATACATATACAGGAACAATGAATGCCCTCACGTGATAAATCTCGCGACGCAGGCAGACGGCCCTGCAAAAGAAGAGTACCTCGGGTCTTCACTTGACTGGCTCGCAGAAAACTTTGATGATCTGGGTCTCCAAAGCGTGGCCATGCCGCGCATAGGGACAGGACTCGGCGGACTTGAATGGCGGACAGTGAATGACATGCTCAAAGAACGTTTCTATGATTCACCCCTTAAGCTAGAAGTCTGGAACCTTTAAGTTCAGGCAGCCACCATCTCTGCTTCTTTTATGACCTTATTCACCTGGCTTTGACGCAGCTGCGCTATGGCGAACTTCGTCGGCATCCCTTTCTTTATCTTGACATAGAGCTGTTCAGGGAATATCTCTATCTCAAGCGACACTATCGCTGTAGCGTCACTTATCCCCAATGCCTTCTGGACCTTCTTCGTGCTAATTCCTGCAAGTTTGCCGCGCTCGACAAAATAGCTGTAGGGATCCGCAAGAGATGGCTTGACATACATGTCCCCTGCTATCCACTGCGCATTCTGCAGCGGCGCATAGTGGTCCCCTTTCAGGATTATCCTGTTATGCTTCACCTTGATCCCCTGCATAGGCTTGCCTTCGACCCAGAACTTATCCTTATCAAACTTGACCAACCCTGAGGTTATTGCCTTGAATATCTGGACATACCCGCCGGACACTGACCCGGGATCATTCTTTATCAGGAACACCTCCTCGATCTTCCTGAACGCCTCACCCTCTACCTTCAGGAATTCAGACTCTGAAGTCAGCATCTCCTTCAGCCTGTAGAAATGTGATTTTGGTGGAAGCTTGCCTGATATCAGCTGCTCCAGCACCCTCACTGCGAGATCCACCTGCTCAGCAACCTCATCCTGAAGACGGTCCACCAGGTGCCTGAAACTATCCACCTCGTGCTTGTCCAGCAGCCCCTCTGTTGAGACCTCATACAGTTTCTTCTGCATGACTTCATAAGGGTTCGAGTGCTTCTCATGGGAGTATATCTTAAGAAGCCGTCTTGAATCCTTGAAATCTATCTTCTCATCTTCCAGTGCGTGCCAGATATTGTTGAAAAGCTTTATCTTGAGACGGTATACCTTCTCGGCAGAGCTGATCTCTTCCTTCAGGGAGAACACAGCAGACTTGATCCCCTTCCACTTCTTGAAAAAATGGTATACCATAGATGCTCACGCACCATCTATCTTATTTAAAAGTTACCGTCCCTACCCCTACATGCTGAAGCCAGCATAGCGGGTCTGGTCGGCGTGATATACTTTGGGCAGGCATCAGAAGAACTTATATAGACAACCAGGTATCATAGACCTTGGGTGATACAATATGGCAGCAACTCCAAAAAAACCACAGAAAGTCAGGATAGATTACAACATAGACAAACCAGTATACGATGATTTTGTCAAGGCATGCGGAAGGAAAGGCTACGCACCGAATGTCGTTGTCGAGCGTCTCATGAAGAAATTCAACGAAACAGGACAGATGTGAGTGGGAAAGAATATCGAACAATCCAGGACTGACTATTTCTTGGTCCGGTAGATCATCACCTTCTCTACCCGTATCCTGTCTGGACGCCCCATCGAAACATACTCGTCATATCTAAGGGAACTATCCTCGCGCATATGCTCATCCTGGACAGAGCAGGAATACACAATACGTCCTATACGCATCTTTTTGTCCATGCCCATCACGCATCCCTGCCTGTCTGCGTTCTCCAATATATCTTCTATCTCGCCCGGATCCGTGATCGCTTGTGAGACCTTTACTTCAGAAGGAGCCTTGGGCTCATATACCAATTCAATCCTCTTCAGCAGGGCAGTACCCTCCCCTGTATACCTGGTCAAGACTTTCGATTTCAGCGTAATCCCTCAACAACTGAAAAAAAGAGTCATTCCAAGGATATAAATATTTCTAAAAGGACATGCTGCGAAAATTAGGGTGCTTCCTTAGGCTTGCAATGTTCAGTCATGACCTTAGCAAGGTCATCTTTTGTGCTTATAGCTCTGGCTTGCTGTAAAGGGACATCACAGATCTGGGATGTCTCTCCTGCGTCAATATCGAGTATGCAACTACCTGAACTTTTTTCAATAGTATAACTCATCAGCTGCACTTTCTCACCGCTGAAAGTGGCCATTGTGATTACCCTTGATTTGACACAGCCCTGCAGCCTGGACATGAGCTCTTGTTCACTTTTTTGGTTGAAACCTGCCTCGTCGCCATCCAGGATCACTTCTTCGTATCCTCCTGAGGATGAAGGTGCGGGTGCAGCTGTCTTTTCTGGCTGTGTGACTTCCTGAGTCGTGGGTTGCGTAGCTTCCTGAGTGCCGCAGCCGATCAGTAGAATTGAAAGTGTCAGTAAGATTATTGTCATGATTGTTGTGTGTTTCATGTTTAGAACCTCTTTTGCGGTTTTAGGGGGTTTTTGTTTATAAATCTTGTGCGGAGGTGTCGGGATTGAGAAAGGGAAATATAAGCCTCCTCCGAGACTTTCACCCTTGCTCGTGCTTCTCTGACGCGCACCCGTTATAGAGTCTGTGTCGCCTATTAGCGCTATTGTGAGCAAATGATTGATGAATGTGGACGCTTTGAGTCCTTTCTTCTTCATGTTTCTATACACACTTTTATCCAATGTGACGTTAATTCTAACCTTTTTCTGGTTGTTGGGTTTGGTTGGTCTTGCCATATCATAGTAGAAGATAGCAGCCCCATTTAAACATTGTGTTACGCATTAACCAATATACTTTGATTGTATTATTATAAAACATATGATAGTAACCATAAATTGAAGAATATTTTTTATATCTCATAAATGATTAAATAGAACTGTATCCTCGTAATTGTCGAGGAGAGTGAGCATAGACTCAAAGAAATTCTCGGAGAAATCCAACATTATAATCCTAATAGCACGCAGATATACGAGTTATTGCGTGCTTGTTAGGGGTAGGAGAAGGTGGGTGACCCAATTACGGAGTCCACAATGAGCCCTTATCCATCTAAGAATCTGATGACCCCGTCATAAGCAAGGCCTATTCAAAGCCCTATTCTAAGGTGCACCCATGTTGGAATTAAAGGGTGGTGGGAGGGAATAGAAAATAACAAGGAGGTAAAAAAGATGATATGTAAAGATAAACAACCTACAGTAATACTACCAAACATTGCGCCAACAATACCTGCAAGGAAGAGAGCGATTGTGATTGACACCCAAGAGAAGCGACCGTTGAAATTTAATAAGTCTAAGACTAAACATCTCAAACATGGAGACTACTCTCTTGAGGGGTATGAAGACCAAGCCGCAATTGAACGTAAGTCAATGCAAGATATTGCCAGCAGTATTTGCGGGACAAGGAGAGCTATCTTTGAGAAAAACATAAAAAATGCAAAGAAAAGTCTCAAATTCTATGGCATCGTAGTAGAAGGTAATTGGGCAGACTTCAGTAATCCTAAGAAATGGTATGGTCGCGTAGCACCCAAACAAGTAAAGGGAACTATCACCAAGTGGAGTGCGAAATATGGGATGCCAGTATACTTTGCTGGAAATAAGAAAGGTGCTGCAGAAATTACGGAGAGTGTTCTTAAGGGGTATGCATACTATAATCAAACCTTGCCCAAAACCATACCTCCAGTTATACCATTGAAGTAGTCTAAATACTCTACACATTCCCCTCTATCATATTCGTCGTCAAATGTGAAGCAGAAATTCATATCATTGTTGATTGCAGCATAATGCATCTTGCAACCTTTGACATTGTCTGCTCTACTTAGAGTATCGCATAAGTCAACCCTATCATTGTAAGCAGCATATGTCGTAATGCAAGTTTCACGAGGCTCCCAACCACTTATCACATCACAAACTTCAAGATTCTCTTGGCTGACTGCGTAAGTAATTAAACAGTCATCAATATCGGTTTTCTTGTAGAACTCCTTACACACACCAGTATCTTCAGTTATAATTGCGTATGTTATCAAACACTCTCTCATCTGGTCAAAGTCTCCAAGGTCTTTACACTCCTCAGTGCTTGATGGAAGTTCAGGTTCAAGCAAGGCACGTTCTCCAGGAGGCCCATATTCTGTTTCCCATAGAAGCGTTCCATACTCATAGTAACAACTACATTTGAAATGTTCAGTTCCATAGATGTTTTCTACTTCAACGAACATACCATCATCAGCAAGACATTCAGAACGACAATCAGTCTCTACTTGTTGTTGAGGATATAAATAACTTGATTCTGAATCTGTGGCCCACTCTTCTCTCCAACCTTCAGCATTTGCCACAAGAACGTAGAGCCAATAGAAAATACCTACCAATACAAGAACCCCTACGACAATAAAGAAAGCACCCTGTATCTTTGTCACTTCTTTATTCTTCTTATAGTATTTTTCTGTATTGAATGTTCTTTTCATTACTCGTCCTCTTCCTGTTGAGCAGATGCGATGTGTGCATACAGCATCCATTTGTGAGTCAATAGTTCGCTTGCTTCTTTCTCAAACTTAAGTTGGTCAGTCAATAATATGGTGTTCTTCTTTGGTATCTTCACATCTACTTTTTTGATTGCGAGCTTTTCCAGTCGCTCACTTATACTCGGATGGCTCGACCACCAAGAGCTCTCCTCGAGCATCACCTTATGGTATGCTTTGTCAAGATTATCTTCCACAGCATATAGAGAATATATCGCATCATAGACGTTAATCAAAGCTTTACCTTGTTCCAGAAAATGTAATATGTATTGAGGAGTCATAGTCTCAAAAATGTCAGTAAGCATGCAATACTTCATTAAAGAATTTGCAAACTGAGCTTCACCTACAACATCTGCAGCAAATCTATCTGCACGGTATTCTACCCTTCTGCTATACCATAAAGTTACTATTGAATAATATTTTGAAACCAACCAAAAAAAGAAAAATGTAGGGAGTGCAAAAACAAGAGTAAATAAATGCCAGTGCATACTATCAAGTGCAGCCTTTTGCTGAATCTCAATAAACCTCTGAATCCTATATGTTAGGTAACCAAAGATTGTGTCTTTATTGGCGAAATGTCCATACTCGTGAGCAATGATTGCTTCTAAGTCTTTTTTGTCCATACACTTAATTGCAGCCATTCCAATTATGAGCTTCTTTCTAAAAAAACCAGTAACTGCTACACCACTCCCTTCTGTAAGCATGATTTTATGAGGCTTGCGGATGTTAACTTTTTTGGCAATCTCGTCGATAATTGCATTTAGTTTATGCTGGTCTCGTTTAGGTAGGTCTTCTTCGTAACTTTTCTCCCCGCCAAACAAACCAGAGAAAATACCTATGATTAATGGGATGTAAAAAAATAGAACCCAAAAACCCATGATGTAAAGAAAGATAACAAAAGAACAAAGGAACACAGCAATAACACCAATTCCAAAAACTAACATGAAAAGAGAATAATAAAATTCAAATGTCGGTGTTTTATGTTTAATTCCCATAAAGTCCTCTTACTCAGTCGGTAATTTAAACATGTATTTCCCACCACTCATAGAAATATCTTCCATGACGAAGAAAACTTTCCCTTTTTTTTGTTGGCCTGATACTATGAAAAGCCCTTCTTTTTCGAAGTTATTTCCTGCAGTATAATCGCAAAGCACATAGAACCCTCCTGGTTGAGGGTATTGTGGTTTGTAAGGTTCGCAGCCATCAGCAATAAATTTATCATGTTCTAATTTGTCTTGGAAGTGAATGCTGATTTTCTTGTCATTGAGATAACCAATCACTCCGACCCCTTCACAGAACTCGTTATTGATGTGACAATATGAGTGCGGTTCAACGACCACAGGAACTTCAGGAACATCTTCTCCAACAGCGGCAGATTCTTCTTGGTTGATATCATTACATCCTCCAACCAATATGAATAGGACATATAACACAGCAATGATTGGCAGTCTCATAAATTGCACCTCTTGTAGATGAACAGCCAGCCGTCCTTTATAAAGGTTCTCTGCTTTGGGCAGGAGATATATGTGTAAACCCTGCTTAAAAAGCAAACAATAAAGCTTTTTAATATGGCTCATTTATAAATTGATTATGGCTAAAAAAAGTAAGATGACCAAAGCACAGAAGACAAGATTGTGGGTTGATGGCGCCATAGGTGTTTTTACAATTGGTGCTTTGATATTATCAATCATTCTACTCAAGACATATCCAAAATTAGTAGCTGCGATTGTTCAAATGGCATACCGCGACGTATTTTCTGGAACACTGAATTTCTCATTATTCATATTTGCTGCAATCATAGTAATGGTGTGCTATGCTTACTTTGCACTATTTTTCACATTGTATCAACTTGCTCGGGCAGACAAGGATTTCCGTAAGGGTAAAATCAAAGCTGTGATTTGCGCAACAGAGAATGTTATCCGTAAAAATAGCAACTGGTATTTCTTAATCTTGACAATTACGATTTCAATAGCGTTTGTGTTTTCAGGATTTTTGTTTCTCTCTAATGCATTTCCTAATGAGCCGCTTTTCCTTAAAGAAGGGATAAACTCTACGTCAGGCTCAACATTAACTTGCTCTGGGAGCGGATACTCTAATATTATTACGGGGTATGATATACCTTGTTCAATACGTGTTGATGAACAGTTTAATAGCATGTCCCTTGAGAATATTCAGTTAGGTTATTCAATTAACAAAACAATACAGTTTGAAAATTACACTCAAGAATCTCGCATGAAAAGAGAAAAGGTCACTTTAAATTTTGAGAAAGAAAAGCAAATATCATTTGTGAAGTTCATATATAATGAAAGTGAAGACTGGTTCACCATAAATGATAAGGGCGTATTCACCAAAGATGAATATTTCTCGAGGGAAAAAGACAAGGCAGTGTGGTTCTTCGCAATTCTATCATTTTCATTCTTCACAGTATTCTCTGGAATGAGCAACCTCAAGAACATCATGAGAAAAAATAAATAAACTAAAATGTCTGCTAAAACCGAACATAAAGTTGTCATGGGTGTCCGTATCTTCGGGCTGCTCGTTCTACTATTGGGAGGAGGTTTATTTCTAATATCTCTTTTTGCAGATGAAGGTCTGTTAGATTATCACAACTATGAATTTGAAGCAGCAGTCAGCCCCCAAGGAAGTGGAGAAATTCAAGATTTCCAAATAGCATATGATTTTGTGAATGAAGAAGGCACGATTCTTTTTTCGTTAGTTGATACAAACGGAGTTGACGCGATGGTATTTCACTTTCCAGAAGATATATCTGTAACGGGTTTTTTCTGGAACAATACTCGAGAAGAGGCTAATGAAAGAACTATTAATTATGTGCAAGGTTCTGATTATATGCAGAATTCCGGATTAACATCATACAATCCTGTTCAGTTAGTATTTTCTGTGGAGAGTATTTCCAAAGAGAACAAACGTGGCCGCACTTATGTGAGGTTGACGTTTGTGGGAAAGCTATATCCAAATGCGAACTTCAGATTTCTCGGGCAGGGAAATGTTAAACCAAGGAGGTATACTGAACAAGGTTCGTTCTTCAAGTTTAATCTCGGAGAAAAGTATATTTGTATTCAAGAACCTTGTTATCAACCACACGAAGGAGAGTCTCTTGAATTCTTCAGACTGGAAAACTGGCTTGCAGTCAGACCTGTAAAAACCGGACCAGAGTGGCAAACCTTAGATTACGAAAGGTTCAGTCTCAATTACAATAAGAAGAATAACAAACTCTTGGCAGCTTTAAGAAGTATATCCTACTTCTTCTTAGCACTGGGAATCATACCATCAATTGAACTCTTATTCTATACATTGTATAAACGTAAAAGAAAAACCAGAAAGAAAAAATGAAAGAGATATCGCCTGAAGAATTGATGAACGACCTTCTATACGCTCAAAAACTAAAAGATGGTAGACTCTTTGCCCTCCTCATACATCTACATACAGAGTATTTTGTGAATCAGCTCTGCAAAGTTAAGAGTATCAAAGAGCCGAACATACCTAATAAGGCAAGAAGGCTCCACGAGGAGAAAGTTCTGGGCCTGCCCTACTATCAAGCAGTTCTGCTCATCAATGATATCCGTAACAAACTTGTTCATAGATTAAGACCTGACCTTGCAGAAATTGAAGATATGATTAACAATGAAAGAATGGAAATGCAGGCAGATGACCCAATTCTACTTGAAGCTCTGAACACCTCTACTGCATGGGCTAAGCTTAACTTGATTGCAGTTCCCCTCATCTTTGCTCTTTACAAGAAGTTGAAGGAGCTAAAAAATGAACCACTCGAACAGAACATGCATATCGAACTGCAACCATCATATAATTGGCGGTTTGTTTTCAAAAAGTTAGATAAGAAATCTTCTTAATTCTGGCACCTGGTTATTCGGTAACCCGTGAAGCCAATATTCTGAGAATTGTATATTTTGAAGGAGGAGCTACCAGTCCATTATACAGTCTTTTTAAGCAAACTTGTTCAGGGGGTATGTAGAGAGCTGGATTATATGGTTTGGAGAGTGATGAGGCACAGGGGTTTGGCGAGTTACCTAAATCATATGTATATTATGCATCAATATTCAGAAACCCTTGCAGTTGGAGCTGCTCAACTATTGCAGGATGGTTCAATACTTTCCACCGTTTCTCCAAGTTCAACCTTGTCCGTTGATGTATGCCCGTTCTGTTGAGAGCCTCTTCAATCTTACGATGCTCAGTAGCAAACTGCCGCCATATCCTCTTACTTCCCGAATCTCTCTGAGAATTGTAGTGTATATTCCAACACTTGATGCAGCCCCAATGTCTGCCAGGTGGTTGATATAGTTTTGCTGCCCGTCTGTTGCAGTGCGGGCAAAGGAACCAAGGTCTGTTACCCCCGAAGTTGCAGGGTGTTGATGTGGTGTTGAATCTGTCCTTTATAGTAAAGTGCTGTTCTACTCTGCGGAGATAGAAGTATGTTGAGATGTGGAGTGAATCGCAATCTTTGGCATAGACTGTGTTGATTTGTTTCACAGTAACATTATGGACAGGGTTAACTAATAAAGGTTTAGGGACGACAGTTTATTTGTTTGAAAGGTATTTCTTTATGTCTGTTTACTTGGACTCCAATCCACCGCCAATATTTACTGTCAACCAGTATCTTATGGCATTCCAGCCTATATATTTGTTTATCGTTATCGAATAAATGTCCTTGCAATGCATCGACGGTAAGCTTTGCTAAGTTATCTACATCCTTTGTATCAATATCTGCTTTTGTCAAGAAAAAATATAACGTCACACTAAGTGGCTTGTCCTTAATATTTGCCATAAATTCTTTACAAAACTCATCTGAGGCCACCCTGCCGACTTCAACCCTAACCTTGTCTATCATAACTTTATTCCTGCTCTGGATAGAAGTGGGTGTAACAGCGACCTTGAACCTGAGACCTGTCTTTTTATGATTGAAGATAATACTACCTACTTTCAGGTTATCCATAGAGTGCGTATAACCAAACTTGAGTTTTGCAGGATTCATGGTTATAAGAAATTACCTCTCTTAACTTGCTGAACGATAAATGCGACATCACCAACAATTATTAGAACTCCGATTAGACTCATCATCAGTTTATAGAACCACATCTGTTTACAGGCAGCATTATCCTTAGTATTTTCATCGCACAAAGAATCATCCATACTTTCAACCAGCATGTAACCTATGTTGGCTTGGCTGGGAATGGCAAACCATAGCCCGAATATAAAGATAATGATTGCTGCAATTGCTCCTTTTGCCATGTTGAAAAAAGTGTTTTCTTGATTTATTAAGGTTCGTATCTGCTTTTAAAATAAGGCTCCAGCTTCTCAGCATACAATCTATCAGCCATCTTCTCTTTGTCAAGGTAGTGTCTGTCTCCAACGGTGACTGGACTGCGGCCCTGGTAGAAGTCTGCTATTCCAGAGGGGATTTCCAGGTCAAGGCATTTGGAGTAGAACCAGTTGCGCATATACTTCGGTCTGATGATTTCCTTGTTCAGCTGGAGGAAGCGGTTGAGATATTTGATGCTTATCTTATCTGGAGGTTCATACCACCGAGGGAGGTATATAAAGAGACAGTTCTTGGTTCTCCTGCGTAAGTTCAAGATGACCTTCTTATATGCACCTGTCGTCACTATACGGAACTTCTCAGGGCTGTTGATGTATGCCTCCAGCTCATTGATTCTCACACCTGAAAAGGCCAGGCCAAGGAAGAACTTGTGGAATTCTGGTTTGAGCTTTTTAAGGAGCTTAAGATTGGCCAACATCTCATCATCCGATGGAGTGTAGATATCTGCATTGCACTTTGGCTTCTTGACTGCTTTCCGAATGTTGACTATCTCTGCCAGGAGCTGAGTGTTGTCAGGATACTTCTCTTCAAAGAAGTTGCAGAGTGAGCGGATGCCTTTGAAGTAGCCATCATTTGTCAGCTTATCCTTCAGCTTGAGTATCTCAGAATAGGTGAAAAAGTGTGTATTTTTACCTGTGTGAATGGCATATCGAAGGCACTTATAGTAATGGACATCAGAGAACTTCTTCTGCTTAAGCCAGAGGGTAAAAGAAGAAATATGAGGACCCACCGAAATCTTGGTGGACCTTTGGAAAAAGCCTCCTCGGGGATTTGAACCCCGGACCTCGTGCTCTTTGTGCGAGTTCTGGCGTACCAAGCACGCGCTATACGACTAAGCCAAGGAGGCATACCTCAATCGGCAATTTTAGTCATATTTAAAGGTTTTCCTATCTGCAGGTATCAGGATTGAATCTATATCAAGGATTGGCATGACTAGAGACCTAAGAATGCCACACATCAGTATCTTGATATGTTAGGGATGCGTATTGTTATCGCTGTGCCCTTGGCGAGTTCTGAGTCGACAAATATCTTCCCCTTGTGGAGGTCGACAACCCCCTTCACTATCGCAAGGCCGAGGCCGAAGCCTCCCTTGGTGCGGGTCATGTAATCCTCTGTCTGGTAGAATTTCTCGAACAGCTTGGGGATCTTGTCCCGCTCTATGCCCACACCAGTGTCTGCCACTGTCATCTCCCACTCTGTGTCCAGCTTCTTCGCAGAGACTGTTATCTTGCCTTTCTCAGGGGTGAATTTCATCGCATTGTTGAAGAGATTGATGAAGACCTGCTTCATCTTGTGCCTGTCGGCAGTGATCACGAACCCCTTGGGGACATCTATCGCCACGCGTATGCTGTGCTGCTTCCTTGCAAGGTCTATGCTCAGCCTGTCATGCACGACATCGCGGAGGTCGAACTCCTCAAGCTCCAGCTTTGACTTGTGGGCCTTCAGACGGGAGATCTCAAGCAGGTCTGTTATGAGCTTGTTGAGACGGTCGGTCTCCTCGTTCACCACGCAGAGGGATTCTGTCTGCTTCTTGTTCATCTTCCCCAGCCTGCCTGCCTTCATGAGACCGACGTAAAGCTTCATGCTGGTGAGCGGGGTCTTCAGCTCGTGCGACACTGTCGAGATGAAATCATCCTTCATCCGGGATATCTCCTTCTCCTGTGCGTAGAGCTGCTCTGACTTCTTCAGGCGGTCCTGCAATGTCGCCTTGTCGACGAGCTTCAGGTAGATGACCTGGGTGAACAGCATGATTGCTATGAACGGGAAAGGCGTCGCCGCGACATTTAAGGACCTGCTCGTATTGTCATACAGGATTATATTGAACAGGTTTATCACAGGGGTTATGGTGTAGACGACAAACGCAGTGAATATGTTGGCGCGGTACCTGAGATGCTGCTTCGGGTTGACAAGCAGGTAGCCTGCATAGTAGAGCAGGACGACGACCTCTGCCACGTTTATGCTCGTGTTGGTCCAGAAATTCTCGAGCGAACCGCCCATCAGGTCTATTATCGACAGGGCAAATATCGAGAAGACAAAACTTACCGCCAACAGGAGAAGGAAATGGTCTGCCATGAACTTCTTTGTCTTTATCCTCTTCTGCCGCAGGATAGGATAGATGAACGCGTTCGCGACGAGGAACAAGGCGAATATCTCAAAGAAATTCTCTGCTGTGTTGAGTGTCCAGAAATGGGTCTGCGCGTTCGTGAACACGACATTGGCGATGAAATAGACAGAGACTGCCTTGCTGATCGCCAGCGTGGAGAATGCGATTATCAGGAACTTGAGCTCGCGCTTCTTGTTGCGGGTCCACTCAGAGATGATCATGTAATCCACTACTGCGAAGAAGATGAGTTCTATCGTGGTCTTCAGCAGTTCGCCTTCAGTTGTTCCGAGAAAATTGAAGAATCCATGCAGCAGTTGGGTATAGGTCATTAAAGCAGCTTCCTCACAGCAGTCAATAACTGTTCTGGCTCGAATGGTTTTGTAAGATAACCATCAGTGCCGACCATCACCCCTTTGCTTCTGTCTATCTCCTGGTTCAATGCAGTGACCATGAGTATCTTCATGTGCTCCAGGTCAGGATCCTGCCTTACATTGAAACAGACATCATAGCCTCCCCTGTTGGGAAGCATGAGGTCCAATACGACTAGATCAGGCTTTAGTTCTCTTATCTTCTTCAGACCTGAATCGCCGTCATAGGCTATAGAAACATCGTAGTCTTCACCAAGGATTATCTTCTGCGCGTTCGCTATGTTCTCTTCATCCTCGATGATAAGTACGCTCTTTTTCTTTGCCATCAAAACCTCTAGGGGTGATTAAGAAATAGGGGATATTTAAAGTTTTGGATGATTTGTTGGTATTAAGGGTTTGTGGGGGGTTGTGGTTTAATAATGGGATTTATATGTAGGGGGTTGGGGAGATCTTTTTTGATTCTTAATTCAGCTTTGATTTGGGTTGTATGTGGTGGTGTGGCAATAGATGCTGAAGTACCACCAAAGCTGAGGTTTCGTTGGGTAGTATTGGATGGAACAAGCCTGATTGGGGATGCTGTCACTCCGCTTCGCTTCGTTCGGCAGTTAACAATCCCTGCAGGATTCTTAACAAACGCAGCTGCTCTACCAAATTTTCTTAAGGCAGCAACATTCGATAAAGGAATGATATAGAGAAAAAGGCCTTCGGCAATAAATAATGACAAAGAGTCTGCAGCGGCCTGATGCTTGGTGACAGCGATTTAGTGCTTGGTTGCAACGACTTAGTGCTTGGTTTGGCGACTTGGTGCTTGGTGACAGCGACTGAGTGCTTGCTTTGGCGACCCTGTGCTTGGTGGTGACGGTAATCTATCTGTTCTGGATATACATCTCTTCGCATCTGGATGCTATGTCTCCCCTTAGGAGTTTGGGGATGTTCGGGCCTAGTAGCCTTTCCTGTCTTCTTATGCATTCCTTTACAGGTGCGTATCTTCTGTTTTCCTTGTACAGGTGGCAGGCGCCGTAGGTCATTGCTGAGAATGCCAAGCCCAGGGCTGCTGCATATATGTACTGCCTTATGCTGTTGCTTCTCCTTTCCATGATATTCTGGGCGGATTGGGGCTTTTAAAGGGTTTTTAAGGGATTTTTGATGGAAAAATTAAGAAAACAGGGTGGATTTGCATTACGGGAAAAAGCGCTTTAAAACCGAAATTAGCACGGATGTGTGAAAATATGCTAAAAAAAGATTTAAAAATGATGAGATTCAATAGATAGGTTATGGCAAAAAAGAAAGAGGGGAAGAGCCGGGCTGGGAAAAAGAGTTCTGGAAAGAAGAAGGCTGCAAAAAAGAGTGGTGGAAAGAGGAAGACTGAGAAAAAGAGTGGTGGAACGAAAAAGGCTGAGAAAAAGAGTTCTGGAAAGAGGAAGGCTGGAAAGAGGAGAAAGGCCAAGCCTGAAAAAGCCAAGCCTGAGAAACGGCCTTCAAAGAGAAGGATAGTCCTTCATCACCTCAATATATTCTGGCCTGCGCTGCGGAACTATGTCACTGTATTCCGTTCTGTCAAGCACAAGAACCCTAAAGAGAAAGAGAAGATAGTGATAATAGAAGATTGAATGAGTAAAAAATTATTTCTTGCTTTCTGCTTGGTCGTCTTCTGGCCGGACAAATGCCTTCCGTATCGCATTAGGACCTTCATAGAAGCCACACATGTAGAGCCTGACCTGCGCCTCATCTATTGGAGTCAGCGTCTCTGATTCATCATCTACAACGTCTTTCTTCCGCCTGCCGAACAGGCCCTTTACTCTGGCTCCGAGACCTTTGCCTTTCTGCTGCGCAGCCCGCGTCATCTCAACAAGCTTTTCTGCAGGATTCACTCCAGGCACAACCATCTGGAAATCATCTATCACTGCTTCAAGATCGTCCTCTAAAGTCCTCATGTAGTAAAGATAGTAAGGCCCTGGCTTCTTGACCTCGGAGATGTCCTCAAAAAGTATCTCCACTCCTGGCAGATCCGCGCCATCCCTCTCAATAACCTTCGGACGGGTGAATATCCCTGTCTGTGCTTCCAGATAATATTCGTTGTCACGCGTTGCGTGAGTGTAACCGATCTTCTCCAACAGCTCAACCACATCAGGCTGCAGCCTCTGATCGCCCAACAGCGGAAAATTAAGATTACTAAGGGTAGTCTTTGATACCTTATTCGTGATAAGATACTGTGCAATGTCCCTTATCGCCTCAAGCTTGGTCGTCGCGGTGCTGACATCACGCTGCTCCAATGCCTTACAATAGAACAAAAGTGAACCTCTCTCGCTCATATTACCTGTCGAGCTAGGCTCATCACCATTCTGCATCTTCTTCCTGTACAGATCAAAAATATCAGCCGTCATGCTTCTTAACCTCATATGCTTCAGCAGCTTTCATAATCAACTTACTTATCTCACGCACAGCAGCACCGCTTCCGTCCACGATGACCTTTGCGCGGGTCTGTGTGTTCTCATCCCTTGGCAGGTCATCGCGATAAAAGGTGTCGCGCTCGTGCACAAGGGTGGCGTGCCTGCTGTGGATATGATATACTGTAGATTCACCACTGCCGCCAGGATGCCATATCTTATGGATCTCTTGGCCTGCCAGCTCTTTTTTCACAATATCAGACAGGGCAGAATAATCCGTGAAAAAGGTGTTTTTATTGGACGGCACTATGCCCTCATAGATAACCTTAGTCATGCTTCCCCCTGCTTAAATCGCCCCTTGCTGTAAAAAATAGGTTAGAAAGATAAATAAATCTTTCTGTTTAAAACAGTCTTATGATTCCTTCTCTTCTACTGAAATTCCGCGCTTAGAAAGCTCTTGCTTGAAGTCCTTATAAGGGATGTCCTTTCCAGGGTTAAGGATCCCCCTGCCTTTTATCTGGCGTTTGAGGATCATCTGGGCGATTATGGATGCTGTGAAGCCCACTGTGCGGTTCATGGCCATGAATCCTGTGGTGAGGTCGCGGGTGTCTATGACCTGCTGGGTGATGCGCTTGTACTTCCCGTCCTTCATCCCGCTTATCTCGTTATGGAGGACAACCATGTCCTGCTCTGCGTCCTTGTACGAGAGCCTTGGCTCAAGGACCTTTGCCATGTACTTCCTTGGGCTGATGCCGTATACAGGATCCTCGTCTATCAGGCCCAGGTCGACTATCTTCTTCCAGAAGCTCGCGTGGCCAGGCCATCTCAATGCATAGCGGCCCATGTCCTTCACTGTGCTGTCGATGCCGAGCAGTCTGGCATAAGTGGATGCCTTGCCGTTGGGATGGCGCTCCATCTTCCCGACACCTTCTATGGATATCTCCTCGCTGTGCTCAAAGATGCTTTCGCCAGGGAT
The DNA here is from genome assembly GCA_042576705.1 of Nanobdellota archaeon. GTDB lineage: Archaea > Nanobdellota > Nanobdellia > Woesearchaeales > UBA11576 > JABMQF01. The sequence continues at coordinate 16,221 of JBHPEY010000018.1, read as the reverse complement.
ATCTTTCACTTTACCGTCGATTATGAGATCTGCGGGCCTTTTGTATGAAGATAATACCCCTTCGAATATCCAGCTTATCTTGTAGTTGAGCGGGTTGTCGCAGGCATCCTTTGTGGGAACACCGCCGCATGCGCTGTGGAACTCGTGCACCTCATCGAACCTGCTTATTGCACTGCCTGCGAGAATCAGGTCGATGCCAGGGTCAAGGCCGGATTCAGGCATTATAATGATGTCCGCTTGAGCTGCCTGGTTGTGGAGGTGCTCTATGTGGGACTGGAAGGAGGTGTTGACCAGATTGGTCTTTGCTTCTATGGCCAGCTCTGTGATGTGTTTCCTGAAGACAGTGGGGAGAAGGTCGATTATCATGTCGTGCTGTTCCATTAGGGGGAGCATCTCGGTCTTGTTGTTGGCGTCTGCCTGGATGAGACTCACCCTCGGGTCGTTGAGGTCTTTCAGGAATTTCTCTGCCTGGGCGAGGTTGTTCTCTACTACAGTTATCTTTGTGATGTCATTGTTCTGTGCAAGGTCATAGATCGTTGCCTTGCCCTGCGCGCCCGCGCCCAACACGAGTATTTTCATGCAGATAATTGTGCTGGACATGTATTTAATTGTTTTGTGAAATAGGCCCTGTCCAGAATGAGTACACATTTACATAAATGCCCTTGGCAACTTACCCTACTCCGCTTTTGCTTCACTGCGTTACGCAAAAGCTCCGTCTGGCCTGCCAGCTTTGCCTGCGGCAAAGTCTGGCAATGCTGGCACAGACGGTTAAGTTGCCAAGGGCGCTAGTGTAGAAATATAGTCCATTCTGGACAGAGCCTTGAAGCAGGCATCACAGAAAACAAGGAGAAGGGCTGCTGTAAACCCTGTATCCATAGAAAGTAATTTAAATCCTAATCCCCCTGGTTTCATTATCGGTGAATGTCGTGATGCGCATGAAAAAGAGGTGCCTGGTACTTATTGTATTACTGTCAATCCTGTTCTCAATAGGTGTAGTGGCTGCACAGCAGCCTGCAGTGATCAAGGCAGGGGTGTATGACAACTACCCAAAGATATTTCTTGATGACGCCGGACGCCCTGCAGGGATATGGATCGATATCCTGGAGGATATCGCGACAAAGGAAGGATGGAACCTAGAATACACGACCTGCGACTGGAATGAATGCCTCACCAAACTGGAGAACAATGAGATCCAGATAATGCCGGACGTGGCAGTATCTGAGGAAAGAAAGCAGAGGTTCAGGTTCAACAATGAGGTCGTGATCGTCAACTGGGGCGAGGTGTACACGCAGGATTCTATCCACGCAGAATCATTCTTTGACCTTGACGGGAAACGGATAGCTGTGCTGAACGGCAGCATCCACACGGATGGTCCGCGAGGCGTCAAGAATATATTCGAGACATTCATACTCACTGCAGAGTTCATACCTGTCGAAAGCTATGACCAGGTATTCGAGCTTGTAGATACAGGCGCAGCAGATGCAGGGATCGCCAACAGGCTGTTCGGCGCACTGAACATGGACAAATACTCTAATATCAAGCGCAGCACCATAATATTCAATCCAGTGGACATAACATTCGCGTTCAACAAAGAGAACCCATACTCTGACCAGCTGATAGAGGGTGCAGACCGCAACCTCAAGGCACTCAAGGCAGACGAGAACAGCATCTATTACTCTACACTCAACAAGTACCTGAGCCAGTTCACAAAGGTCGAGGTATTCCCGCAGTGGGCAAAGATAGCGCTCATCGCGCTCGCTGTCCTGATAGCAGGTTTCCTGGTGATAATATTCGTCATGAAACAATACCAGAAGACACTGCAGAATACTGTCAGCAAAAGGACAGCAGAGCTCGAAGAGGCTGTCAAGAAACTGAAAGGGCTTGACATCATAAAAGCAAGCATAATCCGGAATGTCAGCCACGAGCTTAGGACACCTATAACAATCGCCCAGTCTGCGATGAAACTGGCAGAGAGATTGAACAAGAAAGAGGAAAGGGCCAAATTCTTCATCATGGCAAGAAACGCTTTCGACCGCCAGGACAAGATAATCGACGACCTTATTGAGGTCGCCAGACTGGAGAACAAAGAGATGAGCCTCAAGGTCGAGAAGGTGAATCTCCAGGATGTCATCGACCTGGCTGTGGGAGAGACAAAGAACAAGATCGACAGCAAGAACATGAAGCTGGAGGTCAATGCTGCTGACGTCAGGGTCAATGCGAATTTCTCGATGATAAAGACAGTGGTTACAAACCTCCTGGACAATGCTGTCAAGTTCAGTGATACCGGAGGGAAGATATTGCTTGATGTGAAGGAGAAAGCGGATTGTGTCGAGGTGAGCATCGCAGATACAGGGATAGGCATACCCCGGGAATTCCAGGAGAAGATATTTGAGAGGTTCTACCAGGGGGATCCTTCATTCACCCGGCAGCAAGGAGGTACTGGGATCGGGCTGGCCATAACCAAGGAGATTGTCGAGGCGCATGGCGGCAAGGTGTGGGTGCATACCAAGCCCAAGAAAGGGTCTACGTTCTATTTTTCTCTGCCTCGAAGGTCTTGATGATAAAAAAGAAAGATGTGGGGGGAGACATTGCCGAATCAGACAATGCCGAATCAAAGATTCGACAAGGTTCTGAGCAAGCTCAGAACGATTCGACAGGGTTGCGAGCAAGCTCGCAACGATTCGAACCCACGAACCCACTAAGGGACAGTATAGAGCTTAATAAGAATAAAAATGTGGGGGGAGGGATTCGAACCCACGAACCCACTAAGGGACAGGATGTCTCAGTTACGATGCTGAGTGTCTCCTCTTAAGTCCTGCGCATTTGACCAGGCTCTGCAACCCCCACATAGGGTTGTTAAAACAGAGAAATAGTGTGTTTATAAAGGTTTCTGGGGATTATAAGGGAGGCGGGCGGGGATTTCGATTGATAATTCAGCTTTGGTATTGGTTGTAGAAGGTGGTTTGACAATAGATACATGATTCGCACCAAAGCTGATCCCTCGTTGGGAAGTATTGGATGGACCAAGCCTGATTGGGGAATTTTTTGCTGCTTTATGTGAATTCGGTTAGGCAGCAGCCATTGCAACCGTTCGGTTGCAGGGTTGTCTGCGGCTGACGCCTTAGCCAACTTTCGGTAAATGAACGATATAAGGAAGAAGGCCTTCGGCCAGAACTAATGCCAGACAGTCTTAGAAATTGACATCGTGGTATCAGCTGCTGGGTGCTTGGTTATTGCGGCATTTCTACACTGCCTTCCTGAACCTATAAAGATTCAAGAAAGATCCCATCTTCTCGCGCAGCTCGTTGATATCAGAAACAAGCTCTGCTTCGAAGTCTTTTGTGTGCTTGCGGTAGATGTACTTGTCGAATAATGTCCTGATGAAGTGGTATACTGGTCTCTGTTCCCAGCGACCTTCCCAGTCTGTCTCCAGGTATGCAGAGTATAATATGCGTACTTTGCCCTGGTTCAGCTTCACCTTTACCTTGTCCACCTCTGTCTCTACCTCTTTTATCTTCTTCATCTGCAGCTCTATCTTCAGGACCTTCCTCACGTAATCTGTGTGCCACTTCATCGGCGTCAGGATTATGTGCAGCTCCTTGCCTGCAGGGTAGACGTGCTCCTCGTTCAGGGTCTCGAACTTGTCGTAGCCTTTCAGCTTGAAGAAATCATCTATTATCGAGTAGAGCTCTATCAGGTTGAACAATCCCTCATAGTCCATGGCTTCCTCATCGATAAGTATCTTTCTCTCTACCATCTTCAAAACTCCGTCGGGGTCTCCATCTCAAGTAACTTCTTTATCTTGGTCTGGAGGCTCAACAGCTTGTAATAAAGCTCGTCTGCATGCTTTATAATTATTTCCTTTTTTATTACGTACTGGCAGTAGAAGTAACGCAGCCTCTCCAGGAACTGGCTCGTCTCCCAGCGGCCTGCGTAGTCGCACACCACGTCGAAATGGAACTGGATCTCAATCCTGCAGTTCCAGAGCTTGACCTTCTTGCCATGCTTTACCGCAGTCACCTCGAACGCATCCCAGAGGTGCAGCGCTATGAAGACCCTGTGCATGAAGAAATCATCAAGCCTCCGCTCACCCAAGAAATCACGCTGGATCTCAAAACCATGCGGGCAGGACATCTTATGTTTGTGCTTGCTCTCAGTCAGCTCGTACTTGCGGTCAAGAAGCCAGGTGATGATAAATGTGGACAGCTTATTGTAATCGACTATGCCCTTGTATTTTAGGGTCAGTGCAGGGTGTCCCTGTGCTTCAATAATCGTATATCCTGCTCCCATGGATCCACCTTTTTTATTGTGAAGAGAGCTGATTCTAGCTCATTTAAATACATATAGAAAATGCCTTTATAAAGTTTTCTGGTGCTTACACGCAATAAATAAGAAATAATAAGAATCAGTCGTCGTCGAAGGATTCTGTGCCACCGACAAACTCGTCAGGTTCCTCATCATCAACTTCTGAGAATTCAGAGAAGTCCTCCTCTCCGGTTGACTTGTCCTCTATAAGGTCAGTACTTTCTTCGTCGACCTCTTCTTCCTCTTCCTCCTCGAACATATCCCTTTGAGACTCGTCTAACTCATCATAATCATCAACAGACATGATAAATACCCCCTATCATGCAATATATGGATTAACCCCCTTTATCGACGATTTGAAGGAAAAATAGTATTTAAATCTTGTCATTCATTCATGACTTAGAAGTCGTAAAAATGGCTCCAGAGGCGCGGAAACAATGGAAAAAAGGATTTGGAGCGGTTCAGGAACTGCCTTTCAGGTCTTCTTACGAGGCACTCCTTTCACTTCAGCAGAACCCTGGCCAGGACCCTGCTTTGTCTCGGGAGCTTTCTTTGAAGCATATGTAGAGGCATGAGATGCTTCCTCTGGGGCGTATTTCAGCCCGGAAGCTGGTTTCTCTGAACTGGGATCATGCTTCAAGGCATCACCTGATGGCGGCTGTTCCACATCATCGGGCTCATCAGGTTCGCTGATTCCAGTTGATCCCCGCCTTATGAAACCGAAAAGCAGGATTATGACCAGGATGACCAGAACAGCAGTAGTATACATCCAGTAGATCGGAACCTTCTTTGTGATAGGTTCCGGAGGCGCCTGCTCAACAGGCTTAGGTACAGACTCTGGTTCGACAGGTGCGGGCGCAGGGGCGGTAGGCTCAACAGCTTCCTGCACCTCAACTGCCTCTTCCTGGACAGGCTCTGCAACCTCTGTTGTCCTTGGCCTTGGAGGCCTCGGAGGAAGAAGCTCAATCTTGGACCGCCCATCAGCCGCAAGAGACGTGACCTGCACAAGCGCCTTGCGGTATATGATGTCCAGCAGCTTGATAGACATGTCCTTCTTGGCATCTCCATCGATGTCCACATACTCGCTCTGACCTATGTACAAGCTGAATGCCTGAGGCTCGCTCATCACCTCAAAGTCAGCATAATCTTCAGTCAACCTCAAGACACGCAAGGAGTGCTCTTCAGCATCATGGCTGAAAAAGATATCATCACCCCTGCCGAGCTCAACCTCTACCTGCGCACCAGTCAGGTCTCCAAGCTCAACAGTAGATGTCACAGTGTAGGAACCACCTCCACCGCCTCCACCACCGCTGGGTGCTGCTCCTGTCGTGAAGTTCAAAGGCCCGATGCCAAGGTCCTGGTTGTTGCCCAGCTCGTCCCAGCAGTCGGTTATGTTATAATAATATGTAGTCGACGCGCTCAAGCCGCTCAAAGCTACTGACAGGCTTGTGCTGAAAGAGCTTGCGTTCGCTTCACCGCCTATGGCAGACGTGTTGGTGCCATACGTCACAGTGCACTTGGAAAGTTCATCCATGGTCGCGGACACGGTCGCTGAATTTGTCGTTGCGCTCGCACTGAAATTGCTGGTGTTTGTCGGGGCAGCATCATCAATAGTATAATTTGTCGTTACCGTGGTGTTGCTGTTGCCTGAATTATCGGTCGCGTTGAAACCGATTGTACAGACCGCGTTCGCAGGGCAGCCAAGAGTCGTTCCGCTCACATTGGCCTGCCAATAACCACTAACAAGATACATTGTGCTGCCGTTGACAGTCACTGTAGACACACCCGCAGGACTATCACTTGCAGTCACACGGATATTGACCACAGTACCTATCTTCGCCCTGCCGCTCGTCGTGTTTGTCACGTTCGGGCCCGAGACAACAGGCCCCTCATTATCTATGGTCAATAGCGTCGAATCGGATCCTGAATTGCCTGCAGTGTCATTGGCGACAAAGGTCACATTGCAGCTGCCTGACGACAGACAACCCAGATTTGTGCCGGTATCAGACACGTACCAAGTCGTTGTCGCACCGATCTGGCTCATGGCAACGCCATTTGCCTCTACAGAGGATACTGTGTTCGATTCAGTGACTGTTATGTTGAGTATCACAGTACCTGCAGACCTTATGGTGTCTGTGCTGTTGAATATGAAATTCACGACAGGCGCGGTATCATCGACCACAACCCATGTGCTCTCTGTGCTGTTGGAGTTGCCAGGCACATCTGTGGCTGTCACACCGAGAGTGCAATTCCCTTCTGCGCAGCCTAATGCTGCAGCTGTCGTGCTGACGCTGTACACGCTTCCGTTCAAGCTCATCGCCACGCTATTGTTGGCAACAACTGACGATATGGTGCTTGAGTCAGTGACAGTGGCGTTGAACTGCAATGTGCTTGTGTTCTTCACTTCTGTCGGTGCCCGCACAAGAGCTGTCACAGCAGGAGCTGTGTCATCCACACCTATCTGCACTGCGCCCTGGTCCTGATTGCCGAGGTTGTCAGAGACATTGACCACAAGACTGCACACACCCTCTAAGCAACTCACCGCAGTCGCTGTGGTGTTGGCCTGCCATATCGTGCCGGTCATGTTCGTCAGCTGGATAAGGCTTCCATTATATAATGTGACATTGTGAGCGACACCGCTTGCTACAGTCACGTTTATCTGGAACACTGTCGTGCTGGTCACATTGCGCGTGGATAGCGACGTGTTCAATGATGTCCCGCCGACTGTAGGTATGACTGCTATAGACAAGGAGGACGCGTTCTCAGTAGTATTAGAGTAGCCCCAATGATCTGTCGCGTTCAGGGTCAATGCACATGTGCTTCCTGCACTGCAGCCCAGCGCACCGGCAGTGGTGTTGACCTCATAATAGCCACCACCCATATCGTTCATGCTCACGTTCCTGACAATGACACTGGTGACATTGGTCGTGTCAGTGACTGTGACGTTCACCTTGACAGGAGTAATGAGACTGACCTGCCCTGAAGCGTTGTTCTGCCCCCCGACAACAGCAGGTGCTGTAGTGTCTGAAGTGAAATTCCAGGTCTTGTTGCCATAATTTCCCGGCTCTGAACCACCATAGTCCCAGGCATTGACGACGAACTGATGAGTGCCGTCTGGAAACCCTGGTGTAAAATAACAATTCATCATCTCATCGCCAGTCGCGTTGGAGCATGTCATGTTATATAGATAGTAAGTGGTCCCGTCAAGCACGACAGTCACGTTGCTGACCTGCGTGCCTGTGCCGTTCACAGTCACATTGATCAGCCTTGTCGAGCCCTGGAACGTAGTCATGTTGGGAGTCGGTGCATTAACTGTTATGCTCGGGCCTGTAGAGTCTGAGATGTTATAACCTGAAAACCCTGCGACATTGAAGCTCAGGTTTCCCACCACACCATAGGTAGGGTGAGTGTAGGTCGTGTATACAACACTGCCTGCATTATATCCTGCTGCATCCACATCCGCAGTTATGTTCGGAGCGTCGTCGAACGGCAGGTTGTAGAGCTCAACCGTCGCTGTCGTGTTCAGCTCAGAAAAGAATGAAGTGTTTATGTATACCCTGCTGTCACCCCAGTTGTTGTCAGGGGTCAACTCAACAATCAACGCGCTCTGCAGGCCGCTGAGCTTCTGCACAGTCGCATCATCTGACATGTTCAGGCCAGAGAAGTTGACCTTTGCGACGGTGTGGAACGCATTATCCGCGCCCAGGCCATAATACAGGCATCCTGCGCTGTAGAACCAGTCTACAACAACAGTGAAATCGACTGACACGAAGTCAGTCTCTGCAGAGAAATCTGTAGTGCCGCCCGAGAACTGAAAACAAGGACTCTGTAACGGTGGCGTTGTCATGTTGTAGAGTATCAATGTATAAAAATCCTGACCTCCTGCCTGAGAGTGGGCCGCATAATCATAAGCAGTCAGTGTTATGTTGGCAGCCTCAAAATCCCATGTGCTGCTGTCATTCACAGTGACAGTAAGGTTCCAGAGACCGCTCCCAGAGTCGTATGTCAGGTTCTCATAATCATTCTGGGAGATGCTCCCGCTAAGATCAGTCAGGTTAGCGGTGACATATCTCACACCAGTCGTGGTGTCAGTCACATTGACCAGCAATGTGATGTTGTTATTTGCTGTGTTGTCTGATACAAAATCATCAGCCTCATCAATGTCAAACATATTTATCACAGGCCCTACAAAATCAAGAGTCACTGTGCGTCCTGTCGAGGCGTCCCAGTTGGACGCGTTGTCAGTGCAGTTCACATACCAGGTATAGCTTCCCTCAACAGCACCGAAACTCAATGATGTAGTGGTTGCGTTAGCTGTCGAAGCATTAGCGGTATTGTTGTACACGCCATCGATGTACAGGTAGCAGGCGTACGGACCACCCATGTTGTCTGATACATTGAACTGCAGGGCTGCAGGAGCTGACGAGAAATTGGAGTTGTCGCCAGTCATCGGCGTCACAACAGGATCAGCAGTATCGACATAGACTGTCCAGGAAGAGCTATTCGCAGCATTCCCAGCACCATCCGTCGCCTCCATGACAAGAGCATGCATCCCATCCGCCACACCAACCAGGCTCGCAGAAGCACTAGGGGAAGCATTAACAACACTACCGCCAGTATTTGCGCCACCATCCAGATAGGACTGATACAAGATGGGATCAAAAAGATTATCAGTCACATTGAAATCGATCAACAGTGTCGAACTATCAAACCACGAATGATTCAACTCCTCGATGATGGGTGTAGGAGGGATCTGGTCAATAGTAAACGTCCTTGAAGCACTATCCTGCCTCGACGCGTTATCAACACAGGTCACATTCCAGACAAACGTACCATTAGTAAGACTCACATCAAACTGCGTACCAGTATCATTCTCCGTGCTCGCATTCGAATGGTCATACACCCCGTTAAGATATAACGAACAGTTGTAAGGCCCGCCAAGAGCATCAGTGATATTGAACGTCAACGAGGATATCGAAGTCGAGGTGTTGTCATTATCAACAGGAGACACCAGATTCACCGTAGGGTCAGCAGTGTCGACATAGATTGTCCAGGAAGAGCTATTCGCAGCATTCCCAGCACCATCCGTCGCCTCCAGAATAAGGGCATGCACCCCATCAGCTACACCAACCAGGTTCGCAGAAGCACTGGTAGAAGCATTAGCAACACTACCACTAGCATTGGCAACACCATCAAGATAAAACTGATACGAGATAGGATCAAAAAGATTATCAGTCACATTGAAATCGATCGACACTGTCGAACTATCAAACCACGAATGATTCAACTCCTCGATGATGGGTGTAGGAGGGATCTGGTCAATAGTAAACGTCCTTGAAGCGCTATCCTGCCTCGAAGCATTATCAAGACAGGTCACATTCCAGACATAGGTACCGTTAGCAAGACCCACAGTGAACTGCGTGCTAGTATCATTCTCCGTGCTCGCATTCGAATGGTCATACACCCCGTTGAGATACAACGAACAATTGTAAGGCCCGCCAAGATTATCCGTAACATTGAACGTCAACGAGGATATAGACGTTGAGGTGTTGAAATAATCATCAGGAGACACCAAACTCACAGCAGGGTCAACAGTGTCGATATGGATTGTGTAGAGCGATGAGTTGGCCTTGTTGCCTACCTCGTCTGTCGCCTGCACAAGCACAGTATGGTTGCCCTGGGACTGTGATGAGATGGCAGCTGTGGTGTTTGTCGTGCCGTTCTCTGACACGCCAGCATTATTCAGGCTGCCGTCAATAAAATAAGCATAAGCGATAGGGTCATCATAGATGTCCGAGACATTGAAGAAAACATAGGGTGTTGCCGTGTCGTACCAGGTATGGTTGGATATCTCCATTGTCGCATCTGGAGCACCGGTATCATGGATTATGCTGACCGATGAATTATGAGAGAAAGAAGCGTTCGACGCGTTCCAGCAATAGAAGAATACATCTACATCGCCCTGGTCAAGGACCGTGATGTCTATATTAGTCGCTGAGTGATTAAGAGAGTTATTGCCGTCCAGGCCTGCTGCCACATCGTTGGAATAATCAGTGATGTTGTATGTGCAGTTCGCAGGGTAATCAGTCGTCGCGTTGATCAAGGTCACTGTATCGCCCCACATGCTGGTGGCTGCAGGCGCGACCGGTGTCGTGACAAGCGCAAAGACATGGCTGACACCAAGGAGAATCAGCAGGATGGATGCGAAAAGGATGGAAAGCCTGTAAGCAGAATCCGCAGTATACAGTGATTTACCTTTTCCCCCCAAAATAATCCCCTTTTTTGTGAATATAGATGAATATCTTATATAAACCTATCTGAATGATCTATCTTTTGTGTCCGTGGTGCGGGTGATGCTCAGTATGCTTGTGTTCTGGCTCGTTCCCCTGATGATGTGGTGGTATAGGTGGAGGTATACCGAAGTCTGTGAGTCCTCCTCCTCTCCGCTTGCGCTCGAAGATGAACAACAGCAGCATGATGATTGCAATGACCCCTATAAGTGCACCAAACACGTACCAATACCAAGGAGTGCCAAGGTCAATCTTATCAGGCTCAGGCGGAGTTATCTTCTCAGGGACTGGAACCTCAACAGGCTCAGGCACTGAAGGAGCGACAGCAGGCTCTGCAGGAGCAGTCTCTTCCTCAGGCGGAACAACAGCATCTGCAGCCTTTCTTGGCGCAGGAGGCAGGAGTGTTATAGGCAGGAATGCTTTCTTCTGGCCTGATGTCAGCTTGACTACAGCCTTATTGTTCACAATATCAAGGAGCTTGACTATGAAATCATCCTTGCCATCACCATCAAGATCAACATCTACACTGAGGCCTGCAAGATATGTGTTTGTCTGGTCATTTATCGTGAGCGTGGCGTAATTGCCGCCGGCAGTGACTACCTTGAGCGTGTTCACAGTGCCATCATGCGTGAACTGTATGGTCGACCCTCTTGTCAATGTCCATTCTGAAGAGGTGCCTGTCAGGTCACCTGCATCGATTGCAGTGGGCGTGTCAGAGCTGCCGCCACCGCCGCCGCCGCCGCCTGACGGAGGAGTCGTGCTTGTAGTGGTGCCGCTGAAAGCAAAGAGAGACAGATGGCTTACGTTAGCCCAGATATAATTATTGGTGGTGTCCACACCGACTGCGTAGACCCAGCTCGGGCTTCCTGCAGAAAGTGTTATCCACGTGTCTGTTGTCTCGTTGTACCATTTTATCGTAAGGGTTGACTCATCAATGCCGGAGATGTCTGCGTCTGTGTAGTAGATCTTTACCATTATCCATTCAAGCACCGCCATGACATTGGCGCTCAGGTCTATATCTACGTACTTGACAGCATTATCAAGGGACGCAACGACAAAGGTCGGCTCGTCAGAATATTCTGATACATTTATGTCGCCTACCACAGAGGTGTTGACATTGATCTGGAGTATGGTATCCACCTCGCTCGTGTAGTCTCGCTCGTTGTCGCTGTCGTTCTGGAACGAGTAACCAGTCTCGGTCTTCCTGATAGATGTCGTGAAGGAGTATGATGAGCTGTGCGTGTTGCCTGCGATGTCCTTGCCATAGACGGTCGCAGTATAATTCTGGGCCTGGGTCGGGGTGAAGTCATACTTATATGTGCTTCCTGAGACCAGGCTCATCGCGTAATAACTTCCATCTATAAGCACCTGCTGCTGGTTCGCAGCTGCTAGCGCATTGGTGTCGGTTATGGTTGCCGTTATTGTAAGTGATTCATTTGCCGCAGGAGTTGTTGTCGAGATGTTCACGTTCGATACGACAGGTGCTGTCTTGTCTATGCTTATGCTGACAGAATTGACAGACTCGTTGTTGCCTGCATTGTCGTATGTCAGGTATCTGAATGTTGTTGCAGCTTCGCTGCTTATGGTGACTGCAGATGAATAGGACGTTCCAGGAGTACATGCTGCACCTGTGCAGTACGCAGTTGTTATGCCTGAAGACTGCGCGCCATCGCTTGCAGTTAGAGTGACATCCACATTGCTCGTGTACCAACCATTATCCCCAGAAGTGCCGGAGAGCGAGTGGTTTGTCGAAGGTGTGTTGGAATCAAGGAAGATGTATGTAACCTCGGTGTCTGCAGTCCCTGTCTCGTCATACGCAGCGACAGTTATTGTGTTGTTGCCCTCGCTTAGAGAGACGACCTTCCAGTAATTGTTGCCGACCAGGTTTGCGAGAGCTGCGTTCACGTTGACGTAATCAAGATTCGTCTCTGTCACGCCTCCAGAGACATTCTGGGTCGCGCTTGACGTGGGTGATGTGACCGCGTTTATGGCAACTACCGGTGCTGTGCTGTCTATGGTATACGTGTTGGTCTGGGTGGATTCTGCGCCTGAACTGGCATTTGCCCAGACAAAGACAGTGTATGACCCGTCCGCGCCTGACGCGCTGAATGATGTGCTTGTTGCGAAATAGGTCGGGGTCGCATTGACTGATGTGTTGTAATAGCTTGAATCTGCATTGGACACGCTGATGTTTATCGCAGAGCCGCTCGTGAAGACAGAGCTGTCTGCCGGCGTGATAGAGATTATAGGTGCTGTCGCGTTGACAGTGAGCTGGTATGATGAATCAGTTGCGGAGTTCGACGCGTTGTCCAGCGCTACAATCGTGACGTTATACACGTTTTCTGCAGCAGGCGATGTGAACTGGCCTGTGTATGTATTGCCGCTTCCTGAAAGCGTTATGGTGGTGCCGTCGAGTGTTGCGTTGACCTGGGTAACACCGTTAGTATCAGAGACGTCCGCGCTGACAGAGACTGTTGTCGCGTTCGCTGCAGGATTGGGGTCCATGCTTATGGACGTTATCGTCGGGCCTGTGCTGTCGAAGACGATGTTTATGCCTGCACTTGGCGTCTCTGTGTTGCCGAGATCATCTACCGCCCTTGACTTTATGTTATATGTGCCTGAAGCATAATATACAGTATAGTTCCAGATGCTGCCACCGGTGACGGTCGCGTTCTCCCATTCTGTGCCGTCGTATACCTCTACATAATCCACACCTGCTCCTGAATCAGAAACTGTGCCGTTCACATTCACGGCAGCGTTTGTCAGGAAGCCTGTAGTTGGATATGTTATTGTGGATGCCGGAGCAGAGTTGTCTATCGTGACTGTTATGCTTGTTGAGTTTGAGTTGCCTAATGTGTCGTATGCTATTGCGTTCAGTGTGTATACACCATCTGTGTATAGCGCAGTATTGAGCTGGTAGCTGAACGGTGTTGTGCTGTCATCTGTCAGGTTGGTGCCGTTTATCTGGAATACTGTGTGATTGGCAGCTGCAGATGTCACGCTGAAGGCTATCGTGCCTGAGACGTTTGCGTCGGCTGCAGGAGCTGTTATTGACAGTGTAGGACCTGTCGTGTCTATCGTGAATGTCGTGTTGATTGTAGCTTCTACGTTGCCTGCAGTGTCGACAGAATAATACAGTACAGAATGTGTGCCTTCTGTGCCATAGTTTATGGCTGTGCTGTAGTTCTGCCAGGCACCCGCATCTATCCTGTATGAAGTGTAATTCACGCCGGAATCGCCGTTGTCAGATGCACTGAATGTAAGCGATACGTTCGAGGTGTATGAAGAGGTGTTCGTGACTCCAAGGAGGGTTGTTGATGGGGACTGGGTATCTACCTTGATTGTCCTCGATGATGATGAAGCGGCGTTGTTATTTGATGAATTATCATAGCAGCGGACATACCAGGTATGCGAACCTGCGCCAGGCGAGTACGCGAACTGGTTGCTGCCTTCTGTGACAGAGGAGTTTGTGAGTTTGAGCGCGCTGTCGACATACAATGAGCAGTTCTGGATGCCGCTTGAGGTGTCGTTGACATAATACACGAATGTGACGCTAGCGCTTGTGCTCCAGGTGTCATCTGTCGGGCTTGTCAGGGTGACGTTAGGTGCGGTCACGTCCTGGACTGTTATGAAATGAGTCTCAGAGCTTGTAGAGTAGTTGGCAGTCTCATTGTAGATGATCGTTATATTGTGCGTGCCTGTTGAGCTGTATGAAGTCAGGTTGGATATCGGGCTTGCGCCGCTGTTTATCAGGGAACTGTCCTCATAGAGGTAGATGCTTCCAGTCCCTGTGGTAAGTGAAGCGTTAATGCTGACAGAATCGCCGATATTCACTGTGATGTTCGAGTCCTGGCCGTTCAGCACGAGATTGACTGCAGAGGCGGTCTTGTTGACCTGTGCCCAGTAGGTCAGGCCTGTTCCGTTGGTGGTGTAATTTGTATTGCCTGTCGAGTTCACTGTGTATGCCCACCAGCCTACTGCAAGCTGTTCTGCAACGCTTTGATTGACAAGTGTGCCGTTCCTCCAAACAGTGTCTGAGCCTGATGTGGAATAGCCTACTGCGGTGACTGTGTCAGGATAGACAACAGATATGTTCTGGTTTGCAGCGCCGTTGAGAGTCATGTTGACAGCGTCTGCTGCCTGAGTTATGACCAGATCGGTCGTGTTGATTGTGCTTGAGTAGTTCTGTGTGGCTGTGTTGTTACAGGTGTAGTTGTATGTCGCTACGCCTAGCTGCTGATAATCGCCTGACGCGCTTACTGCAGTGCCGTCCCGGTATAGAGTTGGAGTGACCTGGGCTGTGTTTGCTGTGCAGCTTATGTTCGTGTAGGTCTCATACGTCTCGCTCCAGCTTGGTGAAGATATGATGTAGAGCAGAGGCGTGCCCTGGTTGACTGTGTAGCTTGAGTCGTTCTGTGCTGATGTATAGTTCTGGGTCTGGGCTGCCTGGCATGAGTAGTTGTATGTGCCTGCTCCGATTATGGTATCCACGTTGTTCTCAGAGGTGATTGATGCGCCTTCCCTCCAGAGGGTCTCTGAGGCCTCAGGGCTTGTGCATGAACATGATGCATTGACAGCGTCATTGTATGTCGCCGGTGTTGCCGGGTCGAACACCACGCTGCAGGTCGAGGTTGCGCGGGCCACACCATACGAGTATGTGGGCGTGTTGTCCATGTTGCCTGCGCTGTCGTTCGCGAACCAGACATATGAATAAGTCCCAAAACCAAGATCAGTCACATTGAAGAGATAGACTTCGCCGGTGTTCCCTGTGCTGTAGTTCACACCATTGAACTGTATCCAGACAGTGTCCATCTCGTCAGCAGTATCATTGACTGTGATGTTGAAGTAATATGTCGCTCCCTGGACATAAGGTGTGTTGTTCGCAGGGCTGTATGATGGGCTAAAATAAGCAGGTGCTTGTGTGTCTACCATGAAGAAATACTCATCTGCCTCTTCTACATTGCCGCTGCCGTCAGAGCAGTCGACGCTCCAGTTATAATCACCATCAGCAAATGCAATCGGTGTGAAGCTTGTCAGCGCGCCTGAAGTGATGCCGCTCGTGATCGTCTCGTTCTCCACCTCATCGATCAGCAATGTGCAGTTGTCCACGCTGCCCAGGTTATCAGTAGGAGTGAACTGGAATGTTATCGTGCTGTTGTTGGTTATTGAGTCGTTTGCAGGGCTGTTCAGGACCACTGTCGGGCCTGTTGTGTCCAGCACAGATACTGTGGTGTTTGTCGTCTGGTTTGACCTGCCTACAGAGTCATTCACCCAGATTGAGAATACGAAATCCTTCTCAGCAGCTGAGGCAGGGGCTGTCCAGCTGAAATTCACTGCGCTTGTGAAGCTGTCATCTGTGGCGTTTGCAGTGCCGTTGACGTAGAGTATAGCAGTATCAGGGTTCGCGTCTGTCCAGGTCGCTGAGATGTATACAGTATCGGTCGTGTTGATCGCCGATGCGGAGGATGCGAAGTTCGTGTAGGTCGGGTTTGTGAGATCGACAGTGAATGTCCTGTTGGCGCTGTTGAAAGCGCACGTGCCTGCATCATCACAGGCATAGCAGTTCCAGGCATAGACACCATCCGTGAATGTCTTTGTGAATGTGTAGGCGCCGCTTGCTCCTGAG
>JBHPEY010000017.1:0-35250 GCA_042576705.1 Nanobdellota archaeon | reverse complement strand
AGGCCTTTACTTTGCGTCCTACAGAAGGCATTGCGCTTCTGTTAAAGAAACGATATAGGGAAAAGGGCCTGCGGCCAGAACGAATGTCAGACAGTCTTAGCTCCTGACATCGTGCTGTTGCTATACTTACTTCGTGGTTGCCTGTCTGACTTCTTTTTTTCTTGCTTGACTTCGTATTTCCTTCCACCATCTTTTAACATACAAATATCATACAAACATCTTATATAAAGCACCGCTTCTTGATTCTTGCGGAGGGTTTAAATACTATATATAAATATCAAAAATCTTACATATAGCATACAAATCATTATCACCTTTAAAAAGATAACATTTATATACTCCAAATGGGTAACAGACATCATACAGATAACATATCTACGGCTAAAGAAAACCCCGACTTCATCGGGGTTTTCGAACGTGTGAAAAGACATAAATGCCGACTTCATCGGCATTATGCCTTTATCCCACATTTTGTCCTGATGTGTTTAACCCCCTGTTACATACCCCCAATTTTTTGGAATGGGTTGGTTTGAAGAAATTACAAAAACGCAGACGGCAATGATGCAAGGATGGCTCAGGAAATACACGTACTCAATGTACGACTACCGAACGACGTGATAAAGTGGCTTGATTCGCTTGTCGAGCAGGGTGTATACAACTCCCGCTCTGAGGCGATCAGAAACTTCATGAGGGACACAGTGAAGGAGGTGGAGCAGTGACCCAACCACCTTCTAATAATTCTTTAGTGTCGATACGCATACCTAAATCTCTTTTTCTTGAATTGCAGACCTTTTCTGAAAAGAACCATTTCCTGGATGTCTCTGAACAGGTCCGCAGCATAGTCCGGGAGAAGTGGATGGAGTCCAAGGACCCGCGCGCGTATCATCTGAAGAGACTGCGAAGTGAGATAGCTGGAGCCCTGGAGACAAAGACTGAGGAGAAGGCAAATGAGCAGTTGATCCAGGAACTTGAACGCATAAAAAAGAGCTTGATCGGTGACTGAGATAGAAACACACAACAATAAAAAGAAGGTGGGAATGAGCCTTGTGCTCTTGCTGTCAGTCATAGCTCTGCTAGTCTCAGGCATTGTTGTCGCGCAGGTAGATACCTGTGATGTGACTTCGCAGGAGCTTGAACCTCCGCAGTCTGACTATCAGGCAACACAATTGCCTGCAGAGGTCGGCAAGCCTGTGCAGTGGGTGAAGCAGGTAGATATCTATAATCTCTATGACCAGTCAGAGTCAGAGCTGATAGTCCTGATACCAGAGGATGCGCAGAATGTTGTTGTCATCGACATCGCTACTGACGAATCGCTTGATGTTATCTTTGATGCTGGCGAGGTCAGGATCCTGGATTCGCTTGAGTTTGATGAGAAGAAATCATACCTTATCAGATACGAGACATCGTCCCCTGAGAAGACAGAGACTGTGATGGTGCGCAACGGCGAAGCGCTGGTCAAGAATGTCATTGTATCCAGTGAGACGCATTATGAGGATGTGCTTACATATACCGACATACCTGATATTGAACCTGCAGACGCGAGTGAGAAGATTAAGCTATATTGGAAGATAGATGGTGTCAACACAGAGGTGACTGGTAATCCTGATTTCAACCTCATGTTCTATGACACAGATTCCGACGGCATGTATGACAGGATAAGCTGGATAGCACCGCATCTATCTACGCAGATATTCGAGGTCGTGATATTCTCTGACGCGGATCCTGGCAACTATTCAAACATCGGGTTGGCGCTTCTTTATCCAGCTGATGATGAATATATAACAAGCAACAGCAGGATAGGGTTCAATTACTCTGTCAGTTATAACTCAAGCACCACTGTCTACTGCAATCTGACTGTCGACGGCGATGTCAAGAGGGAAAACATTCAAACTGCTACGGATATTGAGATAAAAACTTACTTTGACCTGTCATCAGGCCAGCACAGCTGGTATGTCAACTGCGCAGGCAATGATGGGGCGGCCAATACCAGCGAGACACGTGATTTTACGATTGATCTCAGCACACCTGTCGTCACGCTCAACACCCCTGATTATCATGTCAGCAGCATAAATTCTATAGAGCTCAATTTCACACCTACAGATACTAAGTATCCTGTCCTGGTCTGCGGGCTTTCTGTGAATGGTGCGTTCAACCAGACAGCGATTGTCGTTAATAACGGCACCCTCCGCACGATAAAGCTCACGAATCTTGTCAATGGGGTCTATGACTGGAACATCAGCTGCGAGGATGCGGCAGGGAATCTCGGCAGCAGCGAGGAAAGGGTGTTCTACATAAGCGCAGGGACGCCCAGTGAGTACAACATATCTCCTAACAAGAACTCTTACTCAATGGGTGAGGTGGGTTACCTCATCGTGAGCGCAAAGGCCGGGAGCAACTTCACGATGTTCGTCGACAAGCCGCTGCATGATTCATTCTTCAAGGAATATACTGGGAAGACATTCCCGTTTGTAGAGACGCTCAACTTCACTTCAAACGCAGGGACATATAACATCGATGGAATATTCTCAAATGGCGGTGAGATGTATATTGTCAAGACATCATTCGAGGTCGTCGACTCTTTCAACGCAGAGATAGAGACCAATGAGACAACAGGCGAGCCAGGGGCCACTTTTGAATTCGAGTCGAACGCGACAGGCGGCATCGGCGGCGTGGACTATGAATGGGATTTCGGTGATGACACCACTGCAACTGGTGCAGAGATCGAGCATACATACGATTCTGTCGGGGAGTATGAGGTCGAGCTGACTGCCACTGACTCAAAGGGCAATATTGCACGGGATACTCTTGATATCAATATCTATAATCTTCATCATGTCCAGGTCATTGTCAAGCAAAAGCTTACAGGGAACCTGCTCGAGGACGTGCCTGTCGAGGTTGATGATCAACGGAAGAATACAGACAGCCATGGCAGCGTGAACTTCACTGTGTATGAAGGCAAACGCAGGATATATGTCGCGCACGAGGATTATGAATGGGTGAAGCAGGTCAGGAACATAACTGAGGACATCACGATAACGATCGAGCTTGAGGATGCGGAGGGTGTCAATAATACCCCTGTTGAAAACGCAACATCTGCCGATAACATGGGTTCAGAGGCAGTCGCAGATGCGAAGGAATCTGCTGAAAAGCTCCTTGCGAAGGTAAGCGCGGCATTGGAAGACCTTGAGAGCGACGACAAGGCTGCGAAGGATGTGCTTGATGCACTTAATGTAGAACCGCAGCTCCAACAGGCAAAAAAGAGGATACGGCAGGCATTGAGGGACCTGGGAACAATAGATTCATCCAATGAACTTGATGCTAAGGGGAAGACGTCTGCTGCTGCGGATGTGACCAAGCAGCTGAGTGATATAGAATCTTCTGTCGCGGGCGTTGAGGTGCTTGAGACCACTGAGTATGTCGATTATCCCAAGACATCAGATGTGTCGATGCTATCTATAGAGTATCTTGATCATAATGACATCACCTATTCAAAGAAGCAGCGGAAGGAATACATAGAACAGAACAACGAGCTTCAGTCAGACGTGACCATAAACACCCGCCTTGCTATCGCCAAGCTGAGCCTGGTCTCTGGCGGCACAAAGACTGTATCTATCGTGATAAACACGATCGCGAAGATGCCTGTCGAAACCGCAGGCATGAAATTGATCGAGTATGTCCCGAAAGAGGTGGCAAAGAATGCTGATGAGATAATCGAGGTCACGTCGTTCGAGGTCGTCAAGGAGGATCCCATCCTCGGCTTTGATGCGGATGTCGATGAATACGCATATTATGTGGAAAAGAACGCAGGCCTGGACAATCTCAGGAAGACAAAGCATGTCCTGCTGATGGACCCTGCTGGCGATAAAGAAGGTCTCGTAGGTGTCACTGGATTCTCTGTCATGCCCAGGATAAGCGTCGACAATCCTAAGCTGCTTCTTGAGATAGTCGTCATATTGCTCCTGCTTCTCGCATACCTCTCTTATCATTACGAATTGCCTGACAGGATACGCGACTGGCGCAGCAAGAAAGGGAAATCATACGAGACAGACATGGCATACAAGCCGGAATCTGCCATCGACAACATGATGAGCAGTGTCGGTGCGCTCATGAGGAAAGAGGATGAGGCTGTCAGGAATGAGCTTACGCATATCCGGTCGCTTGTGAGTGCTGCGTTGAAGCATGCTGAGAATAACATGCACGACGAGGCGCACGAATCATATTCGCATATAATGAATGTATACAAGGCACTGTCCAGGGAAGCAAAGACGCAGGTACACCCTGAGACAAAGCTCGCGTTCAATACAATACTCGTATCAAAGATAACTCACATGCTGAACGAAGCATTCCTGCACATGCAGGACAACCAGCATAAGAAAGCAAAGGATCATTATTCTGAGATAAAGAAACTATACTCGAAACTGGAAAACGAGCATAGAACAGCGGTAAGTGCGCGATGCATACGGCTGCATGAGCAGCTCTTCGAAGGTTCGCTTACGTAAAGCTGTTGTTCTCTGCATAAACAATGAAGAAAAAGATAGGACTGAATCGTGTACTGTTAAGTCTAGCGATAGCGCTAGCTTTGGTCATCACCTTAGTAGCGTTAGTCTTCATCAATGATTTCATCGGCTGGTTCTACCATGCAGCAGATGCCGGGACCATAACCGGCATCACTATCCATCATAAATACCCTGCAGATGCCTGGCATGGATTCGCCGGCACTGTCATCATGGACTACACCAACAACCAGACCAACTGGAACGAGACTGTCTATGGCGGCAATGCTTCTGTCAAGAACCTGAACTTCAACTGTCTCGGAAGATCAGGGTTTGATATCTACATAAGCCCTGTGCCGTCCACACAGCTCGACATAAGTAATGTGACTGCGGCTACTGTCGGCGAGATAGACACTTATATAGGCATAAACAGCTCTGAGATGATATCTTCCACAAGCACGTTCAATGAGACATTCACCATCGATTTCGGAGGGATAGATTATACCGGACCGGGTGTCAGAACAAAGTCAACAGGAAGCTCAGAGAACGTCTTCCACCAGGTGGCACTCAAGGACGGGAATGGTGTGCTGTTCTTTGGAGCCAATGCGACAACAGGCATACCTGGATTCGACGGTGATATACACAATTACCAGATGATGCTCCCTGTGCCCTACAACATGTCCACCATCACCTATTATTTCTTCCCTGATCCAATAACAGATATACTGGGGACCTGCAGGTCATGGACCTATTCCTATCTTTCAGGATATGTCAATGACAACTCGACAGGCCTGCCGCTCGGAGGGGTAGGCGTACAGGTGCGGGACTCTTTTGTGGTCACCAATGCATCAGGATACTACTCGATGTTCGCGCCGGCAGGCAATCATTTCATGCTGAGTGTCAGGGCAGGGTACAATGACTATGTTGATTTCGTGACCATACAGGAAGGCCAGCAGAACTACCATAATTTCAGCATGATTCCCCTGTCGAATGCTTCCCTCTTCAGCTATGGTTATGTCTCGGGCCTGGTGTTGGATACGAATGGGACGCCGCTTGGGAATGCAACAGTCATGTCAGGGATATTCTCCAATGTGACCGGAGCTGATGGAAACTATACAGTCATCTCCCTGGTCGGAAACAACACGCCAATCATTGCCACAAGGACAGGTTATTCCCCTAATGTCACTTATGTCGATGTGACAGAACTCAACACGACCTATCAGAACATAACACTTTCACCTATTCCAGAGCAGTTCGGTCCTAACGGGACGGTGTATGGCACTGTGTGGGACAATAGTACTAATACAACAATGGCAAATGCTACAGTGTATATCGGTTCCTGGTCTACCACTACGGACGGGGCAGGAAACTACAGCATGCGTATACCATCATACGCATTCTATTACGTGATTGCGTTGAAGAACCTGTACGAGCCATTTGTCGGCAATCTCAGCGGCAATAACTCAGTGACGCGCGATGCAATGATAAATTATGACATCTACATGGAACCGCTGGACCTCCTGACAGGCATACTGAACGAGACGATAACAGAGACAAAGACAGAATACATAGAGGTGCCTGTGGTCGAGACTGTGGTGAATGAGACTGTCAAAGAACTGGGCAATGGGACTGGAATTGTAATACGTGATGATGCGGGAAAGATCGCCGCCTATCTTTCCATCCGGCAGATAAAGACACACATCAAGCAGGATTCCTTCCTCGAGTACACGATAGCGTTCTACAACTTCCAGTTCAAGGATATAGACATCGACCTTGAGATTGAGGGCGACCTGGATGATATATTCGAGGTGTCCACCGACCATATTTCGGTAAGCCCTAATGACTATGGCGATGTCAAGATATCCATACTGGGCGTGCGTCCGCCAGGTCTCTATGAGGGCAAGCTGCGTATAACAGGCGATGTCGAGGCCACGCTGCCTGTCGAGATAAGGATATCAAAGGAAGGGAAGATCCCTATCAAGACACTCATGATGAACCTTGACGTGCTCAAGAAGGTAGTCATCCAGGGAAGCCAGGTGAAGTACAAGCTTGACCTCGTGAACCTGCTGACAGACAGGAAATACCGCGTCGACCTGAAGTTCTACCTCGCCAACATCAATGGGACCAAGCTCAGCAATGTCACTGAGAAGACTATCATGTTAGAGACATTCACCTCCCTTGTCGGCAGCATGGATATACCTGAAGATTTCAACCCTGATGATTATGTGCTGCGGGCGCAGGCAGACTATCTTGGTCTCACGTCGACAACAGACGCACTCTTCACTGTCAGGGAGCCGTTCTATGAGTATGACCTGATGGGCATCATCCCAGTATGGCTGCTGGCAACTCTTATCGCCCTGCTCGCGATGGCGGTATTCATGGGGCAGGAGATAAAGCGCAGGCAGGATGCAAAGAAACGCTTCCATGCAAAGGTCGAGTATGACCTCCTTCCGCAGACAGGGGACAAGGGGCTGTTCATCGGCAATATAGCTGAGACAAACAAGAAGGCTTACCTTGACATGGACAAGCTTACAGTGCACTCGATTGTCGCAGGAAGTACTGGCGGCGGAAAATCCATCAGTGCGCAGGACATAATCGAGGAAGCCCTGCTCAAGGGAGTCGCTGTCGCAGTGTTCGACCCTACAGCGCAGTGGAGCGGGATGCTGCGCAAGCTCGAGGATGAGAAATTCCTGGGATTCTACAACAAGTTCGGGATGGACCCTAACAAGGACCCGCGTGCATTCAACGGGAACATCAAGGCCGTAAAGAACGGCAGGGAGATCATAGACATATTCAAGTATCTGAAGCCTGGTGAGATTCAGGTATTCACGACGAGCACGTTGGACCCGAAGGATTATGATATCTTTGTGGCGAGCATGATACAGCAGATATTCCATTCAGACCTCGAAGAGTACCGTGGATTGCGGTACCTGCTCGTCTTTGACGAGATCCACAGGATCCTTCCCAAGTTCGGCGGCAGCGGCGCAGGGTTCACCCAGATCGAGAGGGGCTGCAGGGAATTCAGGAAGTGGGGTATGGGTATCGTGCTGATATCGCAGGTGTTGTCGGATTTCGTCGGTGAGATCAAGGCCAACATCAACACGCAGATCCAGATGAAGACCCGTGACGAGGGTGACCTGAACAGGATCAAGATGCAGTATGGCGAGGAGTATATCCAGAGCCTTGTGAAGAGTCCTGTGGGCAGCGGGATGATACAGAACAGCAGCTGGAACAGGGGCCGTCCTTATTATGTGACGTTCCGTCCGATCCTGCATTCGGTTGTCCGTCTTAGCGATGAGGAACTTGATAAGTATAATCATTATAATGACATAATCGACCAGGTCGACTATGAGCTTGACCAGCTTGAGGAACTTGAGCAGGATGTGTTTGACCTCCGGCTGGAGCTCAAGCTGTCGAAGGACAAGATGAAGACTGGCAACTTCAACATGGTCCAGATATACATCGATGGTCTTTCTCCCAGGGTGCAGAAGATGTGGAACAAGCTCGGCAAGAAACCTGAGAAGCTTGAGATCAAACTGCTCAGCGAGAGCGATATAACTGCGGGTGTCGAGAAGGCAAAGGAGGAGACTGAGGTCGCTGAAAAGACAGGAGAAACTGCGTTACCGCAACGCGATCATCCCGCGCTGGCGCCTACTGTATCTGTCGCTGCTGCTGAGGTATCTTCTGAGAAACCTGCTGCTGTATCTGCGAATGATATTGATAATATTGACAAGAAGCAAAAGGCGAAAGGTCCTGATGATGCCTTAGATCAGCTGTTCAATGAGGTGAACCAGTCCATTGCAGCAGGAGATAAGGCTGCTGCAGTCAGGTGTTATGCACAGATAGCGCAGGTGTACAAGGGACTTCCCAAGGAACAGAAAGCAGGCATCTACCAGAGGATGATTCCGATCAACAAGAAGATATCGATCATGAAATGAGATGCAACAATATTTTCGGATGGAGAATGATCATTTCAGCTATGCTGTTCATGGTCCTGTTTTCATCTATTGTAAATGCTGATTACGAGATATTCCCCAAAGAGATCAGCGAGAAGCTGAGGACCTATGAGATACTTGAGGAAAGGGTGTCCATAAAGAACAATGATGCAGTACCTATAACCGGATTTGTTGCATTGGAGGGCAATATATCTGACGTGCTGACGCTCGAGAACAAGTCAGCGACCATAGCTCCGGGCGAAGAGGTCGACATAAACTTCCGGTTCTTTGACAAAGGTGCAGAAGAGAACAAATATGAGGGCATGCTGGTCATAACCGGTGATCTCCAGGAAAAGGTGCCATTGACGTTCGAGACATATGAAGGAGATAGGGTGCGCGCAGCAAGCCTTATCATCGACGTCAGCCTGCTGCAGCCGATAGTGGTGCGCGGCGACACGCTCAAGTTCAAGATAGACGTAGTCAACCTTCTTTCAGAGAGGGCACACATTGTCGAGATGGACCTATCAGTGCACAGGCTGTTGGGCAATGAACTTTCTGACTATGTGGTATATCAAGAAGATGTGACTGTCTCTGTAGAAAGGATACACTCGGACGTGAAGAGCGTCGACATACCTGAGGAACTTGAGATAGGGGATTATATCCTCCGAATAAAGGCTGAATACTCAAACCAGACCTCGACGACAGATACCCTCTTCAGCGTAAAGCAGAGATTCTATGAACAGGACATGTTCGGTCTTGTCCCTGTGTGGCTATTGTCCGTCTTCATGACACTGTTCTCTACAGCGTATCTTTCCATCAGGATCTACAAGAAACATACGCGGGCCAGGAAAAGGTTCCATGCGGAGGTCGAGTATGATCTCCTGCCGCGGCCAGGTGACGGAAGCCTTTTCATAGGCAACATTGCAGAGACAAACAAGAAAGCGTTTGTCGACATGGACAAGCTTACTGTGCATAGCATCGTTGCCGGAAGCACAGGCGGCGGGAAGTCCATAGCTGCGCAGGACATTGTCGAGGAAGCTCTGCTCAATGGAGTCGCTGTCGCTGTGTTCGATCCGACTGCGCAGTGGAGCGGGATGCTGCGCAAGCTGGAAGACGCGAAGTTCCTTGAGTTCTACAGCAAGTTCGGCATGAATCCCAAGAAGGACCCGCGCGGTTTCAACGGCAACATCAAAGCCGTGAAGAACGGGCGTGAGATAATCAATATATTCAAGTACATGAAGCCTGGTGAGATCCAGGTCTTCACCACCAGCACGTTGGACCCGAAGGATTATGATGTCTTTGTGGCAAGCATGATACAGCAGATATTCCATTCTGACGTGGAGGAGTATCGCGGTCTCAAGTACCTGCTCGTGTTTGATGAGATCCACAGGATTTTGCCTAAGTTCGGAGGGAGCGGCGCAGGTTTCACCCAGATCGAAAGGGGCTGCAGGGAGTTCAGGAAGTGGGGCATCGGCATCGTGCTGATATCGCAGGTGTTGTCTGATTTCGTGGGTGAGATCAAGGCCAACATCAACACGCAGGTGCAGATGAAGACGCGAGATGAGGGTGACCTGAACAGGATCAAGATGCAGTATGGTGAGGAGTACGTCCAGAGCCTTGTGAAGAGCCCTGTGGGCAGCGGGATGATACAGAACAGCGGCTGGAACAGGGGGCGTCCTTATTATGTGACATTCAGGCCGATCCTGCATTCGGTGGTGCGTCTTACCGACGAGGAGCTTGATAAATACAACAAGTTCAATGAGGTGGTCGAGCAGATGGAATACGAACTCGACCAGCTTGAGGAGGTCCAGCAGGATGTGTTTGACCTGCGGCTGGAGCTCAAGCTTGCAAAGGATAAGATAAAGACAGGTAACTTCAACATGGTGCAGATATACACCGATGGGCTTCTGCCCAGGGTGCAGAAGATGTGGGACAAGCTTGGCAAGAAGCCGAAGAAGCTCGAGCTCAAGCTGCTTGACAAGGCAGAGATGGAGAAGGAGCTTGCAGAGGCAAGGGCAGAGAGAGCGAAGAAAGATCCTGCAGAGACTCAAGAGGCTCCTGCTGCAGAGCCTGAGAAAAAAGAGGAGATGACTCCTGAAAGGATGAATGAGCTCGAGGAAGAGATAACACAATTGGTCGACCAGGTGGATACTGCGCTGGAGCGATGGGACAAGGAATCTGCAAACGAGCTGTACAATGAGATCATGGCTATCGTCGAGAGATTCCCGAAGGATAGGAAGCATGAGTGGCTACTGAAGCTTGATGAGCTCAAGAAGAAGATTGAAGGATAAAGATGGTTGTAATTGAGATTCCCAAAGACGAGAAGAAGGAAGAGCTGCTTGACTCCTTAGTAGAGCATCTTGAGGAGATCAAGGAAGAGGCAGCAGAGGCCAGACGGCAGGGAATGGACACTGCGATGGCAGACCTGCTGGTGCATGACTTCATGCCAAAGGTCAAGCTGGCCAGGGTCACTTACGATAAGAGGGATATTGCCGCGCTGAAGAAGCAGCTTTCGCAGATACGGCACGAGCTGGACATCTCAAAACAAGGGACTGAATTCGATTCAGCGCTGATGCGGATACAGACTGCTTATGACAAGATACGTGAAGAGGATTATGGAGAGGCAAGGAAGATCTATAATGGCCTGCGTAATGTGTATGTCGGGCTTTCCGGCGAGATGCGAAGGACAATATACAAGGCTTCATTGGACCTGCACAGGAAACTGCGGAAAGAGTAGACAAGATGGAAGAGGAACAGATAGAGATATGGTATGAGGAAGAGAAGCAGAATCTCAGCGATAGGTATCTCCATGCCATCAGCAGGGGTGTCAGCCTTGAGAAGAGAGAGAAGCGCTTCAGTAGGAAGATGGACCGACTTGCGCGTGAATATGAAAGAAGGCATACAAAGCTGCGTGCGAAGACTGTTGCAGGTGAGAGGAGGAAGAAACTTGGCGAGTCATTTGCACGGCCGTTCAAGGCAGTCCATGCAGGCGTCCGGAATGTTTCACATTCATCTGGTTCTGGAATCAGGAAGGTGTTCAAGGCAGGGTATGAACCATTGTGTTTCAGGACGAATCTTCTGTTGACAAGGCATTCTCATAAGATCCCTGACTGGTTCGCTTCAAGATCCCGACCGGTGTATTATTTTTATGTCAGGCATCTTCAGGAACCTTTTAGGATTATTGCCCTGCCGTTCGTGAAGACTGCTTCTTTTTTCAGGTGGATGGTGTCAGGTATCGGCAGGTTATCTTCAAGATGCGTGTCCGGGTTTGTGGGTTGGGTGAGGATCTTTGCCAAGCATGTTGCAAAGCATTTTCTCGCGCTCTATAGGGGGGTGTCTGCTGAAGTGGAGGCACTGCATGAGCAGTATAATGCATGGCAATCACACAGGGTGCAGGAGCACCTTGACAAGAAGCATGCGAAGGTGGAGGTAAAGCGGCAGAATGAGTCTGGCAAGGAGAGTGGAGCAGAGGCTGTTTAAGGGATGGATACACAAAACATTTAAATACACTATTTCTTAGATTCTATCTGGGGTGGCAGAGCACATATGAGAATAACTCATCAGATAAAAGGGATGAAGATTGAGAAGGATGTAGATTCAAGTGCGCCCCTGGAAATGTTCTTCTCTAACAAGCAGGGAAGCATGCTTTTCTATGATGTTGCCAAGGATTCTGTGGGTTATTATGCACGGGTAGGCTGCAGTGTGCTCAAGGTGATCGATGATATATGTTTCGAAGGCGGCCTTTCGGGTGTTGTGAACAGGTTCCATTCTCTGGGGATTTCCCGCAAAGGCGGTGAGTATGATCTCTTCGTTCCGCACTACATGGATGCGTTCATGGTCACTGGGCTAGGGAAGCAGCCTGTTGAGCTGGTCTTTGATGTCGCGAAGCTTGGCTGTGGTTCTGTGAAAGACTGTTCTGTCACTGAGAAGAATGGGCTGGTTGTCCTTACGTTTTCACGGAGCGAAGGGGGAGCTGTGTCTGTCGTTGTCATAGGGGACTGTATGTCTTATGATTCAAAGAAGTCAAAAGGGCAGCTCTTGCTGCATGTGCTTTCTCCGCGCTTTACGGTCGCGGTGTCTGATGATGAGGATGGTGCTGTGCGCCAGGCAAATCATCTTCTTGAGAATTCTGATAGGATAATGGAACTTCAGGAAGGGACGCTTCCGGCGAAACAGCTTGGAGCAGATGATGCCTCGCTCGCTTATGCCTGCGCATTGAATGGCATCGACAACATGTTCCTGCATGGCTCCAGCTCTGTGATGAAGAAGAGATTCCCTTTCTTTTCAGACCTTTCAGGACTCCATGCGATACTTGCTACGAATGCTTTCCTTTCTGATGGGGAGTTCAGGATGGTCAAGCAGACACTGGACAATGAGTTCCACGAGATATCATCAAGGCTTACAGAAGGAAAAGCAGATGTGCATGAGGTCGCATGGCCGCTGTACCTGCTCGGCAAGTTCATGAACAGGCTCTGTGCACATGACAAGCTCTACAATTATTATTCTCCTGAGGAGATCAAGGGCCTTTCGACAAGGATGGTCGGTATGATTGGATTGATCGAGCATAACAGCATGGTCTCTGATAAGATTGACACGCTTGCCCTGTTGGCTTCACTCTATGATCTTGCTTACTCACTGACAAAATCTGAGAAGTATGGTTCTGTTTCTGAGGGCTTGAGGAAGAGATGCAAGGATATACTTCTTGATGATGTCTTTAGGATAAGAAAGACGAGTGCCAGTATCGATAATGTGTTCTCTGTATTCATGACAGCGTATGTGTGTCCGAATATTCTCACACAATCTGAGTGGACAGAGTGTTTTGACATTGTCCTTGACAGGTTCAACCACAATTTCAAATCACTCAGGGGTAAGATGCCTGCCCGCGGGAAATCTGCTGTCGATATCGAACTTTTCGGCTTGAGTTCGTTGGCTGCAATTGTGTTGAGGCGGGTGGATGCGAAAAGATACGCTTCTGTTGTCGGTGATGTGGTGCGGATGAACACATCAGAAACGCTGTTCAAGGGACTGATAGGACGGCCAAGCTCTTCTTATGATCTTTCTGTGGATCCTTCCAATGCATTTATCGGCAACAGGCACCTGATGAATAATGTGCTGTTTGTGGAATTGTTGAGAGAATGCGCATGATATTCTTATACTAAAGGGCTCACGTACACTTCCAGGAATGCACTGATCACTATAAGAGCTACTGAAATGAGGACTAGTCCTGTGGAGTCTTTTACTATATTCTTGAACATCGGGCCTTTGAAGTCGTGGTTGATGACTGCAATCGAGATTATCCCGCCTGCAAGCCCTGCTGTGAAGTAGGCTGCTATCTCGGGGATGCCGTGTATCAGGTAGCGGCTCAGGCCTGTTGTTATCGCAGAGAAGAAACCTGTGCTCACGCTGGACCTTATTGCGTCGCCGATGGCAGCACCTACTACAGATGCGTTCCATGTCAGGATGAATATCGCTCCGAATCCGTAGAAGAACGCGAACAGGAGGCAGAACAGCAGCACTTTTATGTTGTGGCTTACAAGGTCAGCGACTATGCCTGAGGTGCTTACTGCTGCGCCTGTAGCCGCGTTTGTAACTCCTGAGATCGTCTCTGTCTGGACACTGAATACCTCTCCGAGGTACGGCTCAGGCAGGAATGTGTACCACGCTGCGAATGAGATGACAAAGCCGAAGAAAAGGAAAAGGAAGAACAGCAACGCCCGTCCGTGCTCTTTCACAAGCAGGAGCTCTTTCTTTATCTCCAGGCACTTTTTCTCTTCCATCTTTATCACGCCGTATATTATCGGCACGCAGACAATCGCGGTCAGAGCGATAGAGACTATGCTGGAGTATGGAGAGAAGACGAACAATCCGAATACAATGGCCACAGAGCTGAATATAATCCCTAGAAAGAACAGTTCAAAAGGCTTTTTTTCGGCCTTGAGTGGTTTTATCATACCTTCCAATACCATTTTCCTAATAATGTTGGTCTGGCTTTAAATTCGTTTCCTTTCCGCAGGGTATAGATGAGCAGACCTTTGCCTCGTAAGCCTCGTACTCTACTTCGTAATTCTTCACTATCAGGACTATGCCATACCCTATCAGCAGGGTCGAGATCAGCACTGCTGTTATGATGAGCGAGTATGGCAGTTTCAGCGCAGTGAAGTCATCTATGGCTATAAGCAGTGAGAATGCTATGAGCAGGAAAGACATCCTTTTCGCAAAGTCGTTTCCCATGAAATACATGAGCAGGGATATCAGTATAGTCAGGATTAAACCTCCCAGGATTATAGGGGTTGCCCCGAACCCGCTCTCGCAGACAACATGCGTGACTGCATAACCGATGCCGAAATCAGTCGTGTGCGCGCAGCTGAAGAGCTTTGCCATTAGGCTGTGGCCCAGCTCGTGGACACCGAGTATGCCGAGCATGAGGAAGCTGCTCAGTCCTATGACAAAGAAGCCGAATTTGAACACCTCTACTATGACAGGGATGTGATGCTTTTCTGTGGTGTAGTGATCGCAGATGTCTCCCTTGTGCAGCATGCGCCACAGGAGGTATATCAGGATGATGTTTGGGATGAACCAGAACGCGTTCAGGTACTGTGTGCTGCTGAGCTGTGCTGCGGCTGAGACTGCGATTATCGCTGCGCCGTAGGCCATGCCTGTGTAGCTTATCTTCTTGACGTGATGATGGTCTATGAATCCCATGTAGAAGAATACACCTATGAGTGTAAGGCCTGTTACCATGTCGCAGAATATTGAGAGGTTCTTGAGCAGGAGGATTGCGTTTGCGCTCATTATGAATATCGGGATGAAGTAATAGATGTGGTCGTGTGCAGAGATGAACAGGCAGATGTAGAACCATACTGCGAGGAATGCAAGCTGGAAGAATGGTGCTATGAGCATGTTGTCCAGTTCTGAGATTGCTATGGCCCCTGTTGCCCAGAGCAGGTTAAGGATGCTAAGTGCTATAAGGGTGCCTGTCAGGAAGAACAGCGGTTTTGTCATGAGGCAGCTTTTCTCTTTTTTGTATCTCAATGCCAGTCTCAGGGAAAGGAATGCTGCTGCTAGCTGGCTCAATCCGTTTATTGCTATAGTCGGTTCAAGAGACATAGGACCACGTTCAGTTCTTTTCTTCGAGTAGGTTTTGCAGCTCCTGCTCGAATTCGTTCTTGCTTATGACGCCTTCTTTTGCAAGGAGGTTGAGTAGTGCCTGTAGTTTCAGGTCGTTCATCTTTGCCTGTGTCTTTATTTCTTTTAGGTCTTCGTTTTCCATCTTATCAATTCTTATTCCAGGAACAGGACTTCGCAGAGCTTCTTTTTCTGGACAAGCTTTGACCACTTCTCTTTTTCTGGAGTGGGCTTCTCTATTATGAAGAAGAACTCCTTGCTTAGCTTGTCGAATACCAGGTAATCTGGTGCTGTCTTCAGCTTGATCGTGATGTTCTTTAGTTTTTTGTAGGTCTTTTCCGGCATTATGTTGAGGATTGTAGTTAGGCGTCTCTTGTGTTCTGCGAGGATCTTCTGGTGGAATGGGATGGAATCCATGACGTGTTCATTGAAGTGGCGTTCCCTTTGTTTGTCTATGCGGTGGGCTGTGCGTTCTGAGTGGAAGAGTTCTGGGTTCTTCTTGTGCAGTTTCAGCTTGTTCAGGTGGTCTTCGTGCCATTTCACTTCCTTCTTGAGGTCCAGTTTCAGGTATGGGTCTGCCAAGAATACGCGGTACTGGTGCGTGCGGAAGTGGTGTATTGATTTCGGCCTCATTTTTTATAGGAGTCATATTGGTTGGGGTTTTTATAAATATTTGCCTTGTTTTTGAGGGGCTTCTTCCTTTTGGCTGGCGCTGTCAAGCCTCTCCTCCGCTTTTTGCTGCGCAAAAAGCTCCGGCCAGCCACGCGAACCACTGCCTCCGCTACGCTCCAGCAGCAGCTCGCTCACGGGGCACGGACGGTCTTGACAGCGCCAGCCCTGTATGTTGATTCTTACGAATACCCAACAAAACCTTTAAATATACAATAAACAAGTGTCTGATATATAGTAGATGGTAGAATCCTGTGTGGTTCTGCTTTAATTAGCTTGTAAAAGAGGCTTACCATGTTCGGACTTGGGAATAAAAAAGGAGCTGTGGAAGATTCTGATTCGGGTAGTCCTGACGCCTCTGCGGGGGCTGATTCTGGGGACATGAATTTTGGGAGCATGACTGCTGAGATTGCCAAGATCAAGGCTACGCTTGATTCTTTCAAAGAGATCCGCAAGGCCAACTCTGACCGGTTCGCTACCATGAATGAGCAGATTGGTGAGATACGCGGGCAGGTCATGGATGTCAATAGGAACTTGGGTACTATGGAGGTCAAGGTGACCAAGGCTGCTGACCTTGTCGAGTCTGTGCATCCTGACAAGCTCATGATACAGGTGCAGAGGTCTGATGGCAAGGTGGAGGCGCTGCGCGGGCTGATTGAGAGCAAGGATGCCATGATATCCAATATCATGGACCAGCTCAAGACAATGCGTAACCAGATGAAGGTGTTCAAGGGCATCGAAGAGGTGCTCAAGCTCAATGAGGATGTCAAGACAGAGGTCATGAACATGAAGAAGCTCACCGCGCTGGTCGAACGTCATTCTGACCGTGTCGAGAATGTGTTCGTGGAGTCGCAGAAGACATTCAAGGAGTTCAACGACATGCTTGGGCAGGTTTCTGCAATAAAGAGCCAGCTGAAAGATACTTCTGCTAAGGTCGACAAGCTTGAGGTGAAGAGCGCTACTTTCCTTGAGACAAAGAAGTTCGAGAAGCGCATGGATGACATGGAGAAGGTCGGCAAGAGGATGAAAGCTATAGTCGATGATGCTGAGAAGAGCATGAAGACCATCAACTCCAGCTTTGGGGAGATAAAGGGCGAGCTGAAAGGCACGTTTGATGAACGACTTGAGCGGGCAGAGCAGCTTTCGAATGCGTTTACAACTCTGCTTAAGGATAATCCTACACTTGCCAAGAGCCTTGATGTCGAGAAGTATCTTTCGGTGGAGATTTCCGGCTCTGCGGGGAGTGAAGTCAATACTGAGAAGCCTGCTGAGGATGTGGGCAAGAAGAAATGATCTTGATCAGTTGATATTGTTTTTCGTTAGATGGGTGGGTATGTATACTATGTTATTAGATAAAATACAGAGATGCGCGGTCTTTTTCTTGATGTCATTACTCTTCCTGGCAGTGCTTGCTTTGGAAGGGTTTGCGTTGATACAGACAGACATCGTGTATGGCATGGATGATGCGTATGTCAACTCATCATCTCCGACCACTAACTATGATGACTCAGGGCTTCTCGCAGGAAAAGCAGGCGTCGAGAGTGCAGAAAGCTGGTTCAGGTTTGACCTGTCTGACCCTTCAGGGTATTACGTGACTGGCGCAGAGATATGGACGTACGTCTATGACCTTTCAGGGACAAGGAGTTTTGACCTTTTCTTGGGATTAGGGACGTCCTGGACTGAGTCCAACCTCACGTGGAACACCAAACCGTCTACAGGAGGCATTTTGGATTCTAATACTGTGAATGCTGTCGGGTGGTGGAATTGGGACATTACGTCAGACTTTTCAGCCAGGTTCAGCCAGGGAACAGGGTATGCGGCTTATCTTATAATGCTGAACACTGCAGATTTCATATACATCGAGGACACGGAGGATTCAAAATCCACAGGGAATGTCCCTTACCTCAATCTCACAATGATGATACCCGAGACATATCTCCTCACTCCTGCAAATGGATACACCACTGATTTGTCGACCATAACTTTCCAGTACAACACGACTGATGCAGGCAACATCACTAACTGTTCCATATTGCTCAACGGGGTGGTCAACAAGACGAATACCAGCGTGGTCGAGAATTCCACAGCATCCTTTATCATAAGCGGGCTTGTGTCTGGAGACTACACCTGGGCAATACGCTGCTATGACCACAACAGGTATGTGTATGAGATGAACCCTGAGACGCGCAACTTCACTGTGTTCGCCCGGGTTGAATGGTACAACCCTGATTCGGGCACGCCTCTGGACATAGGCAGCGCAGATATTGGTGCTGCAGAGCCTTCCGGCACGAGGCAGGTGTACTCCAACAACTCGAATGACAATGTGCAGGTCAGCTGCGGCAGCGGTGACTGTGGAGTCATCACTGCCAATTGGTCTGTCGTTAGCATGTCAGATACAGAGGTGCTGGCGGTGGAGTTCAACTGCTCTACAGCTTCAGGGGGAAGTTTCCAGGCGGATTTTGACCTGACATCTGACCAGGATCCTATCGTAGACACGCTCAGCGTGAACTGCAGTGTGCTCGCGCCTGACATGAGGATTAACTCGACGAACATAACATTCAGCGATAACGCGCCCAGTGAGGGGGATATCGTGACAGTGAGTGCAGGGGTATATAATGACGGGACCATTGACTCAGGCAACTTTGTCGTTCGGTTCTATGAAGGGTATTACTCGCTCGGCAATCAGGTAGGGGGCGACCATACGATAAGCATAGCTGCGGGGGAGTCTTCTGTGGTGCAGGAGAACTGGACAGCTTCTGTCGGGGAGTATGATATCTATGTCGTGCTGGATCCTCCCATCGCTTCCAACGGCTCGATAGCAGAAAGTGATGAAACCAACAACTTTGCATTCAATACTGTGAGTGTCTCGATGTGGACGATCTTTGTCGGGAATGTCACAGGAAGCCTTGGACTGCAGACAGCAGGCAACAGCACATTGCTGCTTTGGGATGTGGTCGATACTACGGACAGCCTGCTCTATGTTGTCGATACTGATAGCAGTCCTGATTTCAGTTCTCTGGTCGCGCTGAGCCGAAACACTACTGGCAGCTATATGTCAGATGATTTTGTCGAGTTTGATAGTGCGCTGAACACCACTGCTAATCCTGACTCTGTCAATCTCACTTTCACTTCAGGGGGGAGTCCTGTGTCGACTTCTACATTCACGGCGTTCGGTGTTGACATCGATGATGTGCCTACTGTGGACAGCACAGACTATACTACATTTGTGACGGGTATCCTGTGGGACAGTGATGATGATTCGAACAGCAATGGTCAGTTCGATAACACATCTATGGAGGATGTGGTGTTTGTGACGCGCGTCAACCAGTCTAAGGTGGGTAAGTATGGCACGTATGATTATGAGGTCAAGGTGCCTGCGCGGCTGAAGAACTACAAGGGGCCGGATGTGTTGACTGTCACGTTCTATGCTGAGATAAAATGAGCTGTAGATTGCTGCAGGGTTGTTGTGACTACTGCACAAAGAAGATAAATGTTTTTAAATAGCGCTTGTCAGTGCTGTCTAATATAGATAGATTTTTACCAATAGGGGTGGGTAATTGGGATTACTTAACATAGGAAAGAAGAAAGCAGCAGAGAAGGCAGAGGACGTGCCTGATGAACTTCCAGATCTTCCTGGTGAGCAGCAGGCAGAGGTGCCTGATGAGCTTCCTCCGATGGATTCTCCTGAAAAAGCTGACCTTGCGCCAGATGAGCTTCCGCCAGTGACTGGTGGTGAGGCTGAGCTGGGCGAGACTGCTGATGATCAGCGGCTTTATTTCTCAAACATGCTCCAGCAGCTTCATGAGGAGGGGCTGAAATCCACTAAATTGACTTCTCCCAAGGCTAATCTCCTGGCTGACATGAAGAAGCACTGGAGGACGCAGAAGAGGACCGATCAGCTTGATGCTATGAACCAGGAGCTTACAGAAAGTGTCCAGCCGCTTCAGAGGCTTGAACAGGAATGGGTGTCTCTTAATTCTGAAATAGAGCTCAGGAAGAACCTTCTCAGGGAGAAGGAAGACGAAATAAAGAGATTGGCTGAAGAGCTCCGTACAAAGGCCTTGAAGGTCCAGCGTGCCAACAAGAAATGAGGTATTTTCTGTGGTTGCCGAAATCTTTCCCTTGCTAGTGTCATTTATATATGGTGTTTGGATGTGTTTATTTGGTGCTCTGATGCCCTGTACCCCTTGAATTCTGCTTTTTGCTGTCTTTGAACACCTTGGTGCAAATAGAAATATTTAAATACCAGTATACACAATCCACTATTGATAGTGAATAATCATATTCCACTTTGGGGATATATGACATTTCAACAACAGTGGTGAATAATGCTCCAAAGACTGATTGTTTGCTTAGGTTAGACATAAGGTAGGGTTGCAGGAAAAGGGGTTTGTAGAATCTTTGTTCCGACACACTGCCAAAAGAGGTGATTCAAAATAACGGCGTGTAGGAAGAGGCTAGAACTATGGCTATTTCTGTTTGCTATTTTAATCACTTCTATCGGGTTTGTTTCTGCAGCATCACAGCCTGAAGGCGCGTCGACAGTGACTGTTGAATCAACGTCTACCAGGGCACCTGCAGGCGCGTCAACTGTCGAAGCGATAGCAGGGAATGTCACGCAATTGACCGTCGCTGGTACGACTGTGACGCAGAGCTGGCAGGGTTACTATGGAAACATCACAGGCGTAATAACATTGGATGACGCCAGCAATAATACTATGTATGATTGGGCACTCGCAAGCCCTGAAGGAGAGATCTATGCGTCGACAGCGTCAGTGAACTGGACGTCAGGCAATGTCCAGTGCTATGATTTCGACATGACTGATGTCGGGTGGAGCGCATTCGTGACCCTGGCAGAACTTGAGACTTCACTCAATATAGCCACAGATGATATCGACGGGGTCGACGAGACCTTTGTCGAAGGCTTAGGCTATGATTCATTCTATGTCGGCGACTATACTATAAACACTACCTGTCCCACCACACAGACCTATAACGGGACAGAGGTAAAGGATGCTAACTCATTCCAGGAAGTATTGCTATATGACAACTCCAGCAGCGCAATGGTGTACACTGCCATAATCGAAGAGACAGAACCGATAGGGTTCAATGACCAACCCTGGGACTTCCAGATGCTTGTCGCAGAGGACGGGCATGGCGGGGATGCTACGACAACGACATATTACTTTTATGTTGAGCTAGAGTAAGGGGATAAAAAAAATGATAGACAAGAAAACAACCACATTCCTGCTCGTGATGGTTATTGCTCTTGCTCTGTCTGCTGTAGCAGTCTGCTCAGTGGAACCAGCAACCCCCACCATCACCTACGTGACAAATTCGACTGTGGGCGGTGTGGGTGGAGCCAATGATACTCATCATAGAGGATATATTCATTATGTGGACATAGATGCCTCGTCACCCACGCAGAAGTGGAAGGCGTATGTGGGAAACATAAGCGGTGAGTATTCACTTGCAGACGCGAGCGGAAACGCTATCTA
Source organism: Nanobdellota archaeon (assembly GCA_042576705.1). Classification (GTDB taxonomy): domain Archaea; phylum Nanobdellota; class Nanobdellia; order Woesearchaeales; family UBA11576; genus JABMQF01. The sequence continues at coordinate 13,530 of JBHPEY010000017.1, read as the reverse complement.
TGACTGGTCAATCGCCACCATAACCGGCGAGATATACGCGACAAAGGAGGCTCCCAGCGGTGGATCGGGCAGGTACGCCGGCGGAATCCCTACATGGTCGGCTATACAGTGTGCTAACAGCACGATGATGACTGATGAGGAAAGCCTATTTAATCACACAGCAGCTGAGGATGACTCGTACAGCAACACATTCCTCAATGGCAATAACTTCAACCTGACAACATTCTATGCAGGTCAGCAGCAGGTCACAGACACGAGCGTAATCGGCGGCGTCGGTGATTGCTATGGTGCGTACCTGATGGTCAACAACACAGACCAGACGACTGATTGGGAAGAGGTCGTGCTGACAGACGGCACTTATGAGGACGAAGGTAGCGGAGACCTTGACTATGACATCATATATGCTGCATTACTTGAGAATAACGCCTATGGGTTCGACAGCGTGCCGTATGACTTCCAGATGTTGCTGCCTGAGTCAGGATTAGAAGGGAGCCAGACACCGACGACCTATTATTTCTATATCGAGCTGATATAATCATTTGGTTTTTTGTTTTTTCTGTTATTCTTTATCCTGAGTATCGTATCTCGTATTTTGTCCTGCTTCAATAAACTTTAAATACAAGCGCATCCTGGGGACTGTCATGAGAAAAGGACTGTTGATTCTGTCTGTCGTGATCATTCTGCTAGTGATTGTCGGCTGTAAGGGGATGCCTCCTGGGCCTGAAGATGCTGTATCTGCGGAAGATTCTACAGCGGATATCACAGAGCCTGCCGAAGAGCAGACAGTCGATGATCAAGAGGTGGCTGTAGAAGAGAAGAAAAAGGACGTTCCTGCAGAGGACACAACCGCTGAAACAGATGAGGCTGAACTCAAGATATCCGGCAACCTCGGGTTGCAGAAGAGTCTTGAACTGTGCCCGCACCTGGCAGGGTCGTTCGATTGTGATAAGTATGACCTTAGGCGATGTGACTTCAAAATGACAGTGGGAAAGAACGAATTCTATCCTGATCTTCTGCATTGCAGGAGCGGGTATGATTATAGGGGAGAGAACCCTGCCCATAAATACTGCTTTATCCAGGAGTGCAGGCCGCTTGAGAAGGAGAATATAGTGTATGGGTATGGAGGCACTGTGGTATATGCTGAATACATCTATTCTGTGGATACTGTGGATGGCGGCATAATGACGCACTATACCCTGGACAAGTGCGGCGAGGAACTCAAGGAATTCCCCACAAGCTATGAATGCAGGCTGTACAAGTCAGAGCTTAGGAATATATAGGTGGTACTTTGGAGTGCAATAAGGACTCAAACCTGAAGAGATGCACCTGTACCTATCCTGGATGTCCCCGAAAAGGCATCTGCTGCGAGTGCATTGCGCACCATGTCGGCAAGAGGCAGCTTCCTGCGTGCTGTTTTTCCCCTGAGGCTGAGAAGAGCTATGACCGGAGCTTTGAGAAGTTCATAGATGCTGAGAGCGGCCGGTGAACAAGAATCACTCAATAAATATTTATACTTCAACTCTTTCTGTCATTGTATGATAAAGGCAATCATATTCGACATCGACAACACGCTTGTTGATTTCATGGAGCTGAAGAGACGGTGCATGGGCCCTGCTGTAGATGCGATGATAACAAAGGGGCTGAAGCTCAGCAAGGAAGACGCGCTGAAGAAGATATACGAGATATATGACAAGTATGGCATGGAATACAAGCTCGTGTTCCAGGAGTTCTTGAAGAGTGTCGGTCAGTTTGATTACAGGATACTCACGGCAGGGATAATCGGCTACCGCAGCAGACGGGAGTTCATCCCCTACCCGGGCATCGTGGAGCTGCTTGAAGAGCTGCATCTACGGAAGATAAAGCTGGCAGTGGTGTCTGATGCACCTAACATAAAGGCGTGGCTGCGGCTGAATTACATGGACCTTGATGATTATTTTGATGTTGTCGTCGCGTTCGATGATACTAAGCTTGCCAAGCCTGCACAGCTCCCTTTTGAGAAGGCCTTCCGCGAGCTTGGCGTGGAGCGGGATGAGATATTGATGGTAGGGGACATGCCTCATAAGGATGTCGAAGGCGCGAAGAATATGGGTTTTCATGCCTGCTTTGTGAGATACGGGAATGCTGATGTGAAGAAGGGGGAGTCAGGAGCGGAGTTTGAGGTTGACAAGCCCTCAGATATACTTGATGTTGTTGACAAGATAAACTCTTCCTGCAAATGACTTTTAGTTGTTTATCGTAATTATTACGGCATTGACCAAAACGCAAATGATTGATTATTTTGTGCTGCTATAATAAAAAAACTTTTTGATACCTTATTAAATCGTCTGTCTTTCTTTTTTTCTTACCGGGTTCTATTGTTGGGTGACAGTTCAGAGGGGTGTCTATATGGAAAAACCAACACAAGACAAGACTCAGCCAGCGCAGGCGAAGTGTCCATGGTACAGGCGTGCTGGGAGAGGGATAAAGCGAGGCGCAAAACAGGCGATGTTGCCTGTCGCACTGACCATCAGCATGGGCGCAGCAGCATATGGCGGATTTGAGATGGGCAGGTACTACCAGGCATATGATGAATGGGAAGACAGCCTGGAGGAAAAGCTAGTTGAAGAGAAGACCGAAAGGAGCCTGATACGGAAAGGCGAAAAGCTGTATTATCATGAGAAGAGCGAGAAGTACCGGATGATTAATCCAAGCTCCTCCAATGGGCGGCCCAAGTTCCAGCCTATCGGGGATAAGTATCTGTGATTGTATAGTCTGTATCTCTAAAAACATTTAAATAGGGTGGAGTATCATTTTTCACCAAAAGAGGAAAATGGTAATCCACGAGAGCTATATAACACGCAAACCTCTGGAGTTCACCCTGATAGTCCTGACCATCGTCCTGGTGCTTCTTCTTCCAGTATATCTTTTCACTAAACATAACCTGAAAGGCGATTTGCTGCAGGAGGATATCATCGCAGAGTCCTTTGAAGAGGCCAACTTCATGTTCGGCCCGGAGAGTGAACTGTCAGAGAAGGACAAGAAACATCTTTTCGTGATGAAATACGAAGGCAATTTCGTGCAATGGTCAGGAAAGCTCAGCACCTGTGATTCATTAGGAGCGATGTTCAGGGTCGGCGTGGACCATACTGGCAATGGCTTCAGCGACGTCCTATTTACGACATTCGATGACTGCAGGGTGGGGGCAGAAGGTGGTATGGTCACATATAAGATGCGCGTAGTGGACTGGAAAGTCAACCGGTTCATAGGAAAGGACGGTAGACTTGTAAAATGGGGCTAGATCCTGAAGAGAAGGGATGGACTACAACGCGGGGGCTGTTACTGATTGATGGGAAATGTTTAAAAAGATCGTGATGATTGGTGTGATAGCATGAAAAAAAGAGGACAATCAAGAAGGACTGCAGAGGAAAGGGCGCTTGAGATATCACGACAGAAGAAGAAGGAGCTCAGGCGAAAGGTCTATAAGTTCGGGTTCTGGCTGTTCTTTGCGCTGGCGCTTTTCAGCGTGATGTTCAGTGTCGTGACGATATCTTCAGTCTATAGGAATTTCCAGGTCGTGACAAGGATTCTCGACCAGTCGTTTGAACGGACCAATCTTGTCCTGGACATAACATCAAGCAAGATAGAGAGCTGTCAGCAGAAGCTTGAGGAGTGTCAGCAACAGGATTCAGGGGGTGCTGGTGCTGCTCCAGGCAGTTGATTAGCACAAGCTTTAAATACGCTTTTACCTCTGCTTTTTCTATCATGAAACCAAAGATAATCGCAATGCTACTCGTATGCGTCCTTGCAGTGCCTCTTGTGTGTGCAGCTCAGTTCTTCCTCCAGCAGGACATGGAAGAAGGGGAGACAAAGAACTACAAGGTCGGCGAGCTTACTTACAAGGTAACTGTCACTGCTGTGTTTGACTCTCAGCTCAAGGCGCAGTTTGAGGTCAACGGCGAGAAAGGCGATGTGCTGGGTGAAGATGAGAGCCATAAGTTCAGCGACGGGACTGTCATTCAGCTACGGAGTGTCTTGCCACAGGAGTCCGGCGATGGAAAGGATCTTGTGCAGTTCAACCTGTTCCCTTCCAAGGACCCTTCTGCTGCGATGAGCGGGAAGGTAGGTGTTGCTGCGGAACCAGAGCCTGCTGCGGCTGAGACCAAGACTGATGCGACAGTGAGCCCTGAACCTACGACTGTATCTGCGGCGCCTGAAAAGGGTGAGAACGAGCCTGCAGGTGAGATACAGCCAGCACCTACTAAGGGTGAGGCCAAGATCGACATAACTCGGGAGAAGCCTAACACCAGCTGGTGGGAAAGCATGCTGTCATGGCTCAAGAACCTGTTCAGCTGAGCAGAAAAAGTCGGTAAAAATAATTCTTATACTTCTTTTTTTGTGAATTCTGTGTAGCTGCACTTGCCGCATGTAGAGCGGTTCTTATGCTTTGCCATGAACACGCCGGTGCCGCACTTCGGGCAGGTGTTGTTCTTGCGCTTGAGCTCGCTGCCGGCGACCTCATACATCTCATATTTCTTTGATGTCTTTTTCGGGTTTTTTGGTTTCTTTCCAGCCATGTTTGATCATCCTATGATTATTATTCTTTCTTTTCTTCAGCAGGGGCTTCTTCTTTCTTCTCTTCTTTTGCTTCATCTGCCGGAGCGTCTTCCTTCTTCTCTTCAGGTGCTGGCGCGGCTGCTGCAGGTGCCTCTTCTGCCTTTTCTTTTTTCTTGGCCGTGTGCTTCTCTACCAGGCCCTTGTCTTCAAACTTGTCCATGTCCTCTTTCTTTGTGTAGACATGGGCTATTACCTTGGCCTTCTCTATGCCATACCTGTTATAGATGTGCCTGACGACTGTAAGTTCTGGATCGCTCTTCACTTTCTTTGCTATCTCGTCCCTTATCTGCAGCCTGTTGGGCGTCGCGCCTTTGAATGTCGCGAAAAAGCTGTACCTCTTCCTAGACAGCAGAGGAAGATCTCTTTCTTTAGTTATCTCAAGATCCATCATATTCACCTGCACTTCAGGGCATACTCGCCCTTGACTTCGATACCTATCTTACCTGCGATGGTCGATCTCTTCGGATCAGTTATGAATATCCTTCCCTGCCAGTTTGTCGAGAACTTGTTGTCCTTGCAGTTAGGGCACTCAGGCCCATCAACAAACAGCTTGCAACGCTTGCAACATTTTTTCTTCGCCATAATGAAACACCTTGATTGTTACCTATTTAGTCTTTTTCTTATCGTCTTTCGTTTCTTTCTTGCCTTTCTTCTTCGGTCCGCCGTCCCGGTCCTCTTCGATCCACTCTAGCTTTCCGAGGAACTCCTGCCTCATGGTCAGGCCCAGTTTCGGGTTTGTGACGTCCCTGAAAGAGACTGCTACAATCCTTGCCCTGCACCTATCGCCTACCTTGAGGACGCGCTTGGACTCCTTTCCTGAAAGCACCTTCTCTTTGGAGAATGATACAAAGTCATCCATTGTCTGTGAGACATGTATCATGCCCTCGATCGGACCCAGGTGGATGAAAGCACCAAAGTCTGCGATGTCCCTTATCTTTCCCAGAAGGACCTCGTGCATCTCTGGCTTGAATGTGAGCAGTTCGAAAGTAGTATCATAGTATGAGGCGCCATCACCAGGGATGATTATGCCCTGCCGTATCTCGCTGACCTTTGAGACATCAATCACTGTGCCGAGCTCCTTTGAGATGTAGCCGTCATACTTCTTCTTGATCATCTTTGTGACAGACTCATCTGCGGTGAGCCCGAAAAGGTCGGGAGGCACTCTGATATGGTCCTGAAGTTTAGTCCTGTAAAACATGCTTAATACCCCTTTAGATGTTTATTACACCCAAAAGCCCGTGTTTAGGGCTTGTCAGTTATTGAAAATGTCTAAAACAGCTTTAAAAACTTTTTCTGACGTAAAACGATTAATTGAACGTCATTTTGTTTTAAAATGGCCTTTAAACCCTTATCCTGCGTCGCAACGACGAAATCAGGGCTTTTCGACTGTTCTACAATCATTTTATCGGTGTTTAAATTCTTTTCTGTTTTTAAATGCTTGATGTTTTTCTTGTCTATAAACTGGAGAGCCAGGGCTGCTGCCTGCTTGTCCTTGCCTGATGCTGTCGCCTGTATCTTATTCAGCTCATCTATGGTAGAATCGATGATACAGAGCTCGTAGGATTCATTCATCAGGGTGTCGATCTCTGTGAATATGTCTATGCCGAACTGGGCTGGAATCAGCAGGAAATTGGTATCCAGGATGATGTGTTTCATGGTTGGCGGGGGGTGCGAGTGCTTTAAATAGGTTTGTGCTCGCACGGATTTAAAGTTTATATAGTAATCTTTATATATGTATTTTGTCTTGATGTATATGTGGGATATATATCCTGCTTTTTTTATATGGTTGAAATGTGTCTGGGTCAAAGATGGAATACAGGAAGATAATCGAATTCGGGAAGTCAAGCTTTGTAGTGTCGCTTCCAAAGCCCTGGCTGAAGGAAAGGAATCTCGGCAAGGGGGATGTGGTCTATGTCAGCAGGGAGGGAGAGAACCTCACGCTCTATTCTGCGCAGAAGAAAGAGAGCAATGAACCCAAGCGGATAACCCTTGATGTAACAAACATGACAAAGCGCGAGATACAGCTGCATGTCATATCCAAGTACATACGAAACTTCAATGAGATAACACTTACAGCAGAGAACATGGGATCGAAGGCAAAGGATGTGCGCGCAATAATCCACGACCTCATGGCCCTGGAGGTCTATGAGGAGGACGCGAACAGGATCGTCGCCAAGGATTTCCTGAACGTGGAAGACATATGCCCCATGACACTACTGAAGAAGATGGATGGTATCACAAGGGAGATGATATCAGACTCCAAGAACATGTTCAAGGAAGATGCGTATGACAGCATCAGGCAGAGGGATGATGATATCAACAGGCTTTCCCATCTCCTGTCGCGCGTCCTGAGATATCTCCAGGAGAACCATGCGACAGCAAGAAGGAAAGGGCTGAAGAATCCGCAGATGAACGCGATATGGGCTGCGAATACCAATATAGAGCACGTCGCTGACCAGGTCAAGTGGGTGACTAAACTCATGAGGAAGGTCAAGTTCAAGAAGTCGGAGCAGGAGGAGTTCCTGAAGCTGTTCTCTGCAGTGGAGAAGTATTATCTTGACGGCATGCAGGCATTGTATGGCAAGGATGGTGATCTTGCCTTCAAGCTATTGACCAGAAGCAAGCCGCTGATAAAGCAATGCAAGGACTTCAACAGGCAGAACTGGAACCATGAGCACGTGCCTGTGATGATGGAGAAGCTGAAGACTCTCGTCGGAGAAGTCAAGTCGATCCTGATATATCTCTGTGATGTTGAGTGAAAAGATCTCTTACTTATTATTTTTCTATGGATTTTGACTTAGTTATCACGATGCAGTTCTTCTCAGCGCTTATTATTATGCCTGCGTCTTTTTCAAGGCCAGATACTTCTGTTATTATCTTAGGAAGGATTATGCGCTCCCTGTTCAGCTGCACGTTCGTCATGATTGTCTTTGCATTAGGGCTGATGCCTGCAGATTTGATCAGGTCTGCTTCAATATGTGCGGACTCGCCATGGAACTTCTTGGTCGCTTCGTAGAGGTACTTTGCCATTATGTCTGCGACATCAATGCCTGTCGCTTCTGTGACTCCCTGAAGTCCAGGACTTAGGTTGACCTCTATCACCATGGGACCTTTCTTGCCTTTCAGTATATCGACTGCGCATATCTTTGCTCCCAGGACAGATGCTGTCTTCACTGCAAGCTCTTTTGTCTTGTAGTCCAGCTTGACAGGCGTGCCTTTTCCTCCTGCGTGGATGTTTGCACGTCGTTCACCTTCGATGGCTTTCCTCTCCATCGCTGCGACGACCTTGTCACCGACAACAATTGCTCTTATGTCCATACCGCCGGTCTCTATGTAGTTCTGCACTATGATCGGCTGGTTCAATGCTGAGAATGCATCAAGCATAGATGCTGCGGAATTATATGACTCTGCGAACATGACGCCTTTTCCCTGCGTCCCTGACGGGAATTTCATGACAATAGGATAGCTCAGCTTTTCAAGCACAAGCTTTGCTGCTGCAGGGTTCGCTGAGATGTATGTCTCGGGCATAGGGATCTTATGCTGCTGCAGCGACAGGTGAGTCAGCAGTTTATCATGACCTACTGTGAATGCGTAAGGTGCGATTGGCATGAATACCTTGTTATCAAGGACTGCTGCAATAGAACTCATTATCTGAAGATACCTGAAAGACCCTTTCAGATATATGCAGTCGTATTTTGGAAGAGATTTTCCTTTGTAAAGCACAACAGGAGATTTTGCCCTCAGGTCGACCTCGATGTTCCTGAGATCTATGTTGTCAGCTTCCTTGAAGTATCTCTTCATGGCCTCATAGGTCCACTGTGAGCTCTTACTTCCCAGGCTGATTATCGCTGCTTTCATCTTCCTTTCGGAACCTCTTTGGCAGGGTCTATCAGGAACCCTTTCTTTAGGATTGTCTGGCCGATGAGCACAGAGTATTTCATCTCTGCCCGGTCTGCGATTGTAAGGTCTGTATCGAATTCCTTGTCTGCGAGGGCTATCTTTGCAGCCACGACAGGTCGCAGGCTCTTTCCAGATGCTGACTTGACAATCTTTGTCTTGAGGATGGGTCCCAGGCTCAGTTCAGCAGCAAGCTTGACATCTATGCTTGACTTGGTTGCGCCTGAGTCTATCCTTGCGAGCACGTCTTTCTTCTTCCCTGAAGGGCCTGTGACCCTTACTGTCTCGACAAGTCCTACGACTGTCTTCTGTTTGTATTTTATAACGATATTCCGTTTGTCTCCTAGTAAAAACATGGTATCAACCTCTTGGTCTGCTTGTTATTATTATTTCAATGATTTCTTTATATCTTCTTTCAGTTTTGCGTCCTGTTCCTCTACAGTATCTGTCAAGGGCTTCATCGTCGGGAAAAGAATGACATCCCTGATCGATTCAGTGCCTGTGAGAAGTATTGCCATCCTATCGATACCTATTCCCATGCCACCAGCAGGTGTCATGCCGTATTCTATCGACTGCACAAAATCCTCGTCCATGGGGTGCGCCTCCTCTGCGCCTCCTCTGAGTTCCTCAGCCTGCTGTTCGAGCAGCTGTCGTTGGAGTATAGGATCGGTAAGTTCTGAGTATGCATTGCCCAGCTCCATGCCGAGGCAGAACGGCTCGAACCTCTCAATCAGCCTCGGGTCTGCCCTGCTGGCTTTGCAGAGCGGTGTCGATTCCTTGGGATGCTCTGTGATGTGGATCGGCTGGATGAGCTTTGGCTCCACCAGCTCTTCGAAGATCAGCGATACAGCTGTTCCCCATGAGAAATCCCCTTCATACTCGATGTTGTAGTTGCGCATCACTTCCTGGAGCTGGTTGTCATCCATCGTCGATATGTCTATGCCTGCATGCTGTTCTATCGCCTCAAGCATTGTCATCCTCTGCCATGGGGCCTTGAAGTCCAGCTCGACTTCCTTTCCCATGTATGTGTGCTTTACCTTGGTGGAGCCGTTATTCAGTTCCTTGCAGGCGAATTCATAGCACTGCTCGCATAACCGCATCATCTCGTTGAAGTCGACGAAGGACTTGTAGCATTCAAGCATCGTGAACTCAGGATTATGGGACTTGTCCACACCTTCGTTCCTGAAGTTCTTGCAGATGGTGTATACCTTCTCGAATCCTCCTACGAGGAGCTTCTTCAGGTAGAGCTCAGGTGATATCGAAAGGTACATGTTCATGTCCCATGCGTTTATGTATGTCTTGAAGGGCTTTGCATTGGCGCCGCCGTAGATGATCTGCAAAGACGGGGTCTCTACTTCCATGAAGCCTTCCTGATTCCCGAAGAATTCCCTTACTGCGGATACCATCCTGCTGCGCTTCATAAAGGTGTCTTTTACATCAGGGTTCATCATCAGGTCAAGGTAGCGTTGTCTGTATCTTAATTCCTTGTCCTGGAGACCGTGGTATTTCTCTGGAAGAGGTCTGAGGGTCTTTGTCAGAAGCGTGAATTCCTTGGCATAGACTGATACTTCGCCAGTCTTTGTGGCGAATACATTCCCTTTTATGCCGATTATATCGCCTATGTCGAGCTTCTTTGCTATCTTGTAAACGTCCTCGCCCAGGTCATCTCTTGTCATGTAGATCTGGATGCGCCCTGTCTCGTCTTGTAAATGTGCGAATGATGCCTTTCCCATGACCCTTAGCTGCATGAGCCTGCCTGCTATTGCAACCTGGTCTTCTGTATGCTCTTCAGGCTTCAGGTTGGCGTGCTTCTCCTTGATGTCCTTTGCGTGCACGTCCTTGTCAAAGCTGTAGGGATACGGTTCTACACCTGCCTCCCTGAATCTGTCCAGCTTGGCAATACGTTCCTTTATCAGCCGATTTTCGTCTTCAATGCCCATGATGTATCAGGATATCAGAATCTAGGGCTTTTTATAAAGATTTTGGTTAGGTCATCCGGGCTTGAAAGTGAAGAAATCTCTGGTCTAAGCGGTTTTCAACAAAGAAAAAGAAATAAGAAAAAATTATATCTCGAAGTCCAGCTCGATGTCAAGGCTCTCGAGTTCTGAATCCAGGAAATCAATATCCAGACTGTCCAACTCACCCAGTTCTGATTCAATGTCACTGACCGCTTCAGCTGTCGTGTCTGCCTCTTTTGTCGTTGTCTTGGCAGGCTCTGTAGTCTTTGCCGGTGTTGACGGCGTGCTTGGTGCTGTCTCGGTCGGTGTTGTTGTCTTTGCTGGTGCTGTCGGTTTTGCTGTGGGCTGCTGGCAGCCTATCGCGAAGACGAGCAGAGTCAGGATGAGTATTGTGGCTATAATCTTTTTCATGTTCATGCCTCCTTGTGTCGTTCCAATGAGTCTGTCTTTAAAATTGCTGTTTTTGGAATAAAAAAATAAAAAATAAAACAAAACAGCTAGACAGTCTACTCCTCGGAACCCTCCTCGTCGTCTTCCTCGTCATCAGCTTCCTCTTCTTCGTCAGCTGTTTCCACTTCGAGGCTTCCCTTATTCAAGGTCTTTATCTCCTTGACGATATTGCGCAGCATGTCCCTGGCTTCCTTTAGGGCTTCCTTTGCTTCTGTCAGGAGTTCTCTTATCTCCTTGGCAACCTCGTCGACCTCTTCAGGGGTGTTCGCTTCCGACCACTTCTCCCTTGCTTTCTTGTAGCTGATGGCTGCGGTGTCCAGCTTCTCGCTGAAATCACCCAGCATGTCGTCAAGGGTAGAGACGTCCAGGCCTTTTGCTTCCAGCTTGTCCCTTGTCTTGTACAGTCTCTTCTCGAGCATCTCGGTCTTCAGGATTATGTTGCCGAGCCTTGCATTGACAAGCTTGCCTGCGTGTTTCTTCATGACCGCCTTGGTCTTTCGCCAGGCGTCCTTGATCGTCTTTGCAGCCTTGTTGATCTCTTCTTTAGATGAGTTCTCGTCAAGGTTTGTTATGACCTCCTTGGCAGCTTCCACTTCCTGTATCTTCTCATCGAGCTCGTTGACCATCTTTGTCATCTCTTCCTCGGAAAGGTCTTCAGAGGACTGGACTTTCTCTTTCATCAACTCAAGCTCCTTGAGGACAAGATCAGCCGCGTGAAGCAGGTAAGGCCTTGCCTTCTGTTTTATCTCATCTTTCTTCTTGACACATTCTGTAGAATCAGACTGGTTGCTCTTGCAGGCCTTGTATGTCGCCCGCACCGTGGTCCACTTTGCCTTCTCAGTCACATAGGCTGCGCGGATGTTCTGGTAATGTTCCTTTGCAAGCTCATATCTTGTCCTTGCCTTCAGAAGCTGGGCCTTTGCGAGTGTCTGCTTCTCGCTCAGGTTCATGCCCTCTAGGCGTGCTTTTACCTGTGTCGCGACTGCTGTCTTCTGGGCGATCCTCACCCTTTTTGCGGTTGTCGCCAATGGATCTACTGAGGTGTCATCCTCTTCTGTAGTGCCTGTCTCTTCTGCGAATGCCATGGGAATCATGCTCAGCAGAAAGACAGAAAGAATAAACAATGCTGATAATCTCTTTCTCATTTTCCTTTTCCTCCTGTTCTATTATTATTATCTGGATGGAGCTCTTTCGCACCATCTTGTGTCGTTATGATCAACACAGAATCCTCCTTCAGTTGGGGCATGTTGAAAAACTCCTTGTCATGCTCCATGTCTTCAGCTCTTATCATGTTCTTATCCTCCTGTTGGGTTGTTATTGATTGTGTTGTCCTTGTGTTGTTCCTTGATGAAAAAACAGAATCCCACCCAATGCGAGGCATGCGCGTACGGTTTGGGTAGGAATCCTGAAACAACACATAAGAATTAGGACGGGGTTGCTTTTAAGGATACTTTTTCTGGAAACGCTTTATACCCTTTATTTCCTGGCCTGAAACTTTAGGAAACTTTATGTGGTGTCTTATTGCGTATTGGGCTGTTTTTTGGCTTTTTTAGGTCTTTATCTCTGTTTTTTGCGGATTAATACTTTACGATATTTTTTTATAGGGTGGGTGTTTAGGGGTCCTGATATGAGACCTTCAAGGATTTTACTGCTGTTCTGTATCATTGTCCTGACAGCAGATGCTGCACTGGCGGCCACGCTGCATGGCACGATATATGATATAGAGCTCAATGAGCTTGACAATGTGGTTGTTGAGGTGGATTCTGAACCCGTGCAGAGGTTCATGTCAAGGGATGGAGGTTACTCATTCACGCTAGGTCCTGGAGAGTATACATTGACTGCGAATTACACAAAGGATGACTTGCACAGGTATTCTGTTGAAGAAAAGATATCTATTGCTGAGGAAGGTGAGTTCATCTATGACCTTTTCCTGTTCCCTGGATTCGATGATGAGGATGTTCTCATAACAGATCCTGATGAAGAACTGGCTGAGACAGTGTTCGATGAGGACCGGGCTAATTATGATTTCCTTATAGGGGTTGTCGCATTCCTTTTCATTGTTGTCATAGTGCTTCTTTATTTCCTCCTTGGAAAGTACAAGAAAAAGGCTGTCAAGGAGGAGCTCAAGGCAGTGGATGTCGTGAAGAAGCAGGCCCGCGCTGCTGGGGGGAAGCCTGTGCGCAAGAAAGCTGCAAAGAAATCAGAGGGACATGAAAGGGCTGATACATCTAAAGCAGAGCATCATGATATCGACGATGATCTTCAGTCAATAGTCAGGTTCATGAAGAAGGAAGGCGGTCGGACAACGCAGAAGGAATTGCGCAAGCAGATCCCTTTAAGCGAGGCAAAGATCAGCCTGATGGTGTCTGAGCTGGAGCACAAGGGTGTTGTTGAGAAGGTCAAGAAAGGACGCGGTAATATAATAATACTCAGAAAATCCTAAAGGATTTTCTGGTCGACCAACTCCTAAAAGGGAGTGGGTCATACTCAGAAAATTATAAAGGATTTTCTGGTCGACTAACTCCCAAAAGGGAGTGGGTCATACTCAGAAAATTATAAAGGATTTTCTGGTCGACCAACTCCCAAAAGGGAGTGGGTCATACTCAGAAAATTATAAAGGATTTTCTGGTCG
>JBHPEY010000016.1:0-40546 GCA_042576705.1 Nanobdellota archaeon | reverse complement strand
CCTGAGCTCCTTACAGAGAAGAAGGAGCGGTTCAAGGAGAAACATAAACTGGCAGAGGATCTTGCCCGTGACCTGTCCAAGTCAGGCAAGCATAAGCTGTTTGAGGATTTTGTTTCACGATTTGGAAATATAAAGCCTGCTTTCATCGCAGAGGTGATGATTTCCTTGCCGAAGACATTGAGAAGGAAGTACAAGGCGGATGATTCCAAGCTTACTGATGCTGATTTTGAGGGGATATTCAAGAAACTGGACTCGGGCGAGATAACAAAGGACAGTGTCGAGGAGATACTGCTTGCGATCTGTCAGGGAAAACCCATAAACTATGCAAAATACGCTCCGCTTTCTGATGAAGAGCTTGAGAAAGAGATAAAGGATATCCTCAAGGAGAGCGCAGGTCTTGAGTTCAGGGCTGTGATGGGAAAGGCAATGGGGACATTGAAGGGTCGTGCTGAAGGCAAGAAGATTGTTGACATGCTTAAGAAGCTGCAGAAGTGATCCTATTTCTTTAATGCAAGATACTTGCTCACCCAGAGCATGGACTCATCTGTGACATAGAACAGTGTCTTGAAGGGCTTGCCGTTGCGGTCATATACTTCCAGGAAATTGCCATACTTCTTGATATTTGCTTCGTACTGCGCGAGGAATTGTTTCAGTTTTTTCTTATCGAACCTGCTTATCACGTCGAGAAAACAGGCTCCAAGGTGTATCCACACAGTGTCACGCTCGTAATCGCCGGCAAGCAGCTCTTGCCATATGGCTGGTGCTGTCTTCTGCTTTTTTGCAGTGTATTTCAGCAGGAATGGCTTTGTTAGTCTGGCCTTTTCCATTGATTTCATGCAGAGATTGAATACCATCCTTGAATTTGTCACGCCGCACCAGAAAGGGAAGGTGTTTGCGTCACCTGTCACTGTCTTTTCGCAGGATCTGTCCTCATAAAAGTAGTTTCCGTTCCAGAAAGTGCTTAATATGGATTGTCTTATCTTGTATTTGCTGAAGGGATTGTAGAACTTGAGCGCTGCAAGGTCATCATTCAGCATAGAGAGCATGCAATTGCTGTAGCAGGAGGAGTTCCGTTTGGAATAATCCTTCATAGAGGAGAAATGTGCGCCTTCCTTCACAAGATTTGTCTTCCTGTCAAACACTGTCTTGAAATAATATGATATTTCCTTCTTCAGGAATGTGTTGTACTTCTTTAGGATCTGCTTTGCTTTGGCTGCTTTGATTGCGCGTATTATGAAGGGCAGGGAATCTGCTCCATAAGTGGGAAAATCAAAACAGATACCTTTCGGTGAGATTGATGTTGTTATCCTTCTGTGCTTTTTGAAATGTGACAGTGCATAATCCAGTGTCTGGATGACTTTCTTCCTGTGACCCAGCTTGACAAGAGCCTCTGCGCACATTCCGAAATCCCTGGAATAGAATTCACAGAAGTGGCCGCTGCTCACCATGAAGTAGTTCTGTTCTTTGTTCCAGCAGGATTGTATGATCTGCTCAGCGATATTTTTAGGTGTGCCTTTGAACCTCTTGAAGCCGTGCTTTTTGACATACCGGGAACGCTTGAACATCCTCCATGGTTCAGAAATATAGATTGTCATCATTTTGAAGATAAAAATAAAACGCACCCGAGGGGACATTCGCTCGTACAGAGTTTCGAACCCCCGACCTACTGCTCACTCGCGCATACCTCAGCAACTTATGGTTCATCCCAATAAAAGGGACTACTCCGTGGGTTAATCATCGATATGTCAGGAACGTTAGTTTCTGACATGCTCAAGAACCGCAGGTTCTTGACATGCATAGGAGGCAGTCGCGCTCTCTGATGCTGTAATAGCATATCCAGGCTGCGCTACGGGTGCGCCTCTACACCTGGGAAATTGAAAATATTTATAAGGCTTTCTGGTTGATTTCTGGGCATGTACACAATAAAATCTAAGCCAGAGGATTTCGTGGTAGAGGAGCTCATAGACCTTAAACTGGATGATTCTGGCGGATATGCCTATTTCTGGCTGCGGAAGAGGGATTATAATACAGTGAAGGCCATCGAGAAGGTATCATCGTTCATAAGATGCAGGGTTAGGGATATCGGCTTTGCAGGCAATAAGGACCGGTGTGCTGTTACAAAGCAGGCCATATCTATAAAAGACCCTCAGAGGAGGGTCGATCCAGAGAGGTTTTCTGGGTTCAACAGGGATGACCTGAATCTGGAATATATCGGCAGGGGCAAGGTGCCTGTATCTATGGGGGATCTGACCGGCAACCGGTTCGAGATTGTGCTTCGGGATTGTGAGAAGGAACCTGAACAGATCACCTGGTTCGTTAACTACTTTGATGAGCAGCGTTTTTCAGAGACTAACAAGGAAGTGGGCAAGGCCATTGTCAAGAAGGATTTCAAGAGAGCTTGCGAGCTTGTAAGCAATGATGCAGTCACGCGGCATCTTGATGGCAAACAGAATGATTTTGTTGGTGCGTTGAAGACACTGCCTTTCAAGACCCGGATGCTTCTTGTGCATGCGTATCAGAGTTGGCTCTGGAATGAGACAGTGAAGGGGTTTCTGCTTTCTTTGTGTGATGATTTTTATCGTGTTGAGTATAGCCTTGGGGAGTTTGTGTTCCCTAAATCTGAGGTTGCGCAGATAAGCGTGCCGATTGTCGGTTTCGGGACAGAGCTGGGTGATGGTAAGGTCGACAAGATGATCAAGGGACTGCTTGTCAAGGAAGGAATTGGTGTTAGGGATTTTGTTGTTGGGGGCATGCCTGAGCTCAGTGCTGAGGGTGGTGCACGGGATGTTGTTGTTGAGGTCAGGGGATTGAAGATTGAGAAGATGGAAGAAAAAGAATACAGGATAATGTTTTCACTTTCTAAGGGATGTTATGCCACCATGGCTGTGAAAAGGATGATGGCGAACCCATAATTATCTGGGATCATTTTTCCCAGCTAGAATATATTCATTACCTTCACCGTCATCAATGATCATTCTTTCAAGCTCTGTTCTTTCAAAGCATGCTTCTGTAAGATTTGCTCCAAAAAGCCTTGCGTTCCAAAGGCATGCGCCCTCGAGATTTGCTCCTTCAAGATTTGCATCCCAAAGGAGTGCGTTCTCAAGATATGCTCCTTCAAGATTTGCGTTACTAAGATCTGCGTCGCCAAGGTACGCGTTCTTAAGATACGCTTCTTCAAGATTTACGTTCATAAGCCTTGCTCCCGCAAGGTCTGCCCTTGTAAGGTCTGCGATACTAAGATCTGCTCCCTCAAGGCTTGCCCCCATAAGGTTTGCTTCCTCAAGGTCTTCTCCCTTAAGGTCTGCTCCAGCAAGGTGTGCTCTAGCAAGGTGTGCTCTAGGCTCTATGGTATATGTTCTTGTGATTGTTTTTTCCATTTTCTTTAATCCTCATTTTCTGTCGCGGTAAGGAAAACCGCTTATTTCGTTATATCCCCGTAGTTACAGAAGAGTATAAGTGTGTTTATCCTACAGTACTGTAGGACAATAGAAACATTTAAATATCATTTAAATAGTGTATATAAACATGGAGACGCAAATCTTAGAAGATATTGGCCTCACGCAAGGTGAGATCAAGGTCTACCTGGCCCTACTCGAACAAGGCACAAGTCCTGCAGGTAAGATCCTAGAAAAAGCAAATATCCAGAATTCTGTCTTCCATTTCTGCGTAAATAGATTGATCGAGAAGGGTTTGGTCTCTTACATCAAGAAAGGGAAGACTCGCCTGTACACTTCAGCAGACCCCACACAGTTCAGGACATATATCAAAGATAAAGAAAAACAGATAGAGACAATATTGCCTGAACTTCAAGCCAGACAGACGTTTGCAGAAGAGAAAAAAGGAGTAGAATTGTTTGAAGGGATAAAGGGAATAATGACTTTATTGAATCTATTGATAGAAAACACAAAAGCAGGAGATGAATATCTTTTTTTCCCGGCAGATATTGAAGAGAAGAATGAAGAGATACAGAAATTCTACAGAAGGTATGATGCTAAAAGAAAAGAAGCTGGATTGGTCATGAAATGCATAGCTCCTGCAAGACTGAAAAAACTATTCAAAGACAGGCCATTCCAGATGAAATATACAGAAATGCCGATACCTGCCAATCAAGGGATATGCAATGACAAGATGGTGATGATCAGCTGGGGAGAAAAACCTCAAGGAGTGCTGATACACTCAAAGCAAATAATACAAAAACAAAAAGAATTCTTCAATGCATTGTGGGATTCGTTGAGTTAATTCTATGCGCCGAGCATGCCCATTATCTCATCAGCCACTTCTGCAGGCTTAGGATTGTTCGCGTCAGCGTGCACGACCACTTTCTTGTCATCGTAGAACCCTATCAGAGGGCCTGCCTGTTCGTAGTAGGTTGCCAGGCGTTTCTTTATCGCTTCCGGCTGGTCGTCTTCCCTTGTGTAGAGCTCTCCACTGCACTTGTCGCAGACGCCTTCCTCTTTTGGCGGCATGTTTGTCTTGTGGAATATTGTTGCGCATTTCCTGCACTGGATACGGCCGCCAAGCCTCTGCATCACCACATCCTCTGTGACGTCCAGCACCACCACGTTAGTTATATTGATTATCTTGTCCAATGCCTCGGCCTGTGCGAGGGTCCTGGGAAAACCGTCGAGCATGAAACCGTCCTTGCAGTCATCCTTTTTCAGCCTCTCCTCCACCAGCTTGATCGTCAGCTCATCAGGCACCAGCTTGCCTTCGTTGATGTAACCCTTGGCCTCGACGCCTAAGGGTGTCTCGTCCTTTATGGCTTCCCGGAACATATCACCTGTGGATATGTGCGGGATGTGCAGCTTGTCCTTCATTATGGAGGCGTATGTGCCCTTTCCTGCGCCCTGCGCGCCCAGCAATATCATGTTCTTCATCCTAAGTACCCCACAACTTCTTTTTTCATGATCTCATTCCGCCAGCACTCCTTGAGTTTCCTGACAAATAATAGTATGTCCTTCTTCAGATTTGGCCAGTCCTTCATGAACTGGTTGATGAACTCTGCATTGGACTCATCAGAGTCTGAGAACGTAAGCTCGACACTTAACCTGTTGTAATACATCAGCTGCTTGTACAATCGCAGCACGTGATCCTGCTCAGATTTCTCAAATATTGTTGACTCCCTGTAGCTCGCAACACCTGATTCAGGGTGGAGTATGTCATCCAGCAGCTTGATAGAGAACTCGATCTTCTCCAGCACTTTCTTCCGCACATTGCGCAGCAGGAAAGACTCTTCCTCTATTGAGGATATCTCAAACTCTGCGTCCATCTGTTTGAAATCAGGCAGGCTGTGTTTTTTACGTAATTCATCATATAGCTCTTCCATTGTTAAAGAAGGTGGATTTGGGGGAGTATTTAAAGTTAATGCCTGGACGCCAGAAAGGTTAAAATATGAGTATACTGTCATTTTTTATGGAGAAGGGGTGTTGGGATGGTTTGTCATGAAACGTCGAATAGATGCAATAGTTCTTGCAGGGACACAGAATTACCCGAAGCTTGATGTAGATGGCGGTTCCGAGTACAAGCAGTTCCTGAAGCTGGGGGGACAACCTATACTGCAGTATGTGGTTGACGCTGCGCTGGGGTGCGAGGAGATACATCGCGTCTATGTGGTGTCTGATGTCTCGCGGGTGTATAAGGAGCTCAGTGAGCAGTCTACAAACGATTGGAGGCTCACGCCGACCCATGACCATGGAAGCTATGTCGAGAACATAAGGGCAACATTCTTCAGGGAAGTGCTGCCCATCGCAGGGCATAAAAAATACCTGCACTTCTGCTCTGATGAGCAACGGAAAGATTATTCTGCACAGTATGGCCGGTTCAATGCAAGAAGGTATCACAAGCAGTACCTCAGGGACAACCCGGGTGCTGCAGACCAAGAGGTCCTCATATTATATTCTGACATGCCCTTTGTTACATCGCAGGACATCACACGATTCCTTGCCCTGAGGGACAGGAAGGCAGACCTCAATGTCGGGTTCGTCACAGCAGAATCAATGAGCGCCCTTGAATCTGCTGTCGGGGCAAGCCTGAGCAGGCCTGAACTGAAGACAGGCATGCTGCCGCTTGGAGATACCAAGATCAGGTTCAACAACCTGTTCACATTGAAGCCGCTCAAGGCAGCGCCGGGTCTCTGGTCAGTCATCCAGGAGTTCTACAACAACAGGTATGTGCTGCGCAAGACAGGAAAGACAAACAGGAAGAACAGGAAGAGTCTACGCAGGGAGGTCATCAGGTACTCAGTCAGCAACCTATTGCGAAGACCATACATGCTTGAGTCCTGCCTGCTGGGGCTGAAATACTTCAACACAATGCTTGCTACACATCAGGGGAATGGAGAACATCCTGTGCCCTCAAAAGAGGATTTTGAGGATGTGATTGCAGACCTTGCAGACATAACACCGCGGGCAATAATGTGCGACATCGTGCACCCCCTGCTTGACATTGACAACGAGGAGATGTACACCCTGCTGAAGAGCAATGATGAAGCACTTTTCAAGAAGATACTCCAGGTGAAGCGCGACTATGAGCCCCTGCCTGAACAGGTGTTGGATTCATTTGTGAAGATACATGAGTATTATTTCCAGGGAAAGCCCATTGACAGGATTGCGCTTGAAGGCCCTGTAGTCAGGCTGCTCAAAAAGGCGCGGAATGTGCAATTCTCTGCACAAAAGAGCTGATTGTGTCATCGACGGCGTATTCTTCACACAGGGCAATTCTTGGTTCATATGCCTGGACAGGCCTGCTGTGCCTGGTCCTATCGCGTCCGGATTCTTCAAGGCATAGCATAAACTATATAAATACACAAAGCTCAGGGTGCATCGGAGGTAAAAATGACAAAAACAATCATGCTTGCGGATGATGAGGAAGACATACGGACGACTGTCACGACAGTCCTTGAATCGAACGGCTACAAGGTGGTCACGGCCATCAACGGTGATGACTGCCTGGAAAAGGTAAAGACAGAGAAACCTGACCTTATCCTGATGGACATCATGATGCCAGGCACGCCTGTAAAGGATATCGTGCCTCAGCTCAAGGGCTTCAAGGTCGCTTACCTGACAGTCGTGCGCACTACAGAGGCAGAGAAAGAGAACCTGCTCAAGTCAGACAATGTGGTCGATTTCATACAGAAGCCTTTTGATGTCGATGAGCTGCTCGCAAAGGTGAAGAAGCTAGTCGGATAAAATGAAGAGCCTAGACATTAATAAAGAGAATTCAGTGCTTGTGGTCGTGGATGAGATAAAGACGACATCACCGCTCATGCTGAAGCTTGTGAAAGAGGCTCTTGATGAAGGCAAGCTATGCTATATCAGCGTGACAAAGACCTATGATTACATCCAGAAGGTATTTGAGGAGCATGAGATGGACATATCCAAGATACGCTTCATAGACTGCATAAGCCACAGCTTCCAGCATACTGATGACAATCCCAATGTGGACTTTGTCACGGCACCGAGGGAGCTTGACGAGCTTGCAGAGGCGATAAAAGGTGCTATCGACAAGGGATACTCGCACTTCTTCCTAGACTCGTTGTCTGCGATGACTGGTGTTGTCGCTGCAGGAAATGATCATATCAAGGCATTCTATGATCTGTTCGCAGAGCTGCTCAAGGGGAAGGACGGCAGGATCCTGTTCATGTGCTCTTTTGAGGATGAAGAAAAGCTGCTCATACAGGAAGCGATGCCTGTCTTTGAAAAGATAGTCCATGTTCACAAGCAAGAATAAATATTTTCAGATTTCAGAAAAAGAGGTGGAATTGAATTTCTGAAGATAGCAGATTGAAGAGGTTTTTCCTCGGTTCGATAACAAGGAAGTTCGAGATAATCTTCATACTGATACTCATACTCTCTACTGTAAGCTTCAATGCAGTGTTCTACCTCCAGAACCAGCAGAAAGAGGATGCTGCGGTGGTTGACGCTGCAGGGCGCAACAGGATGCTCTCTCAGCGCATAGGCTTCTATGCAGAGCAGATAGTGCGGGGCAATGAGGCTGTGAAGGGCATCCTGAGTAGCATAATACGGCTGCATGACACCTCATTCTACGCATTGAAGAACGGCGGTGTCGCTCCGGAAATAGCCAACAACCGTTTCCTGCCTGCTGCGCCTGAGAGCATGGCATACCTTGTCGCAGATGCAGAGCAGCTGTGGCTCGAGTACAGGAAGAATGCAGAGGTCATTGTCAACGAGCAGACAATGGTCAACGGGGCGCTCAATCCTAAAGTCGCTTCAGCACTTTCTTTTATCGAGCAGAATGCGCCAGAGATGCTTAGGCGCAATAACGCGATGGTCGACATGTATGTCACCCTGAACTACGCGAAACAGATGAAGTTCAGCCTTATCCTCCTGGCCCTGCTGGTGATCAACGTCGCTACGATCCTGTTTGCGCTCCACATGGCAAGGGCGACAGCAAGGCCTATCCACACACTGCAGGACGCGACAGAGCAGGTCGAGAAAGGCAACTTCCAAGTGCGGGTCGACATCAACACAGGGGATGAGATCGAGAAGCTTGGGGACACGTTCAACAAGACGACAGAAGCGCTGGAGCGGATGGATGAAGAGTATAAGGAGATAGACCGCGCAAAGACAAAGTTCCTGTCGATAACAAGCCACGAGCTGCGGAGCCCGATGACAGCGATGAAGGCAGAGATGCAGATGCTGCTCAAGGGATATTTCGGCCGGCTGAACAAGAAGCAGAAAGAGGCTGTCGATATCGTCCTCCGTAACACCACACGTCTGGATGATATAATAGTGGATTTCCTGGACATCTCCCGCATAGAGGCTGCGCGTCTCAAGTTTGAGTTCAAGAAGACGCACCTGGAGCCGCATGTGAAACGTCTTGTGAAAGAGATGAAGGGATTCATGCCGGAGAAGAAGATAAAGGTCGTGCTCAACATGGACAAACTGCCTGAGATAGAAGTGGATCCCAACAGGGCGATGCAGGTGCTGCGAAACCTGCTCAACAATGCCGTCAAGTTCTCACCAGAGAAATCCAAGGTTGTTGTCAGTGTCGCGCAGAACCATGAAGGGATACTGTTCAGCGTCGCAGATGCAGGGATAGGGATAAATGAAGAGGACCAGAAGAAGCTGTTCGAGCCGTTCTTCCAGGCAGAGAACAGCATGTACAGGAACTATCGGGGGACCGGTCTTGGTTTGGCTATCTGCCGAGGGATTGTGCAGTCACAGAAAGGGAAGATATGGGTTGAGAGTGCGTTGGGCAAGGGAAGCACGTTCTATTTCACAGTGCCGTTCAAGCCTGTTAAGAAGGTTCAGCCTATAAAGGTTATTTTTTCTGGGAAAGAGGAAGAGGTTGCTTTGGGAAAGTGATTTCATAATATATAAAAAAAAAGAAAAAAATCAATAAAATTCTCCGGTTATGCTGCTTGCGCCCGCATTTATTTCAATCTCTATCGTCGGCTCATCTGGATTGTAGCCAGGGCTCTCATATATCGTCCGTCCCTTCTTTACGAATCCATCAAGGTCCTTGGATACTGCGCCGCCATTGATGTCGAACCTGACACTCGCACCTTCAGGGAACTTCATCTCTATTGAAGCAGCA
This sequence comes from Nanobdellota archaeon, assembly GCA_042576705.1. Lineage (GTDB taxonomy): Archaea > Nanobdellota > Nanobdellia > Woesearchaeales > UBA11576 > JABMQF01. Next base: position 30,988 of record JBHPEY010000016.1, on the reverse strand, counting down.
CCTGCATCGATATCGACTTTGGTGGGGTAGTCTGCGAACACTATCTCTGTTTCAGATGCTCCGAAGTCCATGTCGATAGTATCGACTTCAAGGCCTGTCAGGTCTAACAGTACCTCGGCTGCGCCGTAGTCAAGATCCAGATCATAACTCACAGAATCTGAAAGCTCCATGTCCCAGACGCTCTTCTGCCATGGATTGAAACCAGGTATTGAGCTTGACCTTGAGATGCCTACCTCTGCGACTGTTCCTTCTTTGGTGTTAGTTATCTTTGGGTCATCTACATCAGTGGTCTCTACCTGGTTCCTTATGAGCAGGCTGCTGTTTCCCTTTCCGATACTGATTTCTCCTGCACCATAATTAAGGTCCAGTTTGACAGATTGCACGTCATCATCAAGGGTGACCTCCTGGACTGTTTCCCTGATATCATTATCAGTCCCGAAGTGATTTGCGTTTCCGTCCATGAGGAGCAACGCTCCGAACAGCAATGTCAGGAACAGCAGGGAAAAAGCAACCCACCTTGCTTTGAGCAGCAGTGCTATGCCTACCAGTATCAACCCTATAGGCCAGTATGTGCTGAACCCACCTCCTAAAGAGAGGTCAAGGACTCCTGTTGTCTTCAATAAGATTACCAATCCAATTATTATGAAAAGGCCTCCGAAAAACAACGCAGACCCTAGTTTTGATTTGTCTGACTTGTGTCTCATTTTACAAGCCTCCTGGCAATCAGGTATCCCCCGAATGCAATGAATGCTAAAGCCCAGCCGTAAGCTGCGGTGAACCAATTGAACAGGTTATTCATCAGAAGGACAGTTCCCAGAAATACAAAGAACACACCCATGAAACTTACCCCGCTCCTGCAGGGTTTTTCATGGACTGGTTTCCCTCTCTTTCTGGCTACATTCTCAGAATGCTTTCTGGATATCTTTGAATGCACATCCTTTGCAGTCCTTTCTGCTGTCGTGTCCGCGCCTGACTGCCTTGGATTCTGCGGTATCAATATCCAGGCAAGGATGTACAGTACGAGTCCCAGTCCGTTGGCAAATATCAACAGCACTGCTGCAAGCCGTATCCAGATCGGATCGACATTGAAGTGTTCTGCGATACCTCCGCAGACACCTGCGATGATCTTGTCCTTTTTTGAACGGTAGAGCCTTTTTGGCTCTGGTTTGGACCTGGTTGTCCGTGTCCTTGATTTTGTTGTTTTTTTCTTCATTTTTACTACACCTCCTGTAGTATCCACACTTTGCCTTTATAAACGATATGTAGGTCTCCTACACATCGTTGACTTGTCTCATAAGGATAATTATGACGGGGAGGTTTAAAAGAAATCAGAAGCAGAACTATAGAGGATTCCTACATACCATAGAAAAAGCTTTAAACAACAGTATATAAAGTGATGAACATGAACCTTACAATACTATATCTACAGAACTCTCCGCTCATATCCCTGGTCTATCTGGTCATGGTCATTCTTTTGACGTTTGCTACATATATGATAGTACGGAACCTTCATGCATTGAGCGGGCACAGGGGTATCAGGTTCTTTGGCCTGGCTTTCCTGCTGTTCTCTATAGCATTCTCTATACAGCTGATAGGAGAACTGTTGGTCTACTTCAGTCTGGACCCTCCCTATTTCATCACGGTATTCCTTGTAATGCTGTTCGCGTATATGATCACATTATCATCATTTCATCTTGTATACAGTCTGGTGTGGAAGCAGGTTGAGACCGGCCCTAAAAACCTTGTCAGGTTCAAGATCGTTGTACTGTACCTGATACCTCTCCTGACTGCAGTGATGGGCGTGGTCTTCTTTCAGAGCAGCAAGCACTTCCTTTTCATACCCCCTATAGCGGTTATAGGCTATGGTATGTTCCTGAGTTATCAGAATTACAGGGATGCAAGCGAGAAGACGCAGAGATTCCGACAGCTGTTCTTCATAGTGATGGCCTTGTGGTTCCTGGGCTGGGTGATGAACTACATAAGCAGCCTGGTGATACAATACTATCCCCTGTTTCCCATGTATGCTCAGGCAGTCACACTGAGCGTGTTTGCGATCTGTCTATATGGTGTTTTCACTGTGACAAGAAAGAGACATTAAAAGATGGCAAAGAAAAGAGAACGGCTTGAAGTGATAAATGATATCCTTTCTGTTATTCGGGATAATAAAAATAGCATCAAGCCTACTCGGTTGTTGTATGCTTCTAATCTTTCTCCGCAGATGTTTAAAGAGTATGTGAATGAGCTGCTGGATAAGGAGTTCATCGAGCAGGCAGGTGATAAGAAAGGGAAGAGGATATTTTCATTGACGGAGAAAGGGTTTGAATTCTTGGAGAAATATAAGACTATAGTGGCGTTTGTTGATAATTTTGGGCTGTGAGGGAAAAAGCGTCCCCCCAACCACGCACCCAGATTCTAAACTCGCAGGTCTGCGAGAGAGTTGCAGGAAACCTGCAACTAAGACCATCTTCGTATCGTGCTGCCGCAGGCCTCTTTCCTATATCATTCCTTTTACCAGAAGCCCAAATACACTATTATATTATAAGGGCCAGACCCAGAACCACCATAACCTTTAAAAACCCCCTAAAAATCCCTATTTCCACCAACTATGCCCCCGTAGCATAGTAGCTATTGCACCTGACTTGTATCCATGTGACGCAAGCGCATCGCTGGTAAGCGATCAGGAGGTCGTGAGTGCAACTCTCACCGGGGGCTTGTTTTATCTTTCTATACTTATGATAAGTTGCGTTTTTAGTCATAGAAACGATATCAAAAAGGAGGGCTTCGCCCAGGAAATATAGTCAAAGAGTCTGCAGAGGCCTGGTGCTTGGTTGAGAAACAGATTTCGCAAACAGACCATTACTTCCCTGGCTTGCTCAGGAGGACTATGTTCCTGCTCAGGCTCTTATGCACATAGACGTTGAACTCGTGCTCTACTGCAAACTTGGTCTTATTCAAAAGCGTACGATGTTTCACAGTAGAAGGAAAGATGACAACAGCCTTATACTTCAATATATTCCAAAGGACTTTCAGGAAATCTGCGTACAGCTCCTTTATCTCCTTGTTCACCAGAGAACCCCTACCATAAGGCAGGTCAGTGACAACATAATCCACAGCATGCGTAAGCTGTGTAGAATCCCGTTTCTCCAACTTGAACCGCCGTATCTTGAAGTAATCCAGGTTCTTCTCGGCCTTCTTGAGCATCTTGTTGCTGATGTCATAGCCTACTGTGTTGAAGCGCATCAGGCCGCCTTCTATCATTATCCCGCCGGTGCCGCAGAAGGGATCAAATATGACTTTCCCAACAGGGATGCCTGTCAGGTTTATGCAGGCCCTGGCCAGCTTGGGGTTTATTGTCGTCGGGTGGCGCTCAGGCCATGATTTCGGCCTGCGCTTGTGGAACTCGTGGTGTATGTCCTTGTGGACCTTGCCCACAATGATCTTCTCATCAGTCACTATGACCTCAATCTGTGTCACAGCATGCTTCAGGTCTACTCTTGGCTCCTGGACCTTCTCCCAGACATACTTGGCCAGCTCTGCCTCTTTTTCGTAGAACTCTGTGTGGCTTATGTTGATGATCCTGAGCGAGAAGTTCTTCTTGTATATCTTCTTCCAGTCGAACTTTGTCATCTGCACGCTCAGGTCTTCATAGCTGCAGTCAAACAGGTGCTCATACACCTTGTGTGTCATCGCGAGCCTGTCAAACCTGAAGTCAGCGTCGCAGATAAGGACATTCTCGAACATCCAGTAGTCATCAGTGCCTGCCAGGGCAAGCACTTCCTCTCTTGCCAGGTCCAGGTTCTCTCCAGAAAGCAGGAATATAGACTTCATGCGTATCATGAACTTAGGGGGTTATAAAAAGTTTTGTCTTGCATTCGCACCGTGATAAAGACTTTTTATAATATATCATATTGATATAGTCTTTATATAGTTAAATTATAATAAAAATCTTTATTATTCGACCATTTTCGTACATTAAACGCCCTTAAACACCACAAATATAGAAACATTTATAAATAAAATTCGTATATCGATATGATACATGGATGACTTGCTCTTACACATAAGGGTCAGCAGGAAGCTCAAGGAACAGATACAGGTTCTGATAGATGCTGGTTACTTCAATAACCAGACCGAAGTAGTCCGGGAAGGCATACGCGACACACTTCTCAAGTACAAGGATGAACTTCCACACAATGGTTCTGGAAAGAAGAAGAGGGAATAGATGACAGTACGCAGGACACATGACAGGAAAGTGAAGATGCGCGAAGTGATCTTCAGGAATAATGTGCTCTTGATACTCATAATAATACTGATAGGCATAAACTCGTATACTTTCTTCATCGTGTCAAAGGATTATATCACGGGAGATGTAAGTGCTGTGGGCACGGTAAACATATGCATAGCATTGTCGATGACAATGGGCACTCCAGGACCTGGCTGGGGTGCAATCCTCAATGGCACATACAACTCATCCGTGACCGCGAGTAACGCAATGTATGTCGACTTCAATTACTTTAAATTCGGGCATCAGGAAAGCACGTTCGGCACGGATTATGACGTCAACAATGACTCCATATACAATGCCACGCTGAACACTACAGCGTCTCCTGATGGGAACTGCAACTACAGAATAGTCGCAAGGGGTTTCGGCATGTGCGGCATGAAAAAAGTCATAGGATCGGGAGTATTCAGCATAAACAATGTCGATGAGCCGCCGACATGGACAGAGTTCAACAACAGCATGTCGACAAACTTCTCGAACTACACCTCATGGATAAACATACCCGATGCAAACATCGCTAACCCTGAATATGGGATGATAACCTTCACAGCACAGAACTTCGATGGAACAGACCTTGATTTCCTGTTCAATATATCATACAACAGCATCTTCTTAGACTTAAGTTCAACCAATTACCCCTGCTTCTTCGATGTCGTCTACAAGATCAAATTCTTCAACATCACACAGTTCGCCGAGCCAATCGTGCTAAGGAACGGTGTCCCCTGCAGCAGCGCCTGCAGCAATTTCGATTACAGCGGAGGAAATTACTCGTTCAATGTCAGGGTATCACAACCCGCCGTGTTCTCGATCGCAGAAGGCGGGAATCTCACAATAAACTGGACATTCATCAACAAGACCTACGACAACTCACCTACGTTCAACATCTCAACCTACATGAGAGGTTCTATCAACAACATCTCGATGGCTGCAACATGTTATTACAAGACAGATTATGACCCGACAAACTATACACTGATGAACAACACAGGAGGTACAGATCACTCACAACAGCTTCCAGAGCAGAACTGGTCGTATAGACCGACAAACATGGGGCATTATGCAGAGATACAGCACCATGACTTCTACTACGGGATCCATCTTCTTACGCTGAACTGCAGCGTCGGGTACAACCAGACCGAGTCGAGCACGACATTCCTGATCCAATATACGCAGAGAGACAGGGTCTATTACTCTGATGGGTCTGAGGTCAAGCTGTACCTGCGGCTTGAAGAGACTGGCCTGAACATAAGCGTCAACTTCTCACAGATCGATTCAAATTTTGACCCTGCAGATGTCGTTGTCGTGAACAACGGCCTTGATTATAACGTAAGCTACAACATAAGCGGCACCAACACCCGTGCCCAGGGACAATATAATGTGACTGTCGAAGCATTCAACGCTTCAGGATTCGAGACCATGAACGGCTCGATATTCATGCACCTGCATAACACATGGGATACCTCAGACATAGACAACGCATTTGACTGCTGGAGCTTCAAGCAGGGATATTACTTCGATGAGGTGGCATGCGACTGGGAATCTGACCTGAATCACGTGGCCGACCTTGTTGACGTGTTCACCATAGAGATAAGCTGCTACGATGGCATAGACAATGACCTTGACGGCAAGGCAGACGCAGCTGACACAGACTGTGCAGGGATATATTATGACATAAGACGAGGTCTTGGGATTGATTCCGCCTTCCTCGGCGACCCCTGCTATAACAATGTCTGCAGGGTGTGCCTCGGCACAGACAACAATGGCGACGGCATCTGCGACACATCTGATGGGACCAATGTAAGGTACCTGAACAAGGTAAAGCCAGGATACCCTATGAAGGCAAAGTACCTCAAATCCAGTATAAACAACCAGTCGGTCAGGGTGTCTCTCAATTACCTTAACACGTCTTTTGACATCTCAAACTCGACATCTTCCATCCAGCAGCTGCCGAATAAAGAGCTTGGGGGATGTACCGGCGGGCAGAACTGCAGGTCAGTTACAGGCACTACCTTCGGGCCAGGTCTTCCTGACACGTTCACAGGCGCCCTGGATGAGAAGGTGACCGCGACACTCTCACCCTCATCGACTATAGGTAGCTATGTTGGTGTGGCTGCAGGGATAAGCATAAGCGGCAGCTCGGCATTCCAGAACCTTGTGTTCTTCGAAGTAGATGCGAGTGCAATAGTGAATGAGAGCGACAATCCTGAATACTGCTTCGATGCAGAGGATAATGATCTCAATGAATACTACGACTGCAGCGACACGACCTGTATCGGGGCATACTCTGAATCCAACAGCACATTCTGCGTCAATGGAAGAGACGACGATTGCGACGGGATTGTCGACTGCATTGACGTGGACTGCAACAATGTCCCTGTAGTGTTCTTCCCCAACGGCTCTGTCCAGGGCAGGTGCGAGTATCCCAACGAACGCACATGTGATGACAATTATGACAATGACATGGACGGCTACACAGACTGCAATGACAATGACTGCTTCCAGCTGAACGGAACGACAGGCCCCTGTTACGCTGTGGAGGACTTCAACACGACAAGCTGCGCAGATTCCGTGAACAATGATTATGACTGGGGCAACAGGTGCGACCAGAACACATCTGTCTCGTACCAGACAAGGCAGACAAACGGCAGCTATTCCAGCACAATACAGATTACAGACTGCCTTGACATAGACTGTAATGGTGAGACAGGCAGCATCAGCCTGAGCGCCAATTGTGAGTATTGCAATGAAATAACCTGCAATGATGCTTTTGATAATGATGCTGATTCCTACTATGACTGCATCGGAAACGCCTATAGAAGCTCATACGATCGTGACTGCGACAGGTGGCACGACGTGCTGATAACCTGCAACACAACAGAGACCAACTGCTCTGATGATTATGACAATGATCTTGATTCAGACTCCTTGACCGGGCAGTCAAGTTGGCTGGGAATCCCTGTCTACGGAGGCTGGAACTGCCAGGACCTTGACTGCAACGGTCTTGCAGGGAATAGTGAAGGTGACCTGTGCCAGTGGGGCAACGAGACAGAGTGCGACGATGACTTTGACAATGACGGCGACGGGCTCACTGACTGCTATGACCCTTCGAGCTGCCTGGGCCTGAGCGGCGCTTTCCTGAACAAGACCGGGCTCTGTAGGCCATGTCCCTCGATAGAGGACCTCATGATAGACACCTGCAGGGACAGTGATGATTCAGATTATGACGGGTCCACAGACTGCTCTGACTCTGACTGCTATGCGCTGGCAGGTCCTGGGAACACCTACTGCGGATTGACAGAGACGAACTGCACTGACAGTATCGACAATGACTTTGACAGCCTTGTTGACCAGGATGATCCTGACTGTCCTGAAGACACGACAGTATACCTCAATGAATACGGACCAGGACAATGCAGTGATGGGATAGACAACGACCAGGATGGAGGTACGGACTGCTCTGATTCTGACTGCACAGGCACACTGCTCTGTATGTTCGGTTCATACAACAACCCACCGATACTGATAGGATACGTCGGCGCGATACAGGTGTATAGGCAGCAGTGGGTCAAGGCAGGTGACAACTTCACTGCAAGATACAGAAGGGACTCTCTCAACGTCGCGTCAGTAGTGCTCAAGCTGGGGAATGTGCAATACCCCTTGAGGAACATCTCGCCTGTGCTCGACAACATGACTTCATTCATGACAGGATCATTGACAAACTTTGCCAAGGTAAACGACACATACGGCCTGAAGGCGCAGAACACAGACGGCTTCAATGGAAACCTCGACCTTTACCTTACGGCGACCACTGCTTCAGGACTTTCACCCGGCTCATATGACCTGTTCCTTTCCACCTCAATACCTGGCGTCTATGGCACAAAGGTGACAACCGTATACATCGCAGAAGACGAGCCTCCTGTCATCAACAGCATAAACATAACTGTGGGAAACACCCCTACGGGATCCAGCTCTGTGAACGTGACAATAGATGTCAACGCCACTGATCAAGGAGCATACAATTCAGGCATAGCCTTCTGCACGATGAACCTGTCCGGAATATTCTACACGAATTCCAGCTCGTGCAGCTATACAGTCAACCTGACCGCGGGAACGTACAATTTCAGCGCAATAGCATATGACGGAGCCATGAACCCGAGCAACCTGTCATGGAAGGAGTTCAATGTCACGGTATCCACCTTGCCCAGGCAGAAAGGCCCTTTCTACAAGCCATACCCTGCAGAGAACTATCCTGACAAGAAGCACTTCAACAACTCCGAGAGCATAAACATCGGAGTGAATTTTGAGGGAGGTTCAGGATTTGTCGACAACACTAGTGGATGTCTCGTGAAGCTGAGGAACAAGACCGACGTGATAGAGAGCCATAACGTGTCGCTCACTGTTGTTGCAGGTGATGCGGTGTGCAACGGACAGGTAGACCTGTCAGGACTCTTCACCTCAACCAATGAAAGTAAATACCCCTCTGCAGTGCATTACTTCACAGTCACTGTCTGGGATACCGCGCTCAACAACGCCACGAGCACAAGGGAGGATTTCAACTACTGCTATCACTATTATGACAACTCATCGAGCAAGTACCGGTGCTACGACGAATGCGAGCTTGATGAAATGATGAATACAGCTCCCATCTTCATGGGACCCATACCTAACTACACGTGGCCGAGAGGGACTTCACTCTCGGTCCTGGATCTTGACGACTATTTCTATGATATAGATGGCGACCCGCTGAATTTCACCTGGGTAATCGACAACAGGAGGATCAATGTCTCGATAGACCGGGCACACATAGTGACATTCACCCCAGACCAGTCATTCTATGGCTTCGGGCACATAACATTCTATGCCAATGACCCATTCACATCCACATCCTCAAACATGGTTACGCTAGAGATAACATTCCGCCCACTAGCACCCTCACCACCAATACCTTCAGGAGGAGGCGGAGGAGGCGGAGGAGGCGGAGCCGTCAATATAACCCCTGAAGAGGAATGCGAAGAGGACTGGGTCTGCGCAAACTGGGGCCCATGCCTCATAACAAGCTACCAGTTCAGGGAATGCAGGGACAGGAATGATTGCGGTACAAATGATGACATGCCTGAGACTGCAAGGGACTGTCTCTACAGACCAACGTGCAGAGACAGGGTCAGGAACCAGGGAGAAGAAAAAGTAGACTGTGGGGGGCCCTGCCCACCTTGCGCAAGCTGCAATGATGGGATACTCAACCAGCAGGAGACAAAGTCTTCCCAGATAATAGGCTATAGCCAGGTCTTTGATGATGACAAAGTGACCTTGTGCCACAGGCCAGGTACATCTGCTGAGCAGACGATGAGGGTCTCACTCTCTGCGGTAAAAGGGCATAGGGCACACGCTGATCGCCTGGGAGCCTGTCCCGGAGACCTTATCGGAACTCCCTCTATATCTGACTGTGGAGGGCCGTTATGCCCTGCGTGCCCCACCTGTGAGGACAATAAATGGAACCAGGGAGAAAAAGGAATAGACTGCGGCGGACCATGCCCTTCCTGTGCAAGATGTGACGACGGTATCAGGAACCAGGGAGAGCTGAACATAGATTGCGGCGGACCATGCCCGCCGTGCAGGGTACGGGTCGAGGAGAAGGCCTTCAACTGGAACCTCCTGGCGCTTCTTGTCTCAGCGATACTGCTGTCCGGATTGCTGCTGATAGCACTCCTATTCGGGCTGTTGCAGAACAAGTTCATACGATTCAAGGCAAAAATGCTAAACTACTATATGAGGTCGGTAAGAATGTTTGAAAGAAGAAAAACCGTGGAAAAGGAACTGCCCATCATGCAATGGGTAAACTCGCATCTCGATACAATCGAACAGGCAATCCCGTCAAGGACTGTGGAGCAATCCATCAACTCTGTTGACCGGCTTGTGAGGATATTCTTCAAGAGGGTCTTCCTCATAAGATACGCCTTCACCAATGATGAGCTGGTCAAGGAGCTTGAGAAGCACAAGATACCAACCGTGCTGAGGAAGGCGACAGAGATACTGTTCGAAGAGCTCTCCCAGATAAAGTACGGCGGTGAAGAGCTCGGAAAAGATGACATCCAGACCCTCATGGGACAGGTGAAGGTCATCACAGAAAGGACGGTAAACGAGATCGAGACGAAGAAGAAGACAAAGATCAACATAAGCGAGAGGGACATCAGCAAGATAAGCCAGACATTGTCCGGGGCGCACAAGATGGGCGTCAAGGAAGCGCTCAAACATGGAAAGAAATGATGTAGATGAATAAGATGATAGAAAGCGTGCGTAAGGAAAAGGAACGGATAAGGCTGGAGAGAAAGACCCTTGTCAAGGATGCAGTGGGAATATTGATAGTCGCTGCTGCACTCTTTGTTTTCCTGGTCTTCTGGAGAGGGGAGATAACAGGGTACCATTCGCTCAACACGTTCGAATCAGACATACCTTCGGTATCCAAAAGCACTCCTGGAAGCACACTCCTATTCGAGGATATCCCCAACATAAATGCTAGTGTGGGGGAAGAGGTCCATTTCAAGGTCATACCCAACATCGGAGAAAAAGTCATTTTCTCTGACAACACGCAGCTTTTCGAGATAGATGAAGAAGGCACTGTCAGGTTCACCCCTGAAAGCCCAGGCAATCACAGGGTGTTCATCATAATCACAAACTCCGCAGGAGAATATTACATGAAGGATTTCAGGATAATCATACAGGAATAAAATAATGAGTGCTGCAATCAAGACAAAATACGCGAAAAAATTCATTAACGCAATACTGTTAGTATTCTGTATCACAATACTCGCACATACAGCAGCTGCAGGAATAGTCACCTGGGACGAGGTACCACCTGGCGCTAACTGCCCGACAGACAGACAGCTCTGCTACTGGAATTACAACTGCACACAGAACCAGTCATGCATATACGATTTCAATGCGAGCAGTACTGAATTGCTATCTCTGAACTATTCCTTGAACCTTCCGCCTTTCTCGCAGAACATAGACTTAAGCACAGGTATCCTGAATTTCACTCCGACAAATGACCATGTAACAAGCTATGATATTTTCGCCATATCTTCGGAACTGGCAGGACCAGGGTGGGCGACTGCAAGGATAAACTGGACCATACTCAACATAAACGATCCTCCGAACATAACAGCATACTACCCGGAAAACCTTACCAGCTCCACAGTCAAAGAGAATCACTGGATCAATTTCACCGTCACTGCAGATGATCCTGACTTGATACATAATGATACGCTAAACTATGCCTGGCTCATTGACGGAGCGATAAATCTCACGCTCCTGAACTACACAAGCAACACGGCGAACTACACTCCGGATTTCTTCTCTGCAGGAACCCATTACATCACCGTCAATGTCACTGACAATGAAAACGCATCTGATTCACTCACCTGGACCGTGAACGTCACGAATGAGAACAGGGTGCCTGTGAACAATGACACAATCCCTAACGTCACGATGATGGAGGACACTGTAAACTACAGCGTCTTTAACATGAGCAAGTACTTCTATGACAATGACACAGATGATTCCATATACTATGACGCAATCAATAAGGACTATGTCACGATAAGGATCAATGCGACAGAGCCGCATAATGTGACCATAATACCCGACCTCAATTTCTACGGTATCGATATCATACAGTTCAGGTGCTTTGACGGCTATAACTTCACGTTGAGCAATAACGTCACGATAAACATCACCGGAGTCAATGACCCTCCGGTGATAACACAGGTCGAGAACCGGACAGCGTATGCTGGCAGCCCATGGTCGCTGCAGATAGTAGCATCTGATCCTGAAAATGACCCTCTGAACTATTATGACAACACGACGCTGTTCAACATCAGCGGAAGCGGCTACATCAGCCAGAGATTCAGCATTTTAGACATAGGGAATCACACAATAGAGATCATCGTCGGGGATGGAGAACTGAACAGCTCGATGGTCTTCAACCTTACTATCATCAACAATTCTCTTCCTGTAATAGGCGGCACACCGCTCCCGAACGTCACTTACACAGAAGGGGATCCTGTCCTCCTATGGTTCAATGCAACTGATGCTGACGTCAATGACGTGCTTACTTTCTGGTCTGAGACAGACAAGACGCCAAACCCAGGGGTAGTCAATGTCACGACAACCAACAGCTCATATCTTGGAGCAAGAGGCAAGATAGATTTCACGTCCAGCCAGGCAGATACCGGGAACTGGAGCGTGACAGTCAAGGTCAAGGACAGCAGAGACGCCATCGGCTCTGCCCAATTCTACCTGGCAATCCTAAATACTGAACACCCACCGACCCTTGGCGCGATAGGCAACCAGCGGATGAAGGTCAACAAGACATTCACATTGGATATAACCGCAAATGATAGTGATGGAAACCTAAATGTGTTCGGAGAGAACACAAGCCTGTTCGACATATCTGTGACGTCAGATACCGGCTACTCAGCCACAGGCCAGATAAACTTCGTTCCGAATGACACAGAGGTAGGACTGCACTGGATAAACATAACAATCAATGACGATACAGGCAGGTATGATTGGGAGCTCGTGTCATTCAATGTGACGACCAATACCCCTCCATCAATCCCGCCAATACCTAACCAGACAGCAACAGAGGACCACCTGCTCGAATACCAGGTCAATGCCACAGATCCTGACCCACAGGACACGCTGGTCTATTACGACAACACCTCGTTGTTCAACATAAGCAACACAACCGGCCTGGTAAGCTTCACCCCGACAACCAACGATACAGGAAGCTATGTCGTAAACATCACGGTCAGCGACGGTGAAGCAAATGTGTCAACCTTGATGAACCTGACCATCGGAGAGTACAATGACTATCCAATATGGGACCCTGTATTGGATGAGTATTACACGAACCAGACATACCATCTCAACACATCCATCTGGACAGCATCACTGCTCCTGAACTATTCAACCAACATGACCGTGTGGAACAGCTCGCTCTATGAAAACAACCTTACCAGGATATACATGGATGCATATGACGAAGAAACAACCATCCTCACATTCTCGATGCAGTATATCAATTTCACGAATGTTTCCGGAGACACAGTCACCACCGGGATCGATCTCATCAACTTCACGACCCAGGATGATGACACAGCAAGGGCACAGCTAACACCAAGCAATTCCCAGGTCGGAACATATTATATCAATTTCACCATAGATGACACCACCGGCAGGATAAACCGAACAACAGTAAGACTGGACGTGCACAATGTCAATGACAAACCATACATAATATCACACACGCCGAACATCACATACTATGTGAACATGACCGAGAATTCCTCGATGCTGTTCAGCGTTAACGCGTCAGACATAGACTATAATGACACGCTGACTTACCAGTGGGTGCTCAATGGCACAAACATAACCGGGGCGAACCAATCAAGCTACAATTACACCACACACTTCCTCTCAGCAGGCTGGCGCAACGTGACCGTGCTCATCATGGATAAATCCCGTGCAATCACCCCGCTGAACTGGACAGTGAATGTGTCGAATGTGAACAGGATCGGCTGGTTCGCGCAGATAAGGGAGCTTAATTATACAGACTTCAACGCAGGCCTGGTCAAGGATAACATAACCGTGCTTGCAGGTGAACCAGGCATCATCCTGGGAAACAACGGAACATATTATTACCTTACCGGAGTCTTCGAATCTCAGATATTAGACACGTATGAGACAAACTTCTATCACAAATTCTTAAGCATAAGCTGGACCGGAAACATCACACCGCCCGGAAACATCTCAGGTGTAGACTTCGATACATATCTCCAGACACGGACGGCAGACGGATTGACACCTGTCGCCTGTCCTTCCTCGATCACCACAAATTACAGCAGCCATTACGACAATTCCGGATCAGACATAGTCTCAGATGATGAACGATGCATCCAGTACAGGGTCGTCATGGCCACAAACAACAGCAACTATACCCCGTCAATCGATAACGTGGTGATCCATTACGCGATAGCGGACAAGACACAGGAGCAGAACACGAACCAGAGCTGGATAGATCTCGACACATACTTCTTTGACCCTGACACTGATGACATCCTTGAATTCAACGTGAGCGGTCCGAACGGGACAGCACTGCCCCAGGTCAATATAACCATAGACAACTCTACCCACAGGGTATACGTAATAACCAACGAAGTGTTCGCAGGGTCAGTCGCACTAGTGTTCAGCGTCTACGACGGCTACAATTGGACAGAAAGCAACGTAATAACAATCAATATCTCAGAAGCAGCTTCATTCCCTGAAATCATTGTCGTCCCAGCCGGAGGAGGTGGTGGAGCAGTATCACAACCCCAACCGTATGAGGTCCCTGAATACATAAATTCACCTGTATCTTTCAGGTTGATCACGCCGCAGATAATCACCACATATGAGAATGACACGATGGACGTGCCCATAAACATATTCAACAGCAATTTTACCATGAAGAACCTGAAACTGAAGGCTTCGACACCCAACAAGAATGTAGAGCTCAAGCTTTCGAGGAATCACTGGGACACGCTCGATCCTAATGAGAAGGAATTTGTCACGCTCACTGTGCAGTCATACAAGACATACGGCACATATGAGATGCTCATAGAGGCTGAGGCGGATGCTGTTGTTGTCGCGTCTGACGGGACAGAGAAGACATCCAGATTCACCGAGCGGGCCAAGATATTCGTCAATTCCCTGCTGAAGGCTGAGGGAAATGATTCGCAGGTCAACACAAAGCTGGCGTTCGCAGAAGACCTGCTGACAACAAACCCTGAATGCCTTGAGCTGAATGAGTTCCTCAGGAAGGCCCAGCAGATGCTGGGAGACGAGGACATACAGGAAGCAGACAAGATGCTCGGTCAGGTCATAGAGAGCTGCAAGTATCTCATAGCCCCTCGCGAAGCAGCGCCTGAACTTGAAAAGCCTGCACAGGTATATGGCATGCCGACTGAATCAGTATTCATACTCTCTACTGTCGCAATTGTGACATTGATTGTCGCGATAGCCCTTGTATTCGGGTGGTCGCACATGAGATCAAGGAGAAAAGAGCTTACAAGAAGAGGTGGACCAGGACAGGGTTAACCATTTTTTAGTGCTACTATAAGTATTTAAAAGAAAAAAAAAGAGGTGAACTTACACATGGCGCTTTTCGATAGCAACAAACCAGGAGAGCAACTTTCAAAAGAAGAGATGAAAGTGCTTGAAGGAAAGGTAAAGGAATATCATGAACTCACCCTCAAGGCCAAAGAGCAGATAGGCAAGATAGTGATAGGACAGCTGCACATCATCGACAGCGTGTTCAGGGCCATCTTCGCCAATGGTCACATGCTCTTTGAGGGTGTTCCCGGGACTGCGAAGACACTGATGGTTAGGACTGTATCACAGGTCATGGGCTGCTCATTCGCAAGGATCCAGTTCACGCCAGACCTCCTCCCTTCAGACATAACAGGACTGACATCGTACCAGAAAGAGAAAGGATTCTATATCATCAAGGGTCCTGTCTTCGCGAACTTCATCCTGGCAGACGAGATCAACCGGGCGCCGCCGAAGGTGCAGTCAGCGCTGCTAGAATGCATGCAGGAGAAGCAGGTGACAATCGGCCACGAGACACTGCAGCTGCCGTTCCCTTTCTTTGTGATGGCTACGCAGAACCCTCTGGAGCAGATAGGCACATACCCGCTTCCTGAAGCCCAGGTAGACAGGTTCCTGTTCAAACTGATGGTCGAATACCCCTCAATGGAGAGTGAGATAGAGATACTCAACAAGAACATGACAATCCACAAGTTTGAGCATTTCGATGTCAAGCCAGTGTTCTCTCCGGAGATAATATCCGAGATGCAGGAAGCTACAAAAAGGGTCTATCTCGCGCCAAAGATCGAGAAGTATCTTGTCACGATCATCGACGCCACCAGGTATCCTGACAAGTATAACCTCAAACAGGCGCACTATATCGAGTGGGGCTCATCTCCAAGAGCGTCAATCGGCTTGTTCATATCTGCAAAAGCCAATGCCGTGCTGAACGGCAGGACATTCGTGATACCCGAAGATGTGAAGACTGTCGCATACCCTGTACTCAGGCACAGACTACTGCGGACATACGAGGCGCAGGCAGAGAAGATAACAACAGACCAGATCATCAAGGAAATCCTTCAGAGGATACCTGTCCCATAAATCACTGCTGAAAATGAAAGAATTCAATGTCGATGTAACACCGCTGATCAAGAAGCTTGAGATATTCTCAAAGAAAGGCATATCAGGCTACTTGGCAGGGGAGTTGCGGTCCGTGTTCAAGGGGCGTGGCCTTGAGTTCGAAGGGTACAGGACCTACAATCCTGGCGAGGATGATGCAAATCAGATAGACTGGAAAGCGTCGCTGAGGTCAAGGTATCTCCTGGTAAAACAGCTTGTCGAGGAGAGGAACAACAACGTAATGTTCCTGATAGACGTGAGCAGCACTATGTCATTCGCGTCTGTGGACAGGCTCAAGAACGAGTACGTGATAGAGATGTTCGCGTCGCTCTCACACGCGCTTCTCACCGGCGGGGACTCTGTCGGAGTGACCCTGTTCTCAGATAGGATAGTCAAGTCAATACAGCCCAACATCGGAACAAAGCAGTTCTACATGATGATGAAAGAGCTCACCACACCAGAGAACTATGAAGGCGAGTGCGATTTCGAGAAGGTGCTCCACGACTTCAACACGGTCATGGTCAGGCCTGCTATAATCATCCTCATATCAGACTTCATAGGGATGAAAGGGGAATGGTTCGAGAAGCTGAAGATGATGTCACAGAAGCACGAGATTATAACATTCGTCGTGAAGGACCCCCGAGACATGATGCTGCCTGAAGAGGTCGGACAGGTGTATGTGCAGGATCCTGTCACAGGGCAAGAGCTGCTCATCAACACAGCAGAGATAAAGCAGGATTATGAACGGCTGGCGCAAGAGGACAATGAAAAGCTCACCAAACTGCTCAAGAAGGTGCGTTCAGACTTCCTTTTTGTCAACACAGCAGAGCCGTTCACAAAAACATTGTTCACATTCTTCAAGAGGAGGGCTGCGATGTAAAATGGCAGACATAACATTCGTCAACATCCACTTCCTGTGGCTATTGTTCGTAATCCCCATAATGATAGCCCTGCATTTCTTCCTCCTGAAATACACACGCAGGAGGGCAGTGCTGTTCGCCAATTTCGAGGCGTTGAAGCGCGTCACAGGCTCTATGGTAATGACAAAGAACATTACTCTCCTTATCATCAAGGTATTCATAGTCCTGTTCCTCATCCTGTCTGCAGCAGGCATGGCAGTATGGACAAAAGGGCAGAGCTCTGACTTCAATTATGTGCTTGCAGTCGATGCTTCGAGCAGCATGCTGGCGAATGACATCAGCCCCAACAGGCTGGATGTGGCGAAAGAGACCGCAAATGACTTTGCAGTATCACTGAACGCTGATGTGAAGATGGGAATCGTCTCGTTCTCAGGTGTCTCCAAGATAGAGCAGACACTCACAAAAGAGAGAGACCTGATTGGTGAGGGGCTGGAAAACCTGAAGATCAGCAAGACAGGCGGGACAGACATATCAGGAGCCATGATGACCTCGGCGAACATCCTTATCACAGAGGATGACAGGTCGATGTCCGTAATATTGCTGACAGACGGGCAGCACACATCAGGCGGTCCTATAGAGGAAGGGATAAACTATGCAGCCCAGAACCACATCACAATCCATACGATAGGGATAGCGACAGAGAAAGGAGGGAGTTTCGAGCTGACCCAGCTGCTCTCCACGCTTGACGAGACTATGCTCCGGCGGATCTCTGATAATACAGGAGGTAATTTCTACAAGGTCGGGACAAAGGCAGAGATGCAGAAGGCATTCGCCGAGATAGTGACCCTGTCAGAGCAGAACATCCCCTACCAGACAAGATTGGTATTCCTGGTCCTTGCACTGATATTCATCTTTATGGAATGGACATTGTTGAACACGCGGTTCAAGGTATTGCCTTGAGTCAATAAAACGTGAAGATTGTTGGTGGCTCGTAAGTGGCTGGTTATGTTTAAGTAAAACGGGCAGGTTGCGTTTCAGTAACAGAAACGATATAGGGGAGAAGGCCTGCGGCCAATAATTTTAGTCAAACAGTCTTAGACGCAGAGTTCGTGGGCTAGTCAGACAGTCTTAGACTCTGAGTGCGCGGGGTGGCAGGGTTGTTATGGCATCTGTCTGCATTGCGCACTTCAAGACTAAATCTTTTTAAACAAGTGCTTTCTCTTGTCTTCCATGAAAGCAGGCAGGCCTACCAAATCCACTATTCGCCAGAACATTGTAGAGCTTCTCCACTTTCTTGGCGAGGGGTATGCTTATGATCTCTATCGGGTCTATACTGAGATCTTCCCGAAGATTACCATGCGCTCTGTCTACTATCACCTCAAGAAGGGTGTTGCCCTGCAGGAGTTTGTCGTGAAGGACATCAAGAAGGAGAAGGGGGATTATTCCTGGGGCAGCGAGGCAGAGAAAATATACTATGCATTGGGGCCCAATGCTGCTCCGCGGGTGCTGCCCGTGGTTCAGGAGTATTTTGAGAAGAATAAGCGTAAGTAGCCGATAAGCCTATTTTAACCATTTTCTAGTGATGAAACCCGTAAAATATATAAACAACTTCCAGCCCATTATATGGACTGTGGGGGGATGTAGATGTCTAATGATGATGATTCACCTGATAATGGAGAAGTAAGTCATTTTAATGATCCTGTTGTTTCTGCACTAATAGCATACAGAGAGAGCAAAGAGGACACCAGACCTGACCAGGAAGACAGAGCAGGTGCTGAAGCGATTTCTTCAATAATCAATACCCTCGAGCTACAACAGAAGCAGCTTGAAGAGCAGGAGACGAGGCTCGCAGAGCAGCAGAGCACCTATGAACAGAAGACTGTTGAGCTCAAAAGAAGGGAAACAGATGTCCTCAACCAGGAGCAGATGCTCGATGCGCGGAAGGTAGGGATTGAGCCGGAGATAGGCAGACAGGCAGGCGAGCTGGCAGTGCAGAGCATATCCAGCTTCTGCACAGGCCTTGTGCAGATATACAACTCAAGCGCCACTGACGCTGCGAAGAGGGCTGCCGCAAGCGGACTGCTCAAGCATGCCGGCGTAGAACGCGAGGAATCTGTCAGGCTGCTCCTAGGCATAACACAGGACACAGATACTTATCATGAGCTGGTCAGTCTCGGCGAGGAGATAGGCGCAAGGACTGACGAGATGACTGAGCTCATCGCACTGACTGAAGCAGCGAAGATATCCCGACGAGAGATTGAGCAGAAGGAACAAGAGCTCGAGAACAGGATCACCGATGCAGAAGAGCTTGAGGAAGAGACAAGAGAAAAAGAGCAGCAGCTGATAGAAAGGGAGTCGAACATCGAGACGGAGAGGATGGAGCTTGTCGAGAATGTCGGAAAGACAAGATCGCTGTACAGCCTCCTGCAGAAACACGCCAAAGATGTGATGGAGACCATGTTCCCTGAATTCAAGGAATACCGGGCAAGGATCGATGACATCCAGAGGAGCTACAAGGTCCAATCGGTTGCGCTGTTCCTGACAAAGAACTACCTTGAGAAGCTCGATCCTGAGCCTGCCTCAGACTGCATCAGGTCAGCGCTCAGTGATGAAAGGAAGAAGAAGCTCGAAAGCATCATCAAGAAGAGCGGCAGGAAGGATGTCGTGATGTTCGGACATGATAAAGACCTTGGCGAGTATTTCATCGCGCCAGTATACCTGAAAGGGCTGCCCATAGCCAACTTCTGCATGATAGGCCTTCCCGGAAAAAAGGGCGAGGTCACAGAGGACTACAGACAACAGCTCAGGGAGGTCGCTGATTCTGTCAAAAGGACTGTGCTGGCAGACTACGCCACAATACACATGCTGAGCCAGAAGGGGATGCTGGATTATGTGCGAGAGCGGCTAGAGATGCTTGAGAACCGGCTCAGAGATACTGTAAAGGCTTGAAATTTAGGGCTTAGGGGTTTTGTGGCGTTTCAGTAACAGAAACGATATTAAAAAGGGGCCTGCGGCCAATAATTTTAGTCAGACAGTCTTAGAACCGGGGTGCTTGGCGATTGCGGCGTTGAGTTCGTGGGTGGAGGGGTTGTGTTAGCATCAATCTGCATATTCTGCTGCCAGATGCGGTAAGAACACCATAATTCTTGGTTTTAGATGTTCCAGGCCAAAAAACGCAACATTTAAATATATCTATAATTTAGATACTAATATTATCTTATAACGATTTTAATTTTTTAAAATTCGATAAATATATCTAATAAATAGATACAACATATCACGTTTAAAGGCAGGTTCCGACCTCCTTTTTAACCCCCTGTTAGTGCAGCGCCCGTCCCCCGGGCGCTCACTACACCCCCTCAGATGACAGCGACACTTAAGTACAGGATACTAGGATTCCTTTCAGAAGATACTTCTTTATTCCATTCTATCTCAGACATATCGAAAAGATTAGGTGTGGCTTATTCTCACGCACACATGTTTGTGAACAAGCTTGTTGAAGAGGACGTGATCAGGATACAGAAGATCGGCAATGTCTCTGTGTGCCGGTTGCAGCTTTCTTTTCCTCTCACGCTTTCATACCTTTCAATTGTCGAATCGCGCAGGACTGCAGAATGGATGAAGAAGAACCCGCAGAGCGCAAAACTTTTCGATAAGATCGAATCGGTGAAGGATAATGTCCATTGTGTCCTTCTGAAGAACAGTCGCGTCATAATCGTTGTTCCTGAAAGGCTTGAGGGGGCCGACTTTTCCATGTTCAGGAACAGGGTCGTTGTCAACCAGCGCAAGCTGGTGAAGAACAAGAAGATGTATGGAGGTAGTGTGATACTACATGGTGCAGAGAAATATTGGAGTCTGATGAATTCATAGTATTGACGGGCGGTCTTGAGATTGCCGCCCTAGCTGTTGGCGCATCAAAAAAAGAGGTGAAGGATGCCGGAGATAAGCAAGGAAGAGATGGAGAACCTTTTGGCGAAGTACAAGACAAAACTAGAGGTCAACCTCTCCCCGGAAGATGAACAGGTGCAGAGCATCGGAGTGATCCGTACCCGCGAGTACCAGGAGTTCAAGCAGGAGTACCTGCCAAAACACATGTCCTGGTATGAGAAGGTGTGCAACAAGGCAGAACAGCTGACAAAGATCACTCCTGACAAGAAGAAAGCCGCTGCACTGCAGGAATCCATCGATGTCTGCCATATCAACATAACACCTACCGGAGCATATACGTTCTCTCTCCTGTTCCCGCTCGCATATGTGCTATTCGGGGTGCTCATCTCTTTCATGCTGACACAAGGCGGGATGTTCTTCCCTGTGTTCTTCCTCATGACTGGCGGAATAATGCTCGGCCCGTTGGGAAGGATTCCACATTTCATGGCAGATGCCTGGAGGATGAAGGCATCCAACCAGATGGTGCTGTCCATATTCTATGTAGTCACTTACATGAGGCACACCTCCAACCTGGAGCTCGCGATAGACTTCGCTGCAGAGCACCTGTCGCCTCCGCTGTCACTGGACTTCAAGCGGATCATATGGAACATCGAGACAGAGAAATACTCCTCGGTGAAAGAGAGCCTTGACGCATACCTTGATTCATGGAAGAAGTGGAACATGGAATTCATCGAGGCCATGCACCTGATTGAAGGCAGCCTGCTGGAAGGAGATGAGACCGCAAGGGTGAATATGCTCGATAAGTCCCTTGATCTCATACTACAGGAGACGTACGAGAAGATGCTGCATTATGCCCATAACCTGAAAGCGCCGATCACAATGCTCCACATGCTTGGAATCATCCTGCCGATATTGGGACTTGTCATACTCCCCATGGTTGTCAGCTTCATGGAAGGTGTCGGGTGGTATCACCTATCTACATTGTACAATATAATACTTCCCGCGTCTGTCTACTACCTTGGAAAGCAGATACTGGCAAAAAGGCCTACAGGGTACGGCAATGTCGACGTGTCAAAGAATCCTGAACTCAAGAAATACCGCAATTTCATACTCAAGCTCGGACCGTCAGAGATCGTGATAAACCCCATATATGTCAGCATATTCATAGCTGCCACATGCCTGTTCATCGCGTTCCTTCCACTTATCATACACATAATCAACCCTGGCTGGGATCTTGTCCTTACCCGGGGCGGCGAGATTGCAGTCATAAACGAATACGAACATGAAGATGCGAAATTCTACTTCATAGGGTATAAGGAGTCTAACGATCCTGAAAAAGGGTTCATCGGCCCATTTGGATTAGGAGCGGCACTGGTAAGCGTCTTCATGCCATTATCTGCAGGGCTTGCCATAGGTTTCTATCACAAGGTGCGGACCAAGAACGTACTCAAGATACGGGACCGAACGAAAAAGCTGGAAGCAGAATTCGCGTCAGCGCTGTTTCAGCTCGGCAACAGGTTAGGGGATGGTTTCCCTGCAGAGATCGCATTCCAGAAAGTAGCGATGACAATACCTGACACGTACTCAGGAAAGTTCTTCGGACTGGTGTCGCAGAACATAACAAAGCTTGGCATGAGCGTCGAGCAGGCAATATTTGACCAGCACACTGGCGCAATCCTTGAATACCCGTCTGATCTTATAGAGACATCCATGAAAGTGCTTGTCGAGAGCGCAAAGAAAGGTCCGCTTGTCGCTGCGCAGGCATTGATAAACGTGTCAAGATACATCAAACAGATGCATAGTGT
Organism: Nanobdellota archaeon; assembly: GCA_042576705.1. Taxonomy (GTDB): domain Archaea; phylum Nanobdellota; class Nanobdellia; order Woesearchaeales; family UBA11576; genus JABMQF01. Next base: position 7,910 of record JBHPEY010000016.1, on the reverse strand, counting down.
CGATGAAAGGCTAAAAGATCTCATGGCAGACACAATATCCTCTATGAAGTCACAGGTCAAGTTCCTCACCCCCGTCATATCAGGCATAGTGATGGGAATAACATCCATGGTCACAACCATATTGGGCAAGCTGGGCGGGCAGCTGAAGACATTGCAGGACGACAGCGCTGCAGCAGGAGCTGCTGGCGGGGCTGCAGGGCTGACGCAGCTGTTCGGCGACGGCATGCCGACGTTCTATTTCCAGATAGTGGTCGGATTCTATGTGGTCCAGATAGTATACATATTGACGTTGCTGGTCAATGGGATAGAGAACGGGTGCGATAAATTATCTGAAGAGTATGAGATAGGGACCAACCTCACTAGAAGCACCATCATGTACTGCATGCTCTCACTCGGCGTGATGATCGCATTCAACATGATAGCAGGGAATATCATCGGGGGAGGGGTAGGTTAGGAAAGAGAAATATAGATATTCTTTATTATACTCGGAGCGGTGAATACTCCGCCGTTTTTTGAGCAGTTCTGCTCTGCACCTTCAGCCATAGGCTGAAGTTTAGGTCGGGGAGTAGGTCATTTTGCAGTCACAATCTCAACGACATCACGGTGCTTCAGGACATGCTCTTTTCCCACAGTCCGCTTTGTCTTGACGTCGATGGCGCGGATGAATCCCTTGCCTATATCCGTATGGATCTTGAACGCGAAGTCAAGGGCAGTGCTGCCCTCTGGAAGCAGGAAGCAGTCAGGAAGGACATTCCCGTGCTGGTCCTCCAGCTTGTTCACCCCTCCAGGGAATATCGCCAGGTATTTCAGGAGTTGGAAAATTGAGTTGTCCAACACTGTCTGGACCCCTGTAGAGCCGAACTTGTCAAGGACATTCTGCTGGATGAACCCGAGGGCTTTCTTCTGCTTATCATTGAGTTTGGCGTCATCTATAATCTTGAATGTCTTGTCTCCAGGGACATAATCAATCACGTTGTGCTTTGCGGCCTCTTTCAGGGCGAGCTCTGACTCTGCAGAGCATGGGATGATTATGTAGTCGCTGAACTTCTCCTTTATCCTCTCATAGTTCTTCTCAGAGCCAGGATAGTCCACCTTGTTTGCAGCGATGATTATCGGCTTTGTCAGCTTCCTAAGTTCTGTCGCAAGGGTCTTCAGGTTGCCGTCGGTCCATGTGTTGGGTTTTTCAGGGTCGAGACCGAGCTGTTTGATGATGTTCTCTGTCATCTCTTCAGTGACCTTGAGGCCGGAAAGCTGCTTGCCTATCGCGACCGCTATGCTCTTCTTCTCCTGCATGACTGTCCGCGCGAACTTCTCCCAGCCTTTATTTATTATGCCCAGGTACCACATGTCAAGCTCTTCTTCCAGGAACCTTACGTCGTTCTCAGGGTCGTAACTGAGAGGGGTGACCGGTTCTCCTTTCTCGTTCACGCTGCCGGAGATGTCTATGACATGGACAAGTGCATCTGCCTGTCGCAGGTCGTCAAGGAACTGGTTGCCCATGCCAAGGCCCTCATGCGCTCCAGGCACAAGACCTGCTACATCCATAAGATCAATCGGGACAAAACGCCAGCCATGGCTGCAGAAGCCTTCCCTTGGATTGCATTGCTTCTCGAACTCCTTGTCCACGCAGTCCACTTTCACGAAACCGACTGCGTGGTTGGGCTTGATCGTAGTGAACGGGTAATTGGCGATGTCAACCTCTGCAAGCGTTGCTGCCTTGAAGAAGGTGCTCTTTCCGCAGCTTGGCTTGCCCACAATCCCAACAAACATCTCAGTGTAGTGATGCGCCGAGTGTTTTATAAAATTTGTCATTTAAATAGAGCGTCAGGGGTTTTTAAAACACAGATATGTTGGTTTAAAAGACGACAAAAAGGCTTAAATAAATCCGTACGGCCGGGTTGAACACATGAAACGAGCACCAATCGTGTTCCACTACGGCTGCATGGCAAGCGAGAAGTCACTCGCGCTGATCCAGGAGTACAGGAAATCCAGCTCTGTCGGAGAGGTGTGCCTCTGCTTTGTGCCAAAAAAGAACGAGGACCCGAAGCACATCGTGTCAAGGTTCATGGCGGGTGAAGAGAGCGTTAATTCTGACGAGATAAAGATACCCGCAATAGCTGTCAAAGATTCTGCTGAACTGCACGAGTATGTCCGGGACTATGTCAACAAGACCTATGCTATGGCCCGCGCGAAAGGCCTGGTGGTGTCAAGGCTGAGGATAAACGTGCTTATAGATGAGGTGCAGCTTTTCGATGATGGGATAAAGAAGGTCATCGAGAGGATAGCCCATAATGGAATACACGTCGTGTGCGCAGGATTGGACCTGGATTTCAGGGGAGACCCGTTCCCGCTGCAGGGAAAAGAACACGTTTCTGTGCCAGAGATAATGGGGATATCATCCGAGCTTCACAGGCACTATGCGAGATGTGCACATGTGCTTGATGACGGGGCACCGTGCGGTGCCAATGCCACACGGACGCAACGTTTCAGGGACAGCGCACATACAGAGCCTTCACATTACGATGACCCGACCATAGTCGTGCCCAAAGATGTCTACATACCGGCGTGCGAAGAGCACCATGTCGTGCCTGGAAAGCATAATCGCCTGCTCAACTGATTATTCTGTTTGTCTTCATAACGAGACGAAACTTTTATAAACAGCATTTCATTGGATAAACAATATGCCACCACCATTCGAAATCAAAAAACCTAAGCTTGTCAGGACATTCAGCATAGTCTTCAAGCATGTGTTCAGCATGGAGTACCTGTACAAGCGCGTGCATGAGTGGCTTATCGAGGAAGGGTATTGTTCAGACAGTTCTGGAGCGAACGGCGACAAGTGGATAGAGAAGCTCTATCTTGAGAGGATTGACGGCAAAGGGGCAAAGCAGATATGGATATGGTGGAGAACTTCAAAGATGCACAACAACAAGTTCTTCAAGTTCCACTTTGATGTGGATTATCATGTATTGAACCTGACCTCCCAGGAGATTGTCATTGATGGGACCAAGGTGAAGACAAACAAGGGCGAGGTCGAGATGTGGATCACGGCAAAGCTTGAGCTTGACCCTGCTGGTGACTGGAACAATCATTTCCTGCTGAAGAATCCCTACATCCAGAACTTCTACCTCAACAGGATGTACAAGCGGAGGATAGAACAGGCAGAGGACATGCTCATCAGGGATTCTTCCCGGCTGATGGGCGCGGTGAAGCAATACTTCCAGCTTGAGTCGTGGATACCCGAGTATACAGGCAAGCCATTCCATCCTCCGAAGGGGGAGTGAGTAGGTAAGTTTTTTCTTTTTTTGATAAATAATCAAATTCGGATGTAGATAGATTGGTGCAATTCCCTGTTGAGGCAGAAAATGTTCCGAATTTGTCTAAAGTTCTTTGGGCGCGGCCTTACACAAGCCTGATTGGGAAAGACGTAGCTGCTCTACCAAATTTTCTTAAGGCAGCAGCATTCGTAATCAGGCTTGTGTCTGTCAATACTTCAGAACGATAGAGCAGCTTTGGTGTCAATACTGTGTTTATCGTCATAATTTCTTCTGAAACTGCAACCAAAGCTGCATTAAGAATTAAAAAAAAAGAAAAACAACAAAAAAAATTCTAAATCTTTCTTATTTGCCGTCTAAGGGGACTTCTATCCCTGGGTGCTCTGCCTTGTGTAAGGTTCCTGCTTCCTGCTTCAATATATCTGCTTTATCTGTCCGTTCCCAGGAGAAGTCTGGATCGTCCCTGCCGAAGTGGCCGTAGGATGCTGTCTTTTCGTATATGGGTCGTCTTAGATTCAGCTCTGTTATTATCTCTGCGGGCTTCAGGGGGAAGTGCTTCTCTACCAGCTCTGCAATCCTTTTTTCGTCTATGCGGTTCGTGCCGAAGCAGTGGGTCAGTACCGAGACAGGTCTTGCTATGCCTATCGCGTATGCCAACTGGACCTCGCACTTGTCTGCAAGGCCTGCGGCCACTATGTTCTTTGCTATGTATCTTGCTGCGTAGGCTGCAGAGCGGTCCACCTTTGTCGGGTCCTTGCCTGAGAATGCGCCGCCGCCGTGGGAGCCGTGGCCACCGTAGGTGTCCACGATTATCTTCCTTCCTGTGAGTCCGGCGTCACCGACAGGTCCACCTATCACAAAGCTTCCTGTCGGATTCACGTAGAACTTGGTGTTGCCGTCCACCCATTTGCCACAAGTAGGTCTGATCAACTGCTCGATAATGTCATCTTTTATTCTGCTGTGGGGGATGCCTGGCCTGTGCTGCGTTGAAATCACAACCGTGTCAATCCTTATCGGTCTCCCTCCCTCATACTCCACAGTCACCTGGGATTTTGAGTCTGGCCGCAGATAAGGGATCTTTCCGGCGTGTCTTATGTCTGCGAGGTTCTGCAGGAGCTTGTGCGAGAGAACCAGCGGAAGGGGCATGAGTTCAGGTGTCTCATCTGTCGCATAGCCAAACATCAGGCCCTGATCGCCTGCGCCCTGCTCTGTGTGGAGGCCGTCATCCTCATCGACTCCCTGCGCTATGTCCGGGGACTGCGCCCTTACAAAGACAGAGACCTTGCAGTTGTCCGGGTCGAACTCGCAGTCTGGGGTGTAGCCGATCCTTCTTATGACTCTTCTTGCTATGCTGTCAAAGTCTGGCTTTGCCTTGGTTGTTATCTCTCCAAGTATGAAGACATTGTTGTCCTTCACTGCTGTCTCGCAGGCCACGCGGGAGTATGGGTCCTCTCTGAAGCAGGCGTCAAGCACTGCATCAGATATCTGGTCGCAGACCTTGTCGGGATGGCCCTCTGAGACAGATTCTGATGTGAATAAATATCGTCCTTTCTTCACCATTACAACCACCTCTTAAGTCGTATTATATGGTATATACGGCCTAAGCAGGGGTTTAATAAGGTTTTTGATAGAAATATTCTTATTGGAATATTTTTGTGGTTGGTGCGGAATATATCCCATTTGGCAGCTATGAGAACCATTACAACCGCAGCAGGCAGGATTCTGACTCAAAATAGTGCCAGAAAGCGTTTTTAGGCCTGAAAATGCGAAAAAATTATTAACCAGTCTAGTCCAATAAATGCAGTTAAGTATATAAATACAATATTACAGTAGGGTCAATATGCAGTTTTGGGAAACCATCTTATATACAGTATCATATTTCGGTGTATTTACATCTGTATTCTTTCTCCTGACCTTGATCGAGAATCGAAAGAGTATCAGGAACCCTACAGCACCCAAGAAACTGCCTTCTGTGACAGTGATGGTGCCTGCATGCAATGAGGAAGACTGCCTGGCAAAGACTGTGAAGTCGCTTATGGGACTGAACTATCCGAAAAATAAGCTGCAGATCATAATCATTGATGACGGCAGTGTAGACAAGACGCTTAAGATTGCGCGCAGGTTTGAGAAGGACGGCGTGCTGGTGCTTACAAAGCCGAATGGCGGAAAAGGGACCGCACTCAACATGGGGCTGGAACACGCCACAGGAGAGCTTGTCGGATGCCTTGATGCAGACTCTATTGTCGAACCTGACGCGCTGCTCAAGATGGTCGGGTATTTCAAGAAGAATAAGGTCGCTGCAGTCACACCCTCATTGAAGTGCACAGAGCCGAAGACAATATGGCAGAGGATACAGGTCATCGAGTTTTTGCTTGGAGTTTATCTGCGTAAGGTATTTGCGTATCTGGGTAGCATACACGTCACTCCAGGGCCATTCACTATATTCAGGAAATCATTCTTTGACAAGTATGGCGGGTATGACACATCCACCTGCACAGAGGATATCGAGATATCATTGCGCATCCAGTCTGAGGGGTATGAGATAGAGAATGCCGTGGACGCGAACGTCTATGCAGTGCCCATGCCCACGTTTAACACAACAAAGCGGCAGCGGGTGCGGTGGTACAAGGGATTCATGGAGAACACGCAGAAGTACAAGCACATACTGTTCTCCAGGAAATATGGGAATCTTGGGATGTTCGTCATGCCCAGCGCATTCCTTTCAGTATTGATTGCGATGACAGTGGTATGTTACACGCTTTACCTTTCGATTGATACAAACTGGCAGAGGCTTGTCAATCTCTATAACGTGAATTTTGATGTATGGAGGCTGATCCAGTTCAATTGGGACCCTTTCTATGTGGACCAGAGTCCTCTCATGATGATAGGTGTTGTCGCGCTGTCTATAGGGATAACGATGATCTACCTTGCGAAGAGGATGTCAAAGGAGAAGCAGGGGCTTGCATTCAACTATGTGCTGTTCATGGCGCTATATCTTCCATTGTATGCCTACTGGTGGGCGAGTGCCATCAAAGCGCGCGTCTCAGACAAGGATGTCGCGTGGAGAGGCAGGACGCGTGAAGCATCAGAGATAAAGTATTCTTAAGATGAAACGACAGAAGATTGATTTCAAGAAGTATCTGGCAGTATTTGCTATAACCACACTCATCTTTGTGGTAGGGATAGTTATAGGGAACTATTTCTCTGCGTCGAAGATGCAGCAGATCGACTATATCGGGCAGGATCTCAGGACCGATACTGTTGCCATGGAGCTGCAGTATGAGCTGATCGCTGAGGATCCCTGCGAGCACATAAACAGTACTCTTCTTGCTGACGAGCTGTATGAGATGGCCAGCAAGCTTGATTACATGGAGAATAGGCTTGGTGAGGATAACCGTGATGTCAGGGAGCTTAAGAAGTATTATTCTTTGCTGGAATTGCGGCACTGGCTGTTCATGAAGAAGACAAACAAGGAATGCAACAGGTCTAATGCGTTGATGCTTTATTTCTATACCAATGAGGATGATTGCAAGAAGTGCAAGGAGCAGGGCTTCATCCTGACGTGGGCGCGCAGGAATTATCCTGATGTCTATGTGTATGCGTTTGATTATACCATCGAGAATGCAGCTCTTGACACTGTCAAGCGGCTTTATGATGTCAAAGGGACTCCGACAATTGTCGTGGATAAAGAGACTTATTCTGAATTTATGAGCAAGAGGGACGTTGAAAATATACTCCGTGAAAAGGGGATTGAGAAGATAAAGGATACAGAGTGATTTATTATAATACGAATATTTATATAGTAAAAATATTTTCTTATTCTCATGCAATACGATATCTCCAGGTTGAAGCACATACGGAAGCAATTAGGGTTGACGCAGACAGAGTTCGCGCGGGCTGCTTCTGTGTCGCAGTCGTTGATCGCCAAGATCGAGGCGGGGAAGATCGATCCTACTTACTCGAAGGTGCAGCAGATATTCTCTGCGCTTGACCTGTTGAGCAAGAAGAAGGAATTGAGCGCGCGTGAGGTGATGCAGAAGAGCCTTGTTGTGGCTAAGCCTTCTGATAAGGTCGTTGAGATCGTGAAGGTGATGCATAGGAAAGGGATATCTCAGGTGCCTGTTGTCGATGGGAAGAAGATTGTGGGGTTGCTCACTGAGGGGCACTTGCTTGAGAGGATAGGGGAGGACATGCGAAAGCTGTGTGCGCGGGATGTGATGATTGCTCCGCCGCCTATTGTCAATGATGATACCAAGATATCTGTGTTGAGTTCTTTGATCATGTTCTATCCTATATTGATTGTTGCGAAGAATGGTGAGTTTGTGGGGGTTGTTACAAAGTCGGATCTTTTGAGTAAGATGGTGTAGTGAACATGATAATCACCCTTGTCGGCAGCATGGCTTTCTTTGACAGGTTTGTTGAGATAAAGAAGCAGCTTGAGGAGAAAGGGCATGAGGTCATACTGCCTCAGAATGATGACCTTCCTGAACCTGTGCCTTCTGAGTATAAGCTTGAGGCGATGAATAAGTTCAATTCCGACCTTCTGCGGTCTGACGCAATCCTTGTTGTGAACATGGATAAGGAAGGGAAACCTAATCACATCGGTGTGAATACGCTTATGGAGATAGGGATGGC
>JBHPEY010000015.1:0-41525 GCA_042576705.1 Nanobdellota archaeon | reverse complement strand
TCTCCACCATCTCGGAAGTGGTGTAATTAGACATTCCATTGAACCACAATGAGATACTGAACGCAGAAGTCTCATTGAAGCTTAATGTGTCGTCATCTATCACACTGATATAGTCTCCCAGGCCATTAAACTCATAAGCACCACGCCCATCATACCCTCCTGTTGAATTCCAGGTCGCGTTCGTCACATTTCCATGATTCGAGAAGTTTGTATAATCCTTTGCCCAGCTGGATTCGTTACTCCCTCCTACCGCCTCGAAAGGCATGTCCAGCAGTGTTATCCCTGAGCCATTGATGTACCAGGTGGTGATGTTCTTGACTGTATCGCTGCTATCACTGTCAAATGTTGTATAATAGACTGTGAGTTCCTCGTCGCTGTAATTGGTCTCGTCAGCGCTCTTTATCTCAGTGATGCTCAAAGAAGGCACATAATTCACAGAGTAATTCCTGTACTCGGTCTGGTTGAGGTTGCCTGCCATGTCTACTGTATATGCTGTGTAATTGACCGTCCCTACAGGAAGGTCTGTGAAGTTCCTCTCAAGCCTCTGGAGGCCAGCATGGTATGAAGCATTGATCTCTTCGGGGCTCAGAACGCGGTTCCAGAGCATCACCTCGTCGATGCTGCCGTTGAAGTGGGATGCAGCCCCCCAGGCATTAGCTCCAAGAGTGACTATATAGTTACCAGAGATATATGTACCCTCATAAACCCTGCTAGCCTTTAGCGCACCATCAACATATAAATTAAGCGCATTAGTGGTCGTATCTATGGTGGTTACAGCAAAATACCAGGTGTCCGGGTTGATGATGCTAGATGTAGTAAGCCAGACTGAAGAGCCGTTCCAGATACTGAGCCGGACCTTTCCAGGAGATGAAGTGCCACTTGTAAACACAAGAAGGTTCAGGATACCATATTGCTTGTCAAATATGATGCTGCCTGCCCCTGGAATCCTGAAAGCGTCCACCTTGAACCACGATGCAATGGTAAGGTCTGTATCCGGGAAATCATAATCTATCTTGACATAATCATCCACACCGTCGAACTTGTATGACTTGCCCCTTGCTCCAGCACGTATCTCCGGGCAGAACGTCTCATTACACGTGCCATCCTTGCCATAGGTAGAGCTGTCAGAGAACAATGTGCCGTTGCCCTGCTCCATCCTCCACCAGGCAATCAGGCTCCGGTTCCAGTCGAGGATGACTGAGTGGTTGTTTGTCTCTGTCGTCGAGACATTGATATACGCCCAGTCAAATAAACTTGAATTCCTGGCGTTGTTGGGCGGCGTCGGGTCGACGAACTCAATGAGCGGCAGGGTAAGGTCTGTCGTGATGGTCCTATTCACGCTGAGGTTACATACGTTGGCATCACAGGCCTCGCAGCCCCAGTCAAAGGTCTTCTCGCTGCTGAACCCTGTCCGGTTGAACTCAAACTCTTCATCGGTTGTTCCTCCCAGGGATACCGAGCCATTGGTCTCCCACGTGCCTGAGTAGTTGTGCCACAGCGTGGCATTGACAAGAGAGTAAGCGCTGGAAGCGCTGCACTCGAACTTGATCGTGTCATTCAAGACCCATCCCTCCAATGGCTCCACATGCAATACAGTCACGTCTAATCTTACTGACACTGAGAACACTCTCCAAAGGATGTTTCCAAAGGAGTCATTCACGCTGACGTTCAGGTCGTATGAACCGACAGAAAGAGCAGTCGCGTTGGTTATGTTCCCATTGGCTGCGTCGATATTGAAATTGCCGTTATTGACAGCGTAGGTATCTATGCCGTTAGTATCTGAAGCGTTCACATCATATACAAATGCGCTTCCAAATGCTATTATCTGGTTTTCCAATGCCTGATCCCATGTAGGGGCTGTGGAATCGACAGTCAAAGTCCTGTTAGATGATGCAAAAGAGCAGTTACTGCTGTTGTCGCATGCATAGCAGTTCCACTCATACGACCCATCACTCAGGTTTCCTAGGAATATGTATGCTGTATTGTTGAACCCTGAGGTATTGGTCTCGTTCGCTCCCCAGCCGCTGGCATTGTGGTACAGGGTCACATTGTCAATCTTGAGGTCATCATAAGCAGTGCAGTTGAAAGTGATGATTCCAGAAGTCGTGTTGTGATTGTCATCAGGGGAGTTGAGAGTGACTGTTGGTGCATCCCCGCCAGGCGCGGCAGGCCCTGCAGTCACATTGACTGTGATGAGCCCCATGTCATCGCTGGAGTTGAGGGTGATTGTATCGTTGTCGGTGGGTATCGCGAGCAGGCTGACGTACCTCACTCCTGCTGTCGAGTCATTGAAAGATATATTGATGTCAATCTGCATGTCCACTGTGAAGTTTATCTCGTCGAGAGTCGGGTACGAGCCGTTTATGGTGTAGTTGAGGTCCTCTCCCTGTATCTCAAGGCTGAAGTTATACTCCCTTGGCTGTGCTTCGCCGTTGGTCACGTTTATTATTGTGTAGTTCTCACCAGTCTGCGCCACCATCTCCAGATATGTTGTATCTGAGGAGAAGTTGAGTATGTACATGAGACCTGCGCCGCTGCCGCTCAGGTTCCTGATCTTGTAATCAGTCTCGTTGAACTCGACAGTGACGCCTTCTTTTGTGGTGCCTATGTCGCTCGGGCCGAATATTATGGGCGCACCCATCCCTCCACAGTCAATCGGGTCGAGGTCATCGAGATCCTCTGCATCCTTGCAGACAAAGACACCCTTGCCCCTGTTGAGGTTGACGACGAAGATGTCATAATAAGGGTAGACCTTGTTCTGGTTGCTGAACCTATGGACCACTGTGCTGACGTTGTTGTACATTATCTCTGTCGTCCCACCATCACCCATGTCCACGCTTCCTGTTATGTTGAACTCAGCAACCCTTCTCCCTGTGGTCGTCTGCCTGAACTGCATGATGTTAGCGTCAGTCTCTGCACAATTGTTCCCCTGGCAGCCATCAGTCGAGAGGTTCGTGCCGTTGGTATAGGTGAGGTAGACGTTCGATGGGGCTCCCTGGAGGTTGAAGCTATAACCATGGACGTTGAAATCAGAGAATCCCAGGCCGAGAGGGATCTCCCAGGCGCTGCCTTCCAGGTCGCTCGTGTCGAAGCTCGTATAATTATCAACAGCCTGGCAGTTCTGGCCATTATCACATCTCATCAGGTCTGTACCTGCCTGCGGGATGTGTATGTATACCTTGTCTGCACCCAAGCCCTGCGCAAGGTCAAGGAACTTGTTCTTGTCCATGCCGACCTGCACCCTGCCGCTCGCATTCACGCTTATGTTGAACGCGCCTGTCAGGTTGAACTCCTTTGACTTGGTGAAGTCCACGCCCTCGAATCTTATCGACCAGTTCAGGGTGGCCTGCGGGTTCCTGAACCTGAGGCTGTTGTTGAATGTCCTGTTGAAATTGGCGCCGGCTTTCATGTCATCGGTCCTGTCCACATAGCCAGAGCCGTTGTTCAGCTCATAGGTCAGGTTACCGAGTGGATCCGTAGGGGGGCCTGTTGGTTCAAATGTCATCTTTATCTTGAAGTCCGTGTCTGTCTCAAGCGTCGTGAAGTTCAGGCAGGAACTGATTGAGCAGAGATCGTTCTGCCCGCAGGACTTTATCTTGTAGAAGTATGTGATGTTTGAGCTTAGGGATCCAATGGGCACATTGTGCCATGTCACGTATTTCCCTGTGTTGAGCTCAGCCATATCAGGATCAGTCAGGTCTGTATAGTTTGCAGTGTTGATTGCGCAGGTGCTGTTTGTCCCTGAGAACAGCACACTGCCGTTCGACGGCCTGTTGGTCGTCCAGAACAGCATCGCAAAGTCAGTGAACTTCTCTACAGACTGCATGATGACCTTTGGCATCTCCTTGTCTGCTGAAGGATCCACCTGTGCATCGCATGGCGGGACATAATAGCAGTCAGTATCATCGCAATCTTCCATACCATCAAGGTCCTCGTCGCCGCTGCCTGGGAAGCAGTCTTCAAAGGGCATGAAGTCGCCGCCACCTATTATAGAGAATCCGGTGCCGCAGGCGGAGGGGTTGTCGAAACAATCATTCGGTTCGAAGTCGAATGCCCCTGAAGTGTAGTATAGATCCTCGCCAATGCTGTCGCTTGGTGAGCTCGTACTTCCACCTATGGTAGATGTGGCCACCCTCAAACGTATCGTACCTGTCGGGTTTCCTATACCCAGGCTGTCAATGGCTATCATTGCAGTGTCGTATGCACAGGAAGGGCTTCCAGTCATTCCTGGCAGCTGTGGAGCGCCGGTCACCTTCACAGGCTTCAACACAAAGCTGCTGTCATCCTTACACTTGTACGATAATCTTGTCTCATTGATTGTTGCAGATACATTGTCAACAGCGTAGATGAACTTATATTCGAACCCGCCGAGATCAGTCCCGTCGATATTGACAATACAACCAGTCGAGGCATTGTTGTCAGTGTCGAGCAGATAGTAGTATGCCCCTTCATTCTGGCCATCGCAGATCCGTGTGTTGAAGTCTATGACTTCTATGCCGAATATCAAAGACTTGTCGCTCTCTTTCACTCCGACGCCCCTGATGTCCAGGTGGTCAGCTGCGCCTTCTCCAACCGCATCCTCCCCGATGATTATCGGAGCACCCTGCATGCCCTGAAACATGTCCTGCTGCAGGGCTGCCAGGGGATCAGTCGTGCCGTAACCGCCGGTAAGGACATTGATGTCACCGCCACACATTATCTCATCCTTGCAGTCTGTGTCGTCGCAGTCCACGTCACCATCACCCTCGTCGTCCACGCCGTTGTAGCAGATTTCAGACGAGTTATCATAACACAGCACCAGATCGCCGTCCCATGTGCAGTTGCCTCCTGCACCGTCACAGTACGCGTTGGTAAAACATCTTCCACAATTATCGCTGTCACAGCTCTCAAGTTCGAAGCTCGCCTTGTCGCACCAGCTGTCACCGAAAACAGAATCTGTGAACCACTTGCAACCAGCACTTGCAGCACCATCTGTGGGATGTGGCACGTTGCTGTTGTTGCACATCTGCTCTGTATAGCAGTCGAAGCAGTTGTCGTCGCAGTTCCCTCCCATCCCGAATATGAACTTGCTCGGGTCCTCGACGCACATCTTTGTTCCACTGTCCCAAGTTGTCGCGTCAGGGGGGACAGGGCTTGGGGCAGAAGCTACCATGCAGGACCCTTTCACGCCTTCGCTCAGGCACTCTGCAGCAGTGCCACAAGCACCGCAGAAATCAGAGCAGTTCATGTTCTTGAAATCAGGATCGCAGATCTGCATGAAATCATCCCATCTGCATTCCTCTGCGCCAGTTACATCGTCTGTGTTGCCCACGCATTCAGCCTGGGTCGTGAAATCATAGTACAGGCAGGGATGCTGGTCATTGTACATCATGTCATCCACCGCCCCGCCCATGATATTATCCATGTTCTGGTCACCAAGACTCTCCCTTGGACCTCCACCGTCGATGCTTATGACATTGACGAGGAAGTTCAGGCCGGTAAGGGGCTCTATCGCAGACCTGGGAACAGCAATCCTCAGGCCGTATGTCGCCATGCAATCTGTCCTGTTCACGTCCACAGAGCTGTTCACCTGGAAGCATGTGCAGTTCGCAGGGTTGTATTCAGGCTCGCCAGGCTTGCAGTAATTCGAATTGACGTCATTGCAGCTCTCCAGGCTCGCATTGTAATAATTGAATGTCGCTCCTGTCGCGTTCAGTATTATCTGGAACTCTGCGCCGTCGTAGCAGGGCTTGCTGCCTGTGCAGCCAGTGCTCGCGTTGTTATCCTTGTCAAACTCTATGTAAAGTGAATTGTTGATGTCAGATGACGGGTTGCAGAAGTTCGGTTCAGCACCTGGATCGCCGAACACAGCAGGACCCTGCACCTGCCAGCCTATATAATCAGCAGTGAAATCGATCCACACAGCTCCCAGGTCCCATGATGCATTGTTGTCAGGACAGTTGTCTCCAGGGGAGATGGGACTCGTGGTCGGCTGGCTCAGGCCACTGGTGTTCATATAGTAGCAGCCAGGGCCGTTGCTTGCATACGGGTCCATAGTCCCGCTGTAGAACGCTGCAAAGTCAGCCCAGTTGAAAAGAGGAGGAGCTATTGTCGCCTGCGAGTAGTTGGTCGCAACTATGGACCCTGTCTGGTTCCTGAGGGTGACGTTGTTCACTGTAGTCCCTGAGCCCACTGCATCGAAATCTGCGGAGGCTATGAACGACTGGCCTACACCGAGCGGAGGCACACTCCAACCGATCTCACCATTAGCTGGAAGGTTATGGTTCAGTGTCCGGTTTGATGACATGAACTGCAGGTAAGCGGTGTCAAAATAATCAGTAAGGTTCATCGATGATGTGAGGGCCGCCTGGCCATTGTTGGTCACGTTCACCCTGAAATTCACCATGCCACCGACAGCCGGCGACGTGGTGAGAAGCGTCTTGTCCAGGCTGACATTCAAAGATTCTGGCGGGGGGCCGGATGTTATCGTGAATGGCGCGGATTTGAAGGCAACCCCCTCACCGCTCTGATTCCTCAATGTGACATTATTTGACGTGCTGCCAGGATTGTCTGCAGTGAGATTAATACCTATACTCAAAGCATCTCCTGCAGGCATGCCAGATATATTCCATGCCAACCAGCCGTTGGCAGTTTCACTCTCATCAGGCGTCACATTCACACTATTGAACGCAGCGTAGTTCCTGTCAAATGTATCGTTCAGCATGAACCCCAGAGGCAATTGATCAGTACCCAAATTAGTAATGTTCACCTCGAACATGACATTTGATCCAGCCTCAGGGCTTGGCGTGAGCAAGGTCTTGTTCAGAGATACAATGATTGGCGCGGGACCGCCTCCATCCTCTCCCACACTATAGTTGCTGAACCCTGTCACGTTGAATACATAGTCGTTGGCGTCAGCTATCTCTGTGCATATCGATGGCGGGCAGACCGATCCGTCCCTGTAAGGCGCCCTGTCAGATATCCCCCACGCATCTGTGTTGAATAATGTCAGGTTCGCTGTCCTGTTGAACTGCTGTCTTCCGGCAGGGTCCACAAAGATCGAGTTGTTTTCCAGCCTGATGAAGGACTCTATACCGCCGCCATCATGGGTGATGTTCTCCTGGTAACGAAGAATGGCAATGCCTGACTTCTCGAACGCCAATCCTGCATTCGTGAAGTTATACGGGCCGTTCATCACCTGGTCCCTGAACAGTACACCTTCAGAGTTGTCGACGCTGAAACCACCGGTCACGTTATTATTGGAGAATATTATATCATTTGAGTTTTCTGCATGCAGCTTCCTTTGATTGCTTCCTGTTATGTTGTTCTGCCGGACATCGATATCCTTTGACCCTCCTGACACGCAGATACTGCAATATCCGTTGCCGCTCACTATGCTGTTGTTCTCCACCGTACTGTTGTCGGTGTCGAAGATGATTATGTCCTCAGGGAAATTAGTTATGTTGCAGTTCTTTATGGTCACATTGAACCTGTGCTCAGCATAGATACCCTGGCTGTCAGGGGTGTTGCTGCCGTTGATGTTGTAGCCATTGCAGTCCAGCACTATGTTGTCTGCTGTCATGTTGAGGCAGGCGCCTGTCCCTGAATGCTGCAGGTCGTTGTTGAGGACAATGTCTGATGTGATCTCTGTTCCGCAGGAGGGTTGCTGGCCCACTATCGTGATGTTATCAGTGGTAAGCAATGGTTCGTAGCTATCATTATCGCAGTTCACAGTCCAGACCAGTGTTTCCGGTGTGTCGAATGTCCGGTCGAATGCAAAAAGATCAAAAGTTGAGTTGTACGGCATGGGAATGTCAGGCATATCAGGGAATGATATGTTGCAATCGGCAGAAGCGATCAGGTCACCGGTGCTGTTGCTGTAGTTGGCGTAGAAGTTTATCTGTTCGCTGACATTCGCGTACCAGTCTGCAAAGGGCATGTTCGAGTCATTCTGGTCCCAGATGGTCAGGTTTGAGTTCGATCCTATGCTGAAGTTGGTGAAGTGCGGGACTATGAATGTGAAATCTCCTTCTTCGTATGATATGCGCTCGCATTCCTCACAGAGAGTTCCGTCGGAATACACATCCGGCATGTATTGATATGGGAGATCGTATAATGTTATCTCAGCAGAGGAGTTCAGGTCGCTGTTCAGGCTGCTCGAGTCCACACTCACCCACTTCTTCCCGAACTTGACATGCCTGTCAAAGTCCGCGCCGGAGATGTTCCTGTCCTTCATGCGCCATTTTATCTTCCCTTTATCAGGCTTTTCAATGACAGGATTGTCTACATGCTCAAAGTCGGCCACTGCGTTGAACTTCGTAGTCTTGCCCCTGAAGTTCTTTGCCTTCGGCGCTTTCTTCTCGCGGAGCTCTTCTTCGTCCTGCACATATACTATCGTGTATCTTATCCTCTCTATCCTGAGCTCTGTCCCTTCCTCTACTTCAAAGCGCAGGTCATACTCTGTGCTGTCGAATCCTTCAGGGAGCTCGCACGTGTTCACGCATACTCCTGAGAACTGCTCTGATGTATCGTCCCTGAACCTCACAGGCAGTGAAGAGACGCTGCTCTGGGCTGATTCGAATGTTATCTTTCCAGGCTCAAGGTTCTGGTTGAGATACATCACCTGAGCCTCTACAATGTTATCTGCTGTCGAGCCGTGCTGCCCGTAGTACAGATACAAAGGCATATTCCAGACATCGTCGCTGGGAGAGACGCCGAACATGCTGCAGCAGTCTGTCGCGCCGTTGCACAATGTGGTCGAAGGCCCCTGGTCAGGGATTATTGTCCAGCCGGTGCAGAGCTTTGACTCATCCACATCCCAGTTGAAGATCGTGCTGTCAATGGTGAGGTCTACTGCGTCTGCATGTGTCGCTGCGGTCCCATCGTCATCTGCATCCCATCTCGTGCCTGACTGGTATGCTAGTGTGAGTGATATCTCTTTTTCAGGGTCAGTTGCCTCTTCCTGGCCTGTTGTAGCCTGCCCAGTTATCATATTGGTCGAGGATCCTATTGCCTCGTTGTCCAGTATAAGGTAATCATTCCCGTCAGGGCCGACAAGGTAGGCCCTTACCTCTCCTTCCCCTATGATCTCTCCGTCAAGCCTCAGGTTTTTCAGTTCGAATGTGCCTTCATGATTGCTGATATCGAGCGTGTACATCTCGTTCGAGTCCAGATTGAGGAAGATGTCCTTTGCGTGCGACTCTTCAGGACCTGTGACGCCAAAGCCAGTCATGCCAAGCTGTTTTCCGATGAAGTAGGCAGATACCATGACCATGGTAAGGACTATAAGCAAGGTAGCGTAAGTGAAGTAAGTGTCGCGCTTATCGTGCACTTCACGTCTTCTTTGGTTCGTCTTCCTTACCTTGTTCTTTTTTGGACGCACTTTTCCTGGTATCTCCTGTATGTTGTCTTGATGGTGCTGTAGCTCTTTCCGAGCAGCCTGGCTATGTTTGCAAGGTTAAGGCCCTGCTTGTCTTTCAGATAGCTGATGAGTGATTCAAGGATTGAGAAATTCCTGTCAGCGAATGTATCGATGGGGACAGTGATAGAGAAATCAGATGTATCAAGCTCTCCTTTGATCTTGTTCTTTGCGTTCTGATATGTTGTGTAGATCGTGCTTACGTTCCTTTTGAGGAGGGTTGAGATCTCCTTTGTGGACATGTTTTTTGTATCCTTCAGATAGAGGATGATGGCTTCCAGGCTGGAGAGGTTTGAGCGGAAGATTGAGATGGGGAATCCTTTCTGTTCTCCTGGCAGGGGCAATACAACCTGAGATTTCACTTCATCTGAAAGAAGATTGACTAGCTGGGATACTATCTTCACTAGTTCCTCTCTTTTTTCACTGTCCAAGCTTAAAAGGGCTACATATACAATTTATTTATAAATATTGCTATTTTGTGGTCTTTTTTGTTTAATAAGTGGCCCAGAAAATACTATGAAACACCAATATTCAACCACAATATAGCTTTAAATAGCTTAATTTGCTGTGTTCTTTTCTTTTTTGTGGTCTTTTTTTGGCTATCATGTGGCTATTATTCTTGGTTTTTTGCTAATTTGTAAAGGTTTAAGCTCTAAAATGTCGTCTTTGTTCTAATATGTGAACTATGTGTAGAATGGGGTTTTGAGCTCTGTGAGGTGTGGGGAGGGGTGAGAGAGGTGGCCAGCCACCACCAAGAAGTCTGTTTAGCAACACCACGCACTCAGGTTCTAGGACTGTTTTGACTATCGTTGTTGCCGAAGGCCTTTTTCTCTATATCATTCCTTTACCTGATGTTGCTGCCTAACCGAATCCACATAGAGCAGTTGCGTCTTCCCCAATCAGGCTTGCTACATTCAATACTCCTAACGATAGATCAGCTTTGGTGCTCCTTCAGCAACCATTGTCAAACCAACAGCTACACCCAAAACCAAAGCTGAATTAAGAATTCAAACAAAAAACCCAAAAAAAACTCAAACACACCTTGCTCACTTACTCTCCTTGATCTTCACCACTTTACCTGAGACACTTACCTTACCATCCTTCGATCTTAGCTTCCCTGCTTTCTTGGGCTTTGGTTGTAATGGGACATTGCCTATGTAGTAATCAACCAGGTTGGAGGGCCAGCCCATGTCAACAACTGCTTTCTTGATCTCTAGCGGCGGAATACCCATACTAAGCTTGTTGATGATCAACCTGTCAAGCTCCACAGCATCGGACTTTGAATGCTCCCCTACCTGCAGCACATCCTCTGTCTGGTTCCTGCGGACAGACACATAGAATGAAGAGGCAGTCACTATCACCATCAGCACCACAATCCAGGTGAAAAAAGATATCGCGTTGCTAAGGAGCGCATCGGCGCTCTCGACAGTGCAGTCAGAAGGACAGCTATTTTGAGTCTCTCCTGAGCTGCAGGTGCCATCACCGCAGCGCGCTTCAACCTGGGCAGCAGCATCACCTGGTCTGGCACCCTCGCCGCCCAGCTCTGTTCCCGAGGAAAGACTGTCCATGGCTGTTTTGTCTGAACCTGAATCTCCTGATGGGCAAGCAGGCCTGCAACTCCTGCAGATACCATCCGAGCATGATGGCGTGCATCTTGCTGTTGAACCATCCGAGCATTGCGCAACCCTGGGCGTGCACTTGACATCCTCGCACGAATCCGGAAGGCAAGCGCCGTCACTGCAGCCATGCATGCATATCCTGCTCGAATAATAACACACACCTTTACCATGGATGGCTGTGCAGCTGCCGTCATACTTCATCTGGCTTTTCTCACACGTATCCGGACATGACACTGTGCTGCAAGGACCTGTGGTGCTGCCACCACCGCCACCACTGCCCGAGCCTGATGGAGCCGTGTACTCATCCTCGACATAAAGCGTCTTGTTCTCTGATGCCACAGAATTCCCTGAGCTGTCGAATGCACTGCATGCCCAGACAAAGGAAGAACCTGCGAGACCTGAAAGAGAGAATTCCACGGATGCTGTGCTGCCATTCACATCGACGCTATCGTACTGCTGCCAATTGCCTGACATGTTGGTGTACAGCACAATCCTGGAAAGGTCCCGGTCTGATGCAGAGCAGGTGATGTCCACGCCGTCTTCATCAATCGAGTAGTGGTCACGCGGTGATCGGGGATCGACTGAAGGCGACACCATGTCTACGACAGCCAGGAACAACACGTCACTCAAGAGGTTGCCCAGTGTATCGTTCACCCCTAGTCTTATGCTGTATGTTCCGATCTCCAACGCTGCAGCGGTCGTGATCACGCCTGACGCGTCGATAGCAAACCTCGAATCATTGACTGAGTACCCAGATATCCCGTGCAGGTCAGATGCACTGACATCATAGATTACAGTATCAGAATAATTTATCGTCAAGTTAGGCAGGGGCTGGTCCCATGTCGGCGGTGTCCTGTCCACTGTGAACGAGATAGGCTGCGGTGCGGTGTAAGATGCACTCGCCCCTTCGAATCCCAGGCAGGTCCAGGCATACAGCCCGTCGTCCAGCCCAGTCATGTTGTGCCCCAGAACAGCCGAAGATATATTTACCATAGCTGAAGCAGCAGGGAGCCAGGACACTGAAGCGTTCGTGTACAACGTGATGTTCGAGACATTGCCTTCGGTATCGCAGGAAAGCTCGAGAGATGGGCTGCTGGTGTTGAAGGTGTCCGGAGGCGCCAGGAGCCTGACAGCAGAGCTGTTGCCACCCACAGTAAAGAAGAACACTGAAGCAGAGGATACAGAATAGTTCTCTGTCCCAGGATATACTGCAGTGGTCTCATGCAGGCCAGTGCCATTCACCTGCAGCAGGGTGTTGAGATCTGATGATGCTGTGCCGAGCAACACCCCATCAAGATACAGCGAGAAAGCTGATTCACCCTCGACAAGCGAAGCTGTGATGTTCACGAAGCTGTGGTGCTCAAGCAGGAATATATCGACGAGACCATCGACTGCAAGGTCTATCGAGGACTCTGACTTCAGCACAGTGAAGTTCCTCACGTCGGTGCTGTTGGTATTGCCGAACCCATCTGCTGCAGACCATGAGTAGTTATACACACCTGCAGCCAATGGTCCTGCAGTGAATGTGTATGTATTGCCCGACGAGTTTAGCGTGTGATTGACGTTGTCCCAGACTATCCAGACATCATCCATGCCTGACCCTGCGTCGCTCCAATTGATGCTGAAGGTGTAGTTGACGTCAGGCGAGTAGACAACAGGGTTGGATGCGTCGATTATGGATCCAGAGTATGCCGGCGGCGTGCTGTCTATACGGAAGCTCCTGTTCTGCGGCGCAGATGAACTGTAGTTGGAGATGTCATATGCAAAGCAGTTCCAGGAGTAGAAGCCATCCTCCAGACCTGATAGGTTGAGCACTGCCTGGAATGAAGATCCTCCAATGTCCTCTACGAGATCAGGTGACCAGACGCCTGACACGTCCGTGTAGACCTCAACCCTGGACAGGTTCGCGCTCGTCACGTCGCAGATGAGAGATACGTCCGTGCCTGTGGAATTATACATGTCTGCAGGTGCAGCAAGAGAGACAAAAGGAGCAGATCCTGCAGGGGACACTATTATCCTGCCAGTTATGCCTGACTGGATGACTGCATACCCTGCAATCATGATGGAGAGAGCAAGAGCTAAGAACACCAGTTCAGATATGTGATCCGGTCTTTTTCTTAGAGACATTTTTTCCTGTATCTCCTGTATGCTGTCTTGACAGTGCTGTAGTTCTTCCCCAGAAGCGTGGCTATCCTCGGCAGAGCAAGGTCCTGCTTGTCCCTCATGTGAGAGACTATCAGCTCGAGGACAGAGAACCTGCGGTCGGCAAATACATCAACAGGGATGGCAAACGAGAAATCGGTGACGTCCATCTCCTGGCTGAGCTTCTTCTTTGCATTTGTATAGGTGGCGTAGAGTGTGCTCGGCTTCCTGTTCAGCTCAGATGATATGCGGCGGATGTTCCACTGCCTTGTGTCTTTCAAGAATACGGTCACTGCCTCAAGGCCTGAGAGTCCACACCTGAATACAGAAACCGGTATGCTTCGGGACTCCTGGGAAAGCTTTACCTGAAGAGCCTGCTTCTCCTCTTCTGAGAGCATGTCAACTACTTTAGAAAGTAGATTTGTCAGCTCCTTACGGTTTGTTTGGCCCAAACTAGGGGTTTATGATGGGGTCTTGCTTATAAATATTACTATCTTGTAACCTTGTTTAGCGTTTTTTGGTTGTTTTTTGTCTTGTTTTTCGTATTATGTAACCTTGATTATCTTTCTTTGTGAGGATACAGTAAATTGCAAAGACAACTATACTACGAAAGGGTGGTGAAAAAATCGAAAGTTTTAAGAAGCGGCAAGGCGAGAAATATGCTGTTGAGGGACCAATCATGACCGGATCTGATGATGAGGATGACAAGACTGCACGTGTCAGTATTCTATTAGGGGCATTGGCGGCTCGCGAGCCTAAAGAAGAGATTGCTGAAGAGGTAGATGCCACTGTCGAGCAGGATACATCAAACCCAGGCATCCGATACTCCCTGGCATCCAGGCGACCCGGACCTACCAGGCCAGCCAATCCAGGCAAGCCCTACAAAAACGTGGAGATGGCTGTCCGGGCTGTTGCAGAAGAATCTGGTGTGCTGCATAAGCCAGAAAACGCAGGACCGGCGACTGAACTTGAGAATTACAAGCAGTCCTATGAGAACCTCTTGCGGATGAACAGGCACACCGAGCAACACAATACTGAACTCATGATGCGGGTCAATGCACTTGAGGGCGCACTTGCGAGCAGGGAGGAAGAGCTTTACGAAAGAGATGCGCGGCTCGCAGAGATGGTCGGTGTCGAAGAGACAGAAGAGAGGATCGGCAATGCTGTGCAGGAAGAGCGCGAGCGCTGGAGGACTCTCGAGGGATTCTTCAATGTGCATGTCGATGCGCCAGAGGCTGTCGAGGCAAGGATCAACAAGATGGTGCACGACGGCGTGATACCCGACAAAGCTAAATATGTCAAGATGCTGCAGAGATATTCCAATGGTCCAAGAGGTAAATAAGATGAGTAGTTACATGAAAAAACAATTTGAGAGAAGGCAGGAAGAGCAGAGAGAGGTCTATAGAAGGATACAGGAGAGCATGACACCTGAAAGCGCGATGTATGATGTTGTGATCGGTGTGCTTGAGGATGCGGTCGGCAAGATGACTTTTGATGGAAAGTATGTCGGTGATGAAAAATACATTCATATGCTGAATCTTTTCCAGCAGAAGAGGCAGTGCGTCACAAGACGATCCGGAAAACAATAATCTTTTAAACTTTCAAAACATGATGATATGCATGACACAAACGACCGGAGTTGGTTGTATTCATTGTCCGCGACTGTAAGCGGGTCTCTTTTAGATTGAACACTATGTTCTGGCGTCAGAAATTCCATAGGTAGCTCCTGCTGCCTTGATACAATAAAATAAGTTCTGGATGGTTTTTGTGCGTTGAGAAGAGGTCTTAATTGGCTTCATTGCAACCGTTCGGTTGCAGGGTTGTCTGCGGCTTAAGCCTTAGCCAACTTTTGTCGACGGGGAGTGATGCGCGCGACAGATAGCTTCTGCTGTTGTTAAGTTGCTTTCGGTCAAAAAAAGAAATGTTGCAGAAAAGAAAAAATCAGTAAAAGGAATGATATAAGGGAAGTCGCTTTTTCAGCGGCGAGCGCTGCAAACCTTCAGGCATAGCCTGAAGCTACGGCGAAATTAACTAATGTCAAAGAGGTTGCAGCGACTTGGTGCTTGGTTTAGCGACCTGGTGCCTGGTTTAGCGACCTGGTGCTTGGTGACCTGAAGATTATCAAAGAAATGCCTGTAGTGGTGTAATGGTAGCATACCCGACTGTGGAAAGCGCAACGCAAAGCGTTGCTGTCATCTGCGCTTGCGCTGCAGATATCGTGAGGCGCGGGTTCAATTCCCGCCTACGGGCCTCTATAACAAACTATTTAAATAACAGAATATGTGGTGGTGATACAATGGA
Source organism: Nanobdellota archaeon (assembly GCA_042576705.1). Lineage (GTDB taxonomy): Archaea > Nanobdellota > Nanobdellia > Woesearchaeales > UBA11576 > JABMQF01. The sequence goes on along the minus strand of JBHPEY010000015.1, from coordinate 26,066 downwards.
ACTCATGAATGCACGAGGGACGCGGGATTTTCCGCCGGAAGATAAGATAGTGAGACAGAAAGTGATTGATATACTGCGTGGTGTGTTTGAGCTTTATGGGTTCTCTCCTCTGGAGACACCTATCATCGAACGGCTTGATGTGCTTTCTGCTAAGTATGCCGGCGGTTCTGAGATACTCAAGGAGACGTTCAAGTTCAATGATCAAGGCGAGCGTGAGCTTTGCCTTCGGTATGACCTTACTGTGCCGCTTGCGCGGTTCGTCGGGATGAACCGGACCATGAAGATGCCGTTCAAGAGGTATGCTATCGGCCGTGTTTTCCGTGACGGACCTATCAAGACAGGGCGGTATCGCGAGTTCTGGCAGTGTGATGTCGATATCGTGGGAAGCAAAAGCATGCTTGCTGATGCGCAGTGCCTGCAGATAGCGCTGAAGTTCTTCTCTGAGATCGGGCTGGAGTTCAGGATCGAGTTCAATTCCCGGAAGATACTCGACGGGATGATGGAGCAGGCAGGGGTCTCTGAGGATAGACGCATGGATGCAATACTTGAGATCGACAAGCTGAAGAAGATCGGGTGGGATGCTGTCGAGGAAGGGCTCGGCACTGTCGGGCTTGGTGCGCCGGCGATACAGGTCATAAAGACAATCGTGAATCTTAGCGGGTCGAATAGCGAGAAGCTTGAGAAGATAAAGGAGCTTATCGATAATGAGACAGGCGTTGCAGGGATTGCAGAGATAGAGGAGATAGCATCTTATGTTTCTGATGAGAGAGTTGAGTTCAGCCCTGCATTGGCGCGCGGGCTTGCTTATTATACCGGACCTGTGTTCGAGGTTTACCTGAAGGATACCTCCAAGTTCGGGAGTTCACTTGCAGCTGGCGGGCGTTGGGATAAGATGATCGGTGATTTTTTAGGCGGTGGCAAGGAATACCCTGCTGTTGGTATCAGTTTCGGGATTGAGCCTATCACTACAGTGCTGGGGATGCTCAAGAATGATGATGCTGGTGTGTTGACAGTGACCAAGGTGTATGTCATACCGATACAGACCGCTGTCGAGAGCACGAAGGTATGTGAACAGCTGCGTGCTGCAGGGATAAAGACTGACATGGACATCATCGGCCGCGGGATATCCAAGAACCTTGACTATGCCAATAAGATGGGAATTCCATATGTCTTGTTTGTCGGTGAGGATGAGTTGAAGCAGGGGAAGTTCAAGCTGAAGGACATGAAGTCTGGAGAGGAAGAGTTGCTTTCTGTCGAGGAAGTTGTTGAGAAGGTTAAATGATTTTTTAATTATCATACATCTGATTTCTTTCAGGTTACAGTTTTGTCATGATGATTACTTTGTCTCCGACGTATACACTGTGCTCTGCTTGTGATATGAATCCGCCTTCGCGCTCTACAAGAGGAGGGTATGATTTCAGGATGTCAAGCTGTTCCAGTTCTCTCAGTGCGAAGTTGACCTTGAATGCGGGGAATTCTTTTGTGAGCCATCTTGTGGCGAAGGGGAGTGTCTGGTATTCGTTCAGTTTCTTCAGGACCTGCCTTGTCACCATGTTCCTTGTGGGCTTCTTTCCTATGATCGAGTGGATGTATGGGATGCCCTTGTCCTGTATCAGGCCCACGCCTGTGCTTGCGAATGGTTCTATCGCGATTGTCATGCCTTCTTCTAAAGGCGTGTCGTCTTTTGTGTCGTAGTTCGGTATGCTTGGGGGGTTGTGGACGCTCCATTCCCCTATGCCGTGGCCGCTCAGGTTTCTTACAGGCTGGAATCCGAAGCTGGTGATTGCGTCCTCTATCTCTTTTCCTATCTGCCCGAGGGTCGTGCCTATCTGGACAACCTTCAGGGCTGCGTTGAGGGCGTCCCTGCTTGCTTTTACAAGGTCTGTATACTTTCCGCTGAGGTCTATGGTGACTGCGGTGTCACCGCCTACGCAGCCGTCCACGTGTACGCCTACGTCCAGCTTTATGAGCTGATCGCTGAGTGTAGTCTCATCCTTCGGGGTCGGGGTGTAGTGCGCTGCAGTCTCATTGAATGATATGTTCACAGGGAATGCTGGCTGGCCGCCCAGTTCACGTATCCTGTCCTCTACCTGCTCTGCGATCTTCAGGATGCTTGCGCCTGGCTTCATCAGGTCCTTGCCGAAGTCCCTTGCCTGCGCAGCTATCTTGCCTGCTTCTATGTAGCTGTTCAGAGTTTCCTCTTCCATAATTCAGAAGGAGAGAGCTTGATATAAAAAAGTTTCCTTGCAGCCTCTTTCTGCTTCATAAGCTTAATCCTTATCCGGTCATACGAGAACTTGCCGAGCACCAGAAGAGGGATTATCTCGAGCCTGCCGAACAGCATGGCTATTATGAGGACTATCTTGGCTATCGGATTGAACGCTGCGAGGGTCGCTGTGGAGAGTCCCACACCTCCCAATGCAGAGACTGTCTGGAATGCAGAGTGGAGAAAAGATATGCCTGTTATCATGAGGATTGCTGTTCCGAGGAGCAGTATGAGTATGTAACACGCGATGTATGCCTGTGTTATCAGCATGTTCTCATTGTCCACAGGCATGCCGTCGTTCTTCATAGGGATTATCGCGCCCGAAGGGCTGCAAGTCTTCCTCACCATCCAGGGGATCGACTTCAGGACAAGCTTAAGGCGGTTCGATTTTATACCGCCGCATGTCGAGCCGATCATCCCTCCGAACATCATGCCTAAAAGAAGTATGAATATGACAATAGCAGGAAGCAGGTTGATGTCTGCTATGCTGTAGCCTGTTGTCGTGAATGCAGAAATGGTCTCGAACAGGGCGACCTTGATGTCCCCTACAAAAACCATCACTATCAGGACCGCCATGATGACCATGCCCAGATAGAATTTCAGGGTGCCGTCCCTCCAAAGATCATGGATGTAACCCTTCAACAGACGATTGTGCACCACAAATGATATGCCGCCCGCGAGCATCAGGAATGAGACTACTGCAATGACCGGCCAGGATGTGTAGAACTCGTTCGTGACAGAGAAACCTGCCGTCGATATCGCCGTGAACCCCACTGAAATCGACTCGAAGATGCTCAGTCCTGCGATGTAGAGGAGGAATATCCCCACAATGCTGTAACAACCATATATTATCATCGTGCTGCGTATGGACTTCTTCATGTTTGCCTCAAGCCGTTCCGACGCGCCCTGGGCCTGATAGAGATTCGCGATCGCTCTTGCTTTAGTCGTGGTCTCCTTCAATGAATCCTGGCGCCGCATGGCTGAGACTATGACCAGAAAAAGAAGGACAACGCTGAGGCCGCCTATCCACTGGGTCTCTGCGCGCCACATGAGAAGAGATCTTGATACTGACTCTACATCTGTCAGGATGGTCAGTCCTGTCGTGGTGAAACCGGATACTGACTCGAACAGCGCGTCAAGGAAAGAGACGCGCTGGATGAGCATGTACGGCAATGTGCTGATCGTCGATATCAGTATAAAAGAGAGAGCTGTAAGTGAAATGCTTCTTGGTATGTCGAACGATGTTATCGACAGCCTCTTCTCATCGCGTCTCCAGTTTACGAGCATGAACCCAAGGACAAGCGATATGACTATGAGAGCCAGAAAGGGAAGAAAGGGCTCATGGTATATGATCGCTGTGATGATCGGAATGATAGGGAATACAGAAAATATCAACAACAGGTATCCAAGGTATTTCAGAACTATTCTCATTTGGCTGTTCCATGGATCAGTTTTTGTATGCTCTTGAGGTTCTTTGTCTTTGCTGTGAGGATGATGACATCAGCCTCGTTTATCTTAGTGCCCTCTTTCGGAAGCATTATCTCGCCATCCCGGTATATCGCGCCGATTATGGCATTCTTTACGTCAGCAGACTTGCCTATCAGCTTGCTCTCCTTTGGGATCGTTATGGCAAGCACCTGGACATCACCCTTGCCGAACTTGTAGAGGACACGCTCAGCGCTCTTCTCTGTCAGGAGGTTCTTGATCTTGGTGACAGCCAGGCTCACAGTGGGGACCACGCCAGTTATGCCCAGCTTTGTGAACAGCTCCTCGTTCTCTGACTGGTTCACCCTTGATATTATCTTCTTGATATCACCGCTCTTGGCGATCTCGCACACCATCAGGTTTGTCTTATCATCATTTGTCGCTGCGACAATCGCATCTGCTTCGCTAGAGCCTGCGTCTTTCAGGGTGGCAAGGTCTGTTCCATCACCATGTATCACAAGGGCGTCTATGGAGTTCGCTACCTCCTTTGCGCGATTCTCATCAGACTCTATAAGAACAAGATCGTGCTCTTTTGTTGAAAGCACATTCGCAGTAGTGAGGCCAATCTCACCGCCTCCAACTATCAATATCTTCATCTATTCACCCCTTTGATATGGCTGAATAAGAGGTTTGGGTTTTTAAATGTTATGGTGGGAATGCTGTGTACGGTGCTTAGAAGCAGTGTAAAGAAAAGATAAAAAAGATATGATGTCAGTTCCTGAGTTCTTGGAAATCTGAATATGTGTAGACCTGACCGACCTTTACTTTACTGGCGTGCTTCTTGACAATCACAACGTCATCAGAATCACTAGACGTTATCCCTTTATACGCTTCCCAGATAAGATTCAGCTTGCCATCAAGAACCATGCGCTTGTTGATGAGTTCAAGCTTTTCATCCTTCTCTGTCTCAGTCATCTTGTCAGGGCCGTGCTTTGTGAGCTTTGCTATGCGTCCGTCAATCTTGGAGAGCTCATTCTCCAGCTCTTTCGCCTTCTGCGCAAATTCTCCCTTCTTATCTGCCTTTTTAGCATCAAGGCAGATTGCAGTGAATTCAGGTCTCCAGCCGTGGCTTACTCCTGTGATTACGTATTTCTTATCTGGCATTATGATGCACCTCTGAGTAGCTGGAGATGTATCTCTTAAAAAATGTTTTGTTTTAAAGGGCCGAAAAGGTGCTGTATATTGTTTAAAAGCACATGATAAGTTTTATTAAACAGGATATACTCACTTATCTCATGGGCGACAGGAGATATGTGATGATTCTTTGTATCCTGGTCATTGTACAGCTTATGCTGGTAACAGGATGTATCACGCAGTATGCGCGGCCTGAGGGGATTGATGATCCTGGGACTGATGAAGAGAAGGATGAGATAGTCAGCACTCCAAAGGCTGTTGAGAAGGAATCAGAGGCTCCTGATGTGAAAGAGGAGATCGATGTCTCTGAGAAAGCCGCTTCAAGCGAGGAGAAATCTGTCGTGAGTGAGGAAGAGGATGTTGAGAAAAGTGTTGAGACTCCTGTGAAGACTGCTGCAGAGGAGGCTGACACGTGCGGGTGCTCGTTCACATGGGATCCTGTGTGCGGCATCGATGCAAAGACATACATCAATGAGTGCCTGTTCCGATGCGCCGGGAACAGCCTTGAGCTGTTGAATATCAACAACCAGTGCCCGAAGAAGGGCGGCACTATCAAGATATATGCTGATGACTTCAAGATAAGCTATGAAAGCGACAAGTCCAATGGAGCATACTGCTGGAGGCAGATGCTTCGCAATGAAGGGCTGCGGCATTGTGACAATATCATAACCAATGGCCGCATCAACATCGGGCCAGAGCCTCTGAATGGGAACTGGATCGATCCGGAGAATCTTGTTTTCGATAAATTCGGGCGGAAGGAGTCTTATTCCTTTGAGCTTGAGGTCGGGGATATGAAGAGCAATGAGGAGTATGGGATATCATACCAGCCGCTGTTTGAGAAGGGGGAGTATATGTTCTCATTCTGGGCGCGGCAGGACATTGTCGCAGGGAATGACTGGAAGGTCAAGTTGATACTGCGGGACTGGAGCAAGGGTGACGGGAAGCCTGATGGTGTGGAGAGCTGCTATGAGGTGAGCACTGAGATCGATGCTCAGGATGTGTATATAGATGTGCGGCCCAACAAGTGGAGGCATTATCATTATGTGTTTGATGTGCCATTGAAGACAGTGCAGTGGCAGAAGGGTAAGCGGGATTCTTCTTCTTGTGAGTATCCGTGGGATCAGGTCCCTCATGGTTATCGTGTTGAGGTCGAGGGGCCCAGTTTTGGTCGGGCCTGGTTTGATGATTTCTCTTTGATGAAGACAGGTTAGGGATTGTGGCGGATACTGCGCACTCTGTCGCTACCACGAACCTAGTCGGTGCAGACTCTTTGACTATCGTTCCGGCCGAAGGCCATTTTCTCTATATCGTTCCTTTTACCTGAAGCGCAAGCGCTCTTAGAAGATTACTTCAGCGCCTTTTTGTGAGGGGGTCGCCGTAGCAACACTTAGGGCAAATCCGATGATGATGCCTTCGCTCTACGAGCTCGGCATACGGATTTGCAACTATTGTAGTTTCGTAGTGTCCCACCCGCCTCCCCTAAATTGGCGACCCCCTCTGTGGTGGAAGGGCGTGAAAAGGCACTACTGCTTGTTTTTCTTAAGTTGGCGACCCCCTCTGTGGTGGAAGGGCGTGAAAAGGCACTACTGCTTGTTTTTCTTAAGTTGGTGACCCCTCTGTAGTGTAAAGGCGGAAAAGTCTTGAGGCGCTAAAATTAGAATTACGAACTGCTAAGTTGTGCCCTAATCTTCTTATGATTAACTAACCAATATATTATAGAACTCGACCTGTCATTCCACCAGTCGTTGTATATCGTCTCGGTGAAGTCTAATATCATATGCATAAGGAATCCTGCAGCAAGTATCATCGCGGGTGTGCTGAACAATGCGAACACGCCTACTGCTACGAATGCCTCTGCGGTGTGGAAGATGTTTATCATCGGCCGGTCAGCCATGAGCTTGCGTTCGTAGTAATACTTCCAGGCACCTCTTGGACTCAGGCTTCGTTTCCTCAGCACGAAATAGAAATAATGATCAATATCCACTATGAAGCCGCCTACAAATGCCATCAATGATGCCCATCCGAAGAAAGGGTACAATACTGCTGTCAATGCTATGCTTGAAAAAAAGTGTGGCGCGAATTTCATCTTATCATGAGAACTGTCAGATTGAAAATGTTAAAAGTGAAAAAGATCAATCCTCGACCTTGATTGCGCTTGCTGGGCACTGGACCTCGCATGCGCGGCAGCCGATGCAGTCCTTTTCCTTCACTGGCTTGGACTTCTTGGACCCCTCGTCAAGCTCAAAGACCTGAACAGGGCATATCTCCACACAGGTACCGCATCCTGTGCACTTGCTTTCGTCAACAATCGGTTTTGGCATGTTCACAACCTCTTTTTATGCTTCAGCAGGCTTTACTTCTTCCTGCTCTTCTTTTGCTTCGGATGGTTTCTCTGGAGCAGGCTCTTCAGCAGGTGCCTCTGTCTTCTCTGCAGGTGCTTCTGCTTTCTCAACAGGTGCCTCTGTCTTTTCTATAGGTGCCTCTGTCTTCTCAACAGGTGCTTCTGCTTTTTCAACAGGTACTTCCTTCTTTGGCTCTTCCTTCGCAGGCTCTGCTGGTGTCTCTGTTGCTGTCTCTGCAGTGCCTTCCTGATCGCCTATCAGCTGCATCTGCCTCATGTAGACAAACTTGATCGGGACTATCTTGTTGAGCATCCTTGCTATCTCCCGCTGGAGCTTCTCATTGATTATATCATTCACAAGATACTCATACTCCATCTTCCTTACAGAATTGATCACGAACTGGATAAGCCTCTTCCTCAGGGCACACTTCACTGACTTGGATGTCTTGACCTGGGTTATGACAAGCGGCTTCAGCCTTGTGATGCGGTTGTCCTTGGTCACACAGGTGAAGGACTCATCCACCCTGTCTCTCATACGCCTCACCTTCCGTTTTATCGCAGAAGGGGTTATGGCATACTTTTCGACCATTGTGTAGCCAGTGTCACCCTGGACCTTGTAGATATTGAATGTGATAGCGACTTCCTGCTTTCTCATGTTGCCTGTCAGGGCCATGAGATTGGCTGTCATGCTCCTTCCCTTGATTGAATTGGAATCATACGCAAGGGTCTGACCCAGCTCCCTTTCCTGGAAGACCTTAGGGGCAACTACTGAGAAATACTTCTTCTTTCGCCATTTATCGACTGTTTTGCCTTTCTTTGACTTTGGAGCCATGTTAAAACGCCTTTCTTGATGATATTCAACACTAAGTTGTATCTGTTGTGAAAAAAGAGGGTGTTTATAAACTTTGTCTTCCGCAGGAAGGCAAAGGGGCAGAGAGTCTTTTTAGGCTCTCAACAGGTATTAGTGGGCCTATATGTAACAAATAAGCGACACACAGGACACACAGAAACCTTTATATATTATTTTGTTAAAATCCAATCTACCTTTAGCGAGGTTTGGTTGGGGTGGAGACCTAGTCTCCGTCCTAGCCTTTTTTTATCGTCCTGCTCTCGAGTTCTTTCAGATATTCTGTACGTCTGCACTCGAACAGATGTTTCTCACCTTCTACGCCCTGCAACGGACAGTAGTGGTATTCATCCGGACGACTAAGAAGACAATAGAATCTTCCGTTGTGCTGCAGTTGGGCACGCCTTGACTCCATGCATTCCCTTGATCTGTAGTCAGCCTTGTCCCTATTGGCGAGAACTTCATCTACCAACCCCATCTCTCTCATACCCCTTTTTTTTGCTCCAGTCTTTGTTGTAAAAAGACAGCGCCACATCTAGCGGCACCCGTCACCTTAGTTCCCCAGTCTCAAAAAGTGACCTTGCTCATGAACTCCTCACGTCTCAGATCCTCCGTGATGTTCAGAACAAGGCTCTTCTCAACGTCGAACTTTGTCTTCAATGTCTCAAGAAACTCGTCGACATCCCTCAGCTCCCTAAACACAAGCTCTGCCATTATGTCAAAATCCGAACCGGTCCTGTAGAGCGAATTCACATTCGGGTGCTCCTGCAGGTAGTTCAGAAGTTCTGCTCTAGAACTGTTCACCTTTAGCGCTATATTTGTCTTCGCGTTAAAGCCCAGCTTCTTAAAGTCAAGTATACTGGCATGCTTTATGATAAACCGCTTCTCGTATCTTCGGACATTGTCGTAGATTGTGGTGACTGGTATGTGCGTGCGTCGGGATATGCTCGTCAACCTTTGCCTCGCATTATTCCTCAGGTAGGACAATATCAATAAGTCCTTTCTTTTCACATACTCACCCCGTCATTTCTCTCCTTCACCTGGCTTGACAGCCCAATCTCCGTCAGGGTCACTGATAGGGAGAGAGCCTATAGCCGAAGACAGCTTGAGGTGTGGAGGACGCCTCTCTCCCTTTATGTCAATGTCACAAATATGCTCAAAAACATCACCTAAGTGAAGTTTTTGGCATGCTCAAAACGCTATGCGTTTTGGCACCCCAAAATCACAAAGTGATTTTGAGGGTCCTAAAACCCGTCTGACGGGTTTTAAGGACATGACTACAATTGTATCTACTGCTCCCCTATTACCTATAACGCGAGGAACGTGTATAAAACTTCTTAGTGTTTTTTTTCGCCTAACGCAAAATTTATATAGTTTGATTGCGTAATACTAAAATATCGGGGGTAGTAATTGAATGGTAGTCAATCTGGATGCTAAAGACAAGAAGATACTCTCAGAGCTTGATATGGATGCGAGGCAATCAATATCGTCCATCGCAAAGAAAGTCGGACTATCTAAGGAAGTGGTCAACTACCGCATCAAACAGCTCGAGAAAAAAGAAGTGATACGAGGTTATTATACAGTCCTCAATATCACCAAGCTCGGCTTGAATTTCTGCAGGTTCTTCATGCGATTCCAGAACGTGGATCTTACGAAAGAGAAAGAGATAGTCAAATCTGCTGCAAACTTCCCTGCTGTCTGCTGGGTCGTCAACACAAAAGGCCCATGGGACATGGCATTTGTCATGCTCGTCAACAAGATAAACGAGTTCAAGAGGATCTGCGATGAGTTCTCATTCAAGTACAGCTCACATTTCCAGTCGAGATACGTGAGCATCGCCACAAAGATACATCACATGAAGCATAATTACATCTACGGGACAAAGGATGACCACGAGGAGGTTCTCGGAGGGGATGTGCCTGAAGAGACGATCGATGAGACAGATCACAAGATACTTTCCATACTCTCTACTGATGCGCGCATATCCACGCTTGAGATCGCCAGGAGGCTCGGGATCACACCCAACACAGTCAAGTACAGGATAAAGAAGCTCCTCGAGAACGGGGTCATACTCTGCTTCAGGGCAGCGATCGGGATAAAGGAGCTCGGGTACCAGAGGCACAAGGTGCTGATGACACTGCAGAACATGACAGAAGGAAAACTGATGCAGATGATGGAGTTCCTGAAACAGAATCCCAATATAATCTACATAACTGAAGCTGTCGGACCCGGCGACATGGAGTTTGAGATCGATGTCAGTGACAGCAACGAACTGCACCATAACCTAAACAACATAAGGGCAGAGTTCGGTGACATCATCAGGGATTATGAGATATGCCTTACCTATTCTGAAGAGCAGGTGAACTATCTTCCTATCCATGCGAATGGTTCTGCTGTGAAGAAATAATAATCATTGAACTTTTTCTGAAAGTTCATCTCCTTCCGAAGGCGAAGTGTATCTGATGCGCCCGGGTTATGTCGCTCAGGGTCTCCTCATCATAAGAGTCTCTTCCCTGACGGTGCACCTCAGGCATTGTGCTCTCCTCTGCATAAGAGAAACCTGCTTCCATCATCTCCTTTGCGTAGCTCTTTCCAGTACCTTCTATCACATTATAAGCGCTCTTATCCCCAATGGGCTCCACCCCCTCAAGAAGCTCCAGGAAACGGCAGAAATTGAAGCCCTGCTCCATCTGTGTGTACTTATGATATATCCGCGCAAGATACTTATCTACATCATCTCCCTCAATCTTCGTGGCCCGCTTATTCATACCTTCCCAGTCTATGTAACCCAAGAAGCCAAGCCAGGTCCTGAAGTTCGACAGGACAAGTTCAGAATCCCCGCTCTCTGAGCCCATCTCATAGATGACGCGGACATTCCTGGCAGTCTCAAGCTTGTCATACAGCGCTTCCCGTTCCTTTAGCTGCAGCTGCTCGCCGTCAGGTATGTCCTTGATGTAGAGCCTGCCGTCTGCACAGGTAACCTCAAACACGACCCTATCACCACCGTACTGACCGATCCTCAGGTTAGGCGCTGCGAAGCTCTGGGCGTTTTTCCAATCCCAGACGTGCATAAGACCATCTTCACCAAGAAGCGAGTGCATCTGCCTGAAGAACTGCTGGAACTCTGTCTGGTGGCAGATGGCTGCGCCAGAGACTATCACGTCCAGACGGTTGTAAGGGGACTCCACGATATCCCTCAAGCAAGGATTGTAAGCAAGGTTAAGGAAATTATCATGCACAAGGATGACACCACCTGCAGGCGTGTTATCAGTTATGCCCGGCACCACTCTCTTCACCTTGTTGTAGGTCGTCATCAATGCGTCGCGGCTCACGTCGACAAGATACAGGCGCACGTACTTGTAGAAATCCTCACCTATCCCCTCTCCGCGGAACTCCTCAATGATGCTGTTCAGGCGATACCTTGTCTGCATGTCGCGGACCCCTGTGTCTTCTGTCGTGCTTGCAAGGGTATTCATGACCTCAAGCAGAGGTATTATGGTATTCCCTGTGCCTGTGCCCACATCCATGATGCGGAGTATCCTATTCCGCCCACTCTTGAAATGCCGTGTTATCTTGTCAGCGAGGGTGCATGCCAGTATGCGATTGGCGTCGTCCGGCATGCGCTTGGTAGAAGGCCCTATCTTGTTGTCGATCTGCCTGTTCGCACCATCCCTTGTCCATTCAGGGCTGTATGATTCAGTCCCTATCCTCGCTATCACCTTCTCGACAGCCTTTATCCGCTGGTGCCTGCTGTAACCCATCCTGTTGAACAGATACCCTATATTCCCCCTGTTCAGGCATCTTGTCAGCAATGGCGTGTTGATCCAGTTCATCTGCCTGTCGCGAGTGACTCTTGCGAGGATGCCTATGTTCTTCACAGGATATCCCCTGTTGCTGAAAGGATCTATAGCCATGACATAATCTGCCTTTGGCCGGATTATCGTCCGGGTAGGATTATCAGGAGTTTTCTTTATCCTTGGAAGCGTCAGGCCAAGTATCCTGCGTCTAGGCGGCTCAGGAGGAACAACAGTATCATGATAGACGAGTGCATCATATATCATATCATGACATCTCTGGTGACCAGAGTTATCATACTCCTCAGTCACCATATCTTCAAGATATTCATCCTCATCGAATCCTTCTGGCATCACGTTTCCTCCTTCGAAGACCCGTTTCATCTTCGGGTCCTGCATGACACAAAAAAACTGGCTTAATATCAATCATCAAAAAGATTATCAGGCACGATTATCCTGCCGCGCCTTTTCTTCTTCTGCTTACCCCGCTTGTCTTTGCTGCGTTTCCTCACACAGACCGCGACGGCTGTGTTCTTCTGGCTCCTTATGAAGTCACATTCCCAGCCAAGGTTGTCAACATTCCTCTGGAACCTCTCCTCGTGCATTATGCCTGAGTCTATGACCCTGATTGCCTGGCCCTTCTTGAACTGGCCGCAGTTCTGGGTCACAAGGAATATGCATCTTAAAACGTCGTTATCCTCGTCGAGGAATGTGGTATGCTGGTATTTGCCGTCAAGCATGAGAGCGTCATCTGTCAGGTGAAAACCTGCATGAAGACCGCCTGCGATGAAACGCTTGTCTATCAGGCGCTCGTAGAGACCCCTGTCTTTCTTCAGGTCTGCCTCGACAAGCAGGACATCACGCTTGCGCCCGCCGTGTCTTGAATTGTATCTCTTGAGGACATATTCTCCATCAGGGGTCAGCCTGTCCCTCCTGTCAAATATACCTCCCATCTTCCCCATCCATCGCACCCAGTCAGGGAAATTCAGCAAGGTTCCTCCGATCATGCTGAAGAATACCTGCCGGTCCTTCTGGAGATCAGCATAACTCAGGGTCTCCAGATTCTTCTCATACCTGACCGGACGTATCTCCTTGTAGAAGCACCGCTCGTATGCCCTTGAGAGCATGGCGTTGCTCTTATCATATAGGTCGAGGTGAACCTTGAACCCGAGCCTGACAAGCGCATCATAATACAGCAGCTCGTTTACCGCAGGGCCACAGCCGCCTGCGCTGAAATTCAACTTCTTCTCGAGAAGCTGCCACATCTTCATCTGCTCCACGACGTGGATCACAAAATCAGGATCCATCCTGTCCTTTGCCAGCTCCTCATAATCATCTATCTGTTTCCTTCCAAGGTAGAGCAGGAACTGACTTTTTCTCAGATCCCACATCTCGTTCACCTCGACGCCAAACTCGTCAAACATATGCTGCTTCAGATCAGGGGTGCAGATATCCGGCTTTTCCCTTGACAAGCGTTGGTTAGCGCTCCCGTAATCTATCAGCTGGGTCTCATGATTACCTATCGATCCTCGTATGTTATGGAACCGTTCTTTCTCAACCTTTTCAAGCTCTTCCTCATCTAAGACCACTGTCCGCATATAGAGCTGCATGAACTCTATTATCTCTGACTTGCTCTTGCACGCGCTATGCAGCATATTGACATCTCTTGCGAAATTGAAGACGGCATTCGGAAAGCTCCTATAACAAGGGCCCAGACCTATGCGCTGCGACATCTGAAGATACTTGAATCCTAATGACTTAGAATCATTATCAGGCAGCCTGCTTATCCTCCTTGCGCGAGACTGGCTAGGGTATACCTTCCCGATTTCCTTGGCAAAATTCGTGAATATCCTCAAGAGCATGTCAGAGTTCTCACGAGGTGAATCACTGAAAGTATCAAAAAGCTCGTAGACCTCGTCCCCGATATCCTGAGCAAGGGTTATCAGGGGCTGCCCTTCAAGACCTGAATCATCACCATCCCTCTTGCGCTTCCTTTTCTTTTTCTTTGCGCCTGGAATCACATCTGTGAAGTACCGCTCCTTCGTGGACTTGTCAAGGATGTCAACCAGTCTCTGGAGATGGACCGGCAGTTCCTTCTCTGAACACTCGTCGAGGTCTGCCTCAAGCTCGAAGAACGTCTCCATCTCAGACAGCTGGTGATATTGACAGGATCGTGATATGGTCAGGATGAACTGGTATATCTTCTTGACAAGAGGCTCCTCAAGCACACCATCATCAGGAAGATTATCAAGGGCCTTGTCTACTGCGTAGCGTACGTTCTCAGGAAGCCCCCGTGGAAGATTTCCTATGCTTCCATACATGTCGAAGAGCGTGTTCCGTGCATCCTTCTGCTTCACCTTCCGTATCAGCCCGTACGTGTCCTTGTTGTGACGCGTCGTGTAAGGCTTGAAGCTCTCAAGCGCCTTGCAGAGGATATGATCATAACGCCAGGGCTGTGAGTCTGCAAGCCTCTTGTTATGATTGATTGTCTGATCAACGATACTATAGAACACAGACTTTATGTCTTCAGGCAACCTCTTGATCGTATCGGTGTAGCTCCCCAACTGACTGAGGCAGAACTCTACATTGGCCATCTCTGCAGCGCCTGCTCCGCCGATGAGCTTTTTCGCGGTGATGTACATCACCTGAGATGATACCAGACTCTCTATGTTATCCAACAGCAGGTCTGCGCCAAACTCAAAATCCTGCCTTGACCTGTTCTTGTCAAGCCAACGGCATACCAATGTATTGCCACGATTCCTTCCCCTCTTTGAAAGGCTGTAATCATTTGCCTTGCTGGTGACATACTCTATGGCAGCATAGTCAAAATTATTCTTAAGCATCCACACACCTATCTCTGATGAGAATGCAGAAAGATTCCCTCCGGCAATCTCTTCCAGGGCATCGGCGTATACGTCATAGCTCCCTTCAGGATTAAACCGTTCCACCTCCTGGCTAACCTTACGTTCAAGCTCGCCCTTTGTATAGCGCCTGTCTGTGCCACTCCCCCCTTTCGGTCCAGTGTTATCACTACAGGAATAATATGTATGAGGATTGAATCTTATCGCCATATAGCCACCCGGAAAATACTGGACAATCCTACCTTAAACCATATGCAACCCGGAATAGTCCCCTATGAACATGAGATGTGAGATCTGAAAAGATTCAGACCAAAATATCGTTCACCCTTATCAGGCGGTCGGCATCATCAAGAGGCACCATGTCGATGTTCTCCCTCTGCAGCCATTCTGTGCCGAACTTCTTGTAAAAATCCGCGTGGGCGCTCTTAAAAGCCTCTGCATTCTCCCAGACAGACCTTGCGATGATCTTGCCATCATACGTCTCATGGCAGTCGATGCAGTTGCTCCATTCATCCTGGATCTTCCTGCATATGTTCTTGGTCTCGATAAGATGCGGGCTCGCGACATAGATGCGCTGCACCATCATTATCTTGTAGCCCAAAGCAGGGAAGTTCGGTATGTTGAGCGTGTAAAACATATTGTCCTGCTTCATCTTGTTGTGAAGGCGACGGACTGAAACCTCATTCAGGTTCACAAGCTTCGCTAGCTCACGGAAGGTATAATCCCTGTTCTCGATGAGCAGCTTCAGAACCTTTTTTTCGTTAGTCTTTAGCGAAGTTGATGACATCTCAAACACCCCTGTATTGTTTGTATAGATTAATAGGCATTACAGATTTATAAAAGTTCGGTGGAAAAAATACAATTAAGTGCAATAAATCGCAAAATGAGTCCATTTTGGGTAAATAATCGAAAAGATTACGGGAAATGGCTTTTAAAGGCTTCCGAGGGCTTATCCAGAACTCAAGTCACCCCCCCCATTTATAAATGATATTATATAGTGGCCAAAGCTTTAAAAACTACCTCTTACTTTCTGCGTGGATGCCTGACAAGAAGGTCAGGTATGCGTAACCGGATAATACAAGAAGCAAGGACGCTTCACAGCTAATTCTTCTGTGTATTATGCGTTGGAGGAACAAAATGGAAGGAACAGTAAAGTGGTTTAACAACCAGAAAGCATTCGGTTTCATCACCGGAGAAGATGGTAAGGACTATTTCGTCCACAAGAACGCCCTTGCACAGGGAACATTCATCAGAGAGAACGACAAAGTAGCGTTCGACCCTGCTGATGGCGAGAGAGGGCTCCAGGCCCAGAATGTGCAATTGCTTCAGAAAGGCAGCGAGATAGAGCAGGAAGCAGCGTAAACTCATGCTACTTTTTGATCATTTCTTAAATTTTTTTTTCTTTTATTCAAGTTTTTCTTTTATATAACTAATGCAGGGCAGACAGCATTATCTTAAAAATGCTATCGCAAAGTTTTATTTAGACTCCCAGATTCTTTTTTTTTCAAGATGATCGGCCATATCGGGGGATTAGAGATACTTCTCAAACGCGGTGTAGGGGACAGGAGCAAGGACATACTCGCAGGGATGCTCAATGATGAATGGGGCAGCCAGGTGAAGGCGGATCGTGAGATGATACGCAAGCGCTTTGACAGCGGAGCAACATTCTTTGTCGCGTATGACCATCCTAGTGAGGAGGATGCGAGTTATATCAGGAACAAACATGGCATCTATGTATCTGATAAGAAAATCCCGATCGGACTGGTCGAGACTGTGGCCATATTCACAGAAGGTAACAGGGACCATGTCCCCCAGAACTATCAAGAGATCACAAACAAAGGGTACTGGAGATCCCCCACGCCAGGTGCAGACACCATCATACTTGTCGACATCACGCTGCTGCGGACACGACGCGGGAAGACTGGAAATGGAGAGGCCAGCGCACTGCTGAAGTATGCAGTGAACAACGCAAAAAAGAAGTGCCCGTTCGTGTGGACATTCACACCAGAGGATGAGAGACTCAGGATATGGCACATGATACACGGCGCCATGGATACAAACCATATACTCTGGAACGCGAGGCCTGGTTACAGGAACCCCAATGTCGTCATCATGGATTATTCATGGCGGCCTCAAGATAGCCAGTTCCTCCTGCCGATGTGAGCTTCCTGCTGAGCTCTGACTGCAATGCATACATCGCATGGACATATCTTTCTGCTATACTTGCTGCGTTCCTGTAATCGCAGGCGATGTCTATGATGAACTCGTCACCGCCGGAGTCGTTCTTCCTGTTGACAAGCACATCTGCCTCCCGCATGCCGTCGCGGGTGAAGCTTGCCTGACGCACCTGGCGCTTGAGCGCGTGGCCGATGGCCTCCAGGTACCTGTCGGTGAGCTCATAACCAAGTCTGGTGTTTGTGCGCTTCATGTCGTCGCCATCGATAAGTATTATGACCCTGTTGTCGTATGAATGCCGCTGCCTCAGCTTCTGAACCTCTACCTCATAGCCCATGCGGTTAAGAAGACCTGTCTTGGGATCGTGCTTGAGCATGTAGAGGTCGCTGATGCTATCCTCGAGATTCTCGCACCGGAGCTTCTGCTCAAGGCGGATGAAGCTATCAACAACAGGATTGCGCTCTTCCATGGGCGGCGGAAGAGATTCTCCCCTGTATAGCTCGATATTATAATGCCTGTTCTCGTCTTTTCTTGACTTCGCGACCTTCAGTCCCTCCTCTGCTTCTGTCAGGTTGTGACCTATACCTATGCTCACCTTGATCATCACGCTTTCCAGATCCGGTAATCCTGTATTCGCATCTCTCATGTTTCTCTTATCACTATCTCCTTTTCTTGTCATGCAGCGGGTGCGGCAGCAGCGGCGGACGGGTCTTTGAATAGTTCTCCTTCTTGACCTCCATGCGCGAGAAATATGTCGACGGGGAGATTATGCTGCAATCCCCTCCCTGGAAATATCCTGAAGATTCCTGAAAGAACTTGCGCTCCACCTCGCTCGGAACCACAGCAGTGAAGTCCTCGCCAGTCATCTTCAGGTAGCTCAGCGTCATCTTCGGGTTGCCGACAGCCTGGACATCGCTCACGAGCTGCATGTCTCCCCTGCTGAACTTCTCACCAGTCTCCTCATCCACAGCATCCCTTGCCCAGACACGATAGGCCATCCGCGGGGTCATCATGTAACAGTTCTCCTCGAGATCAAACTCAGATGACAGGGCGCCTTCAAGAAAGAAGCCGTAGTCATATCCCTTGCTCTCGCACTCTGCGATGAGCTGCTCCTTGAGATCGTCATCAAGAGCAGTCCTGGAAGACCTTATGAACAGGTTCGTGACTCCCGGCACCACAAGGTCGTCAGAGAAACGTGCGCGGCCGTTCGGCAGCTCCAGGCCTGCCATGTATTCCCTTGTGCAGGGAAAGCCAGCGACCTTCCCGTCCCGGATAATGTCTATGCGTGCTGCAGGAATTCCCTGCGCATCATATCGTGAATGCCCGTTCAGGTGTATCCTATTCCCGTCGGGCTGTGTGAATGTCTTCCTGTCGGGCAGGTCGACCACAGAGATGAAACCAGGAAAGATATCATCGCCTTTCTTTAATCCCCTGTCCTCAAGGTAATGCAGATAGCTGCACCTGCTGATCAGAAGCTCACCCAGGATAGTGTATAAAAGCTGGGCGCTGAATTCAGGATCACCTATGACCGGCCGGTCACAGGGCTTCTGCACAGGGGCCTCAAGCAGGGATGCCATGTCTTCCAGCACGTCTTCTGTTGCCTTGACAACCTCCTGCCGCGTGGGCAGATCAGAAGGGTGCGTGACATAGAACTGCCTCCCAACCTCTATCACGTTCTCTATCTTGCGACTGTCACCGCTTACGGCAATCGCAGATGCATCCAGGTCGATGCTGTAGAAACGCTGCGAGGTCTTGATCTCTGAACCGTCAGAGTTGACAAGTATCCGCGTCTCAAGTTCGACATCCATCTCAAACCCTGAGGTGTTGATATGGGGGTGCTGCCTGAAGAGCGCTGTGCATTCCCTTGCGATGGCCTCCCAATCCCCTTCAGATATACCTGCCTGCTTTCTTCCCTCGACATGCCTGACAGATGCTGCAGTGTGGAAGTGCACCTGCTCCTCCTTGAGATGCGTATGCGTCTCCATCCGCCTCTCTTTTCTCCTAAGGTAGTCCTTGAACGCCTCCTTGAATATGTCGTCAGTAAAACGCCATAGCACGACACGCAAGGCATCTTGTGACGGGGAATCATAGAAACCGAGCATGTCACGATAATGACCTGATGTAATGTCCCCTTCACGCCCGACCCGCACCTCAACCTCGATGTACGCGTCTTTCTTCCTCTCAGAACCAGAGCATCCGAGGTCACTGTCAATGCTCAACGTCTCGTTCGTCGTGAGGCAGTAAGATACATACTGCGGAACAATCTCTTTCGCGTGCGGCATACGCAGACGCGACATGCTCCTCTCTATCTCAGCATGCATTGCGCTCATTATCCCTTCAAGCCCTTTCTTATCTGCCATTTCCAACATCTCTCATCTTTTCTTCGCCAGGTATGTCGACGGCTTAGGATGCGGATTGTCGATCAACCTGTCTGCTGAATTCGGGATTACCTCAATCTTGGAGAATACCGAAGACGGCGCTGCTCCGCACACCTTGACCCAGCCGGATTCAGCACCGCAATGGCCTGGCCAGATCCGGTAATCCTTTCCCATGCCCAGCATGTTGTTGAGTATCATGAGCGGCGTCCCTGCGACCTCAACACCACGCACAAGCTGCTGCTCGCCCTTCGTGAAGCGCTTCCCTGTCTGAGGGTCGACCGCGTCCCTTGCCCAGAGCCTGTAGACCTGCTGAGGGAACAGCCTGAAGTTGTCGTCGGAGGTGTCAGTATGCCCGCCGCTCGACCCCTTGAATATAATCCCATAATCCTTGTCCTGACGCAGGCACTGCTCGATGAGCAGCTCTTCCAACTTATCCTGTGATAATGGCCTGCTTGATCGCGCCATGAGATTAGACATCCTTGCTATAGGATCCTCTGTACCATCACACCGTCCATGACCATTAGGCGGCACATCATAGCCGACTATCGGCTTACGCGAGAGAAGATAGTTCTGAAGCACACCTTTCTTTATGAGGACAACCTTCTTTGCAGGCACACCCTCATCATCGTACAAGTAATGGCCAAACATGGTCCGCTCAACCCCGTCGACACCCCTAAAGAGCTTCCGGGTCGGGTCGTCAACCAGATTCACGAAATCAGGCGCTATCTTACGTCCTATACTGCCCTCAAATGTATCGCCTTCCCAGTCACGCTCCTGACGCTCACCTTCCAGACGGTGACCGACTATCTCGTGGAACAGCACCTCGGTGTTGTCAGGATCGAACATCACAGGATACTGCCCCGCAGACTGGACAGGGGCTGAACGTAGCTCCTTGAGATGTAATATCATCCAGTCTATAACATTCTCAAGCTCTTTCTTCCTCGGGAACTGAAGACGGTTCTTGGAAAGATAACGCCGCGTCACCACAAGATGCTCGCCGTCCTCGGGCGCCCGGGCGCTCGCCTCCATGTGAAGCATGTAATTCACGTCCTGCTGGACTATCGAAGCTCCTTCTGTGTTCACGTAGACCTTCATCATCTCCTCGAGCGTGAACTTCAGGCGCCCTGAAAGTATCTCAGGATGCTCGTTGAACCTTGCGCTGCCTTCTGTCAGGACCTTCTGCCACCTGTCGACCAGGCTGTCGTTCCGTTTCTTCATCTTATCCTCAAACTCCACAGGATTCACCGACGAGAAGCTCCTTGTCCGAAGAGGCTGCTCTGAGTCGACAGCGTCACGGCACTTCCTGAGATAATTGAGCTGAGCATGGTGGTATGCAGGCTGCGTCAGGCTCCAGAGAAGATTCCTTGTCGCAGTATAATCGTCAGTGATCGGGAATACGCCAGTGGTTATCGAACCCATGCCATCAAAGCCATAATCACCCACGCGCACCTCGACCCTCAGGGTGTTGTCATCACTGCTGTACTGCTCGTCGACAATGGCCCCGTTCGAGCACAGGAACTCATCAGTCTTCCTTGACAGCAGGAGATAGGATTCAAAATAAGGCTCCTCCTCACCCTTCTTCCTCTGCAAGCTCTGCTGGTCGTCGGAAATATGATCCAGTATAGCCTTCAGCTTATTCCTGAATTTCATCTCTTATCACCTTCAGCACCTGAATAGCATACAGGACATTCCTTTTTCCTGTCCTTTCCTTCCCTATCAGAAATCCAATGATGCTCCTGGAAGACATCGATCCTGTCCTTCTTATCAGTCTCAAGGAATGCATCGAATGCCACGCCGTACAGGTATTTGCTGTCAGAATAGTTTATGTATGTAAGCGGGTCAGGTTTGTCGTCAGCCCAGGTAGGCTCGACAAGGACCCATCGCTTTGAGCCGTCCTTGAAAGGGACATACGCCTCTACCCATCCGTGCCTCATAGGGTCGAGTCTTGAGCCATCATTGTTGGTCAGATTGCCGACGACAAAGCGTGCAGGGATGCCAAAAGACCTCAATATCGTGACATAGATCGACGCGTAATCATCGCAGTCGCCGCGCCCGTCCTTGAGCGCGGCCACCGGATCGAGATACAGCTCTTCAGTGTGGTATCTCAGGCTGTCATTTACAATGCCCAGTGCGTATATCATCTTGAGATTGACATTGTCATCTGCGCCAGGCATATCCTCGTAGAAATTCACCAGCTTCTTTATCGCAGGATGGTCTGCCGGGAAATTCGTCTCACTTTTCGTGTATTTTTCTATAGACGCTGGAAGCTGGCCGTAGTCCTTCACGCCTGCTATGTTATCGATGTCCATTGCAGGTGCCTTGTCAAGGCCCATATGGGATGTTATCCACACGTCGATGTGTGTTCCGAAATCATCATCTGTGAGCACACCGTCCTTGACAAGCTTTGCAAGGTCTAGGAAATGTGTGGTCTCCTGCTCCTTGTGGTCGCGCATGCCGCCTGTCAGGTATTTCAGGGGTATGTCCTTGCTGTTGATCTTCAGGCCGGTGATTGAGTGATCCTTCAGAAGTATGTCCGGCAGTTCTGTGACCAGCTTCAGTCTTGCGTTGTAGCGTATGAATCCCTCGAGGTCGTCGTGATCCAGGCCTGATATGATTATGCGTGACTCGAGGTCAACATCCTGCGGCCTGTCGCTGGGCCTTATGCAGATGCTTCCATAGGTCTTCTTTCCGTCGACTGCAGTGACCCTCTTCTTGTGGGAGTAGACGCTGAACAGGCTCATGGAACTGTCCAGGACAGTAACTTTACTGCCAGGTCTCAGGCAGGTCTCGATGTGCTTCTTGGGGTGAGGTGCTTTCTTGAAATAAGAGAACCGTCTCTCGACGTGCTGCTCGAAAGCAGCCTGGCGCTGGTAATCCTCATTGCAGGAGTCTATCGCGTGGACCGTGCCTCCGAAGCCTGCAGCTACGATGAGTGCGGCGATGAGTTTCCTTGAGCGGGTCCAGTAGGACAATCCCTTGATCGATATATCTTCAGGATCTGTCCCTGTCTCTTTTCCGGGTCCTGCTTTCTTTCCTTTTTTCTTTCTTCTTGACACAAACAACACCTTTAGCGAGATAAAATTTTCAGGCAGCCTTGTCGTCGGATCTTTCCAGCTCAGGGAGGGTGCTGCCAATCATGTCTTCGTCCCTCTCATCTGCTTCCCTCAGGAGATAATTATCAGCGATCTCTTCCATGCGTCCTGATATCCACTTGACGAGCTCAGGCCTTCTCAACCGGTACTCTGCAAGTTCACCTGCCTTTTCGTAGCGCTCCGACGCTGCCTGGAGCTGCCAGTCCTTTGCCAACGCGTCACCTTCCTGTACAAGGTCAGATACGCGACAGAATATGTCGAATTCGTATGCCTCTTTCCGTTCGAGGAATCTCAGACGAGTCCCTGCGATTGTCTTCAGATAGGGATGCATGCGGCCGATGTGCTGGTCGTCGCTTCCCTCGAAGTCGAAATCCATGCAGTCTATCAGGACTTCCAGCTGTCTGGCTGTCTCTGCGGCATCTATCTGTTCACAGTATGCGAAGCCCTTGACCACAGGGTTGTATGCCTTGAACGGGTCGTAGCCTTTCAGGAAGTCTTTTCTGTACCCGTCTGCTTCCTTGTTCTTGCCTACCTGCTTGAGAAGGAATGTGCGCATCCATGTGTCGTCGTGGAAACATAGCTGGTTGTATAGGTTGTGCATGCCCAGTTCCAGGTCGTATTCTGTGTTTTCCAGTACGTGGAGTGCTTTGTGCACTCTTGGGTCCTCGTAGAACCTTGCGACCAATGAACTTGTGTCGCATTTCTGCTCCAGTGCGGATATTATGTCTGTTTCCGGATTTTCAATGAGTTCGTATATCATTCTCAACACCTTTTTGTGCAGAATTCCCCTTCAGCGAGGTCGGGAATCCTTCTTCATTTGACGCTGCCAATTTGAGCCCTACTACACTTTTGCTTCGCAAAAGCTCCGTGCGTCGCCAGGCTCGCCCACCATTATTGTTTCTATAGGCCCTGCCTCCCCGTAGGGGGCAACCCCCGCGACGGGCCGCACTATTTACTTGAAGGGGCTCGCGAAGGGCGACGACGGTCTCAACTTGGCAGCTAATATTATCAGGGCATAATCTTCTTCAGCATATATTTCAGACCGCCCTCCACCAGCAGCATCTGCTGGACAACTCTCTCGTCGAGGGGATTGAGGAATGTCTCAGTGGTCACTCCGTGGACGCCGTGGGTCTGGTTGGCGTATCTTGTGCATACTGTCAGCGTCGTCTCTGTGAACAGCTCTCCTTCTGTGGATCTTCCTTCACCTATGATCTTGACCTGCGACAGAAGCGGTAGCTTGTTGAAGAAAGCCCTTGTCCTGCGGTTGTAAGGGAGGCCCTTCCTTTTCGTATGCTTCAGGTTGGCCACCATATCCGCGCCCAGCTCCCTGTCCTCGGTGCTCTCTATGAGGAGCGGGCCAAGACCTTCTGTCATGCTGTAGCCAGCCACCCATCCGGGTATGTTCGAGCCTGCCTGGGCCATGACTGTCTCGTGAAGGTCGAACACTGCGCCGTTTGTCCTGTCCTCCAGGGATTCGAAAAATGTCTGCATCAGTTCCCTTACCGTGCGGACCTCTTTCGGGATGCCTTTCTCATACTTCCGCCCCCAGGTCGAGTTTATGTCGCCATACTTTGTGTCGTCATTCCTCGGCCAGTACCTGCCTTCGCCGTCGCTGTAGAACAGCTTTATCCCTGCGTCAAAACCATCAGGGTCTATGCAGGGTATTATCATAACATCAAAGTTGCTCAGCAGAGTCTCCAGGGCAGGCATCTCAGGGTTGAGTATCTCCTCTATGAGTTTCATCGCTGCAAGAGGTCCTGCCTTCTCTTCGCCGTGATGGCCTGAGACTATCATCACCTTTCCCTTGCTTTTCTCTGGCGCGGTGCGCAGGCAGTACATGTTCCGTCCTGCAGAACTCTGTCCTATGACCGCGAAATAAGTCGAGATATCGTTGTGCTTCTTCACGTAT
Source organism: Nanobdellota archaeon (assembly GCA_042576705.1). GTDB lineage: Archaea > Nanobdellota > Nanobdellia > Woesearchaeales > UBA11576 > JABMQF01. Next base: position 1,784 of record JBHPEY010000015.1, on the reverse strand, counting down.
ACCTGATGATTGTCTATGTCCTCCTTGCTCGTGCCCCAGGTGTCAAGCATCTCCTGCTCCAGCTCTGCGTATCTCTGGACAGTGCCAAGCTCCCTGAGCCTCGGTTTCCTAGGATACATGAACAGGTCATCCAATGCAACGAGTTCGCGTTCTGTCATTTTTTCCAGGCCTGCCTCCTCGGTATCTTCAGCACGCCCTTGTTCAGGTCCATGCCTGTGTTCTGTATGAATATCATCTTCTCCAGGTAATAGCTCGCGAGACCTGAGTTGCCCTGCCTCTTGGCCTCGTACATCGCCTCTGTGTATGCTGCCTGAGGTGATGGGCATGATATCATTATCTCGTCGAGACGCTTCAGGTCCTTGGAGACATGCTCGGTGATCGAAAGATTCTCTGCAAACTGCTGGATAAGAAGGTCATTGCCGCTCTTGAGCTCTGCGAGATGGGCGTCTGCCTGCCTGTACTTGTCACGGCTTATCACTCCTCCGCTCATCGCAGCGTATGCGCCGAGCGCGATAAGGTAAGGGTTCATCGTTATCAGGCCAGCGCCTGCCATCACCCCTCCGAATCCCAAGGATAATACCAATGACCGTCTCTTCAGGGACTGCATGCCCTTGTCATTGACTGCAGATTGCATCTTCTTTCCTGAGTAGACAAAGTCGTGGAAGACAGGAAGGAAGTTCTTCATTATGCTCTCACGCTCATAATCAGTCAGGTGATCAGGAGCCACTATCGAAAGCACAGGGTCCACCCGCTCTCCTGTCCCAAGGCAATGCGCCAGTGTCTCTGTCTGGTCGATGAACAGTTCATAGCCATGCATCGCAGGGATTAGTGAAGCCTTCAGAGTGAGCTGTTTTCCTGAGAGGTCAACTCCGGATGCGCGTATCGGCTTCAGCTTGTTCTCCAAGGACCTGAAGCGTCTCGACGAGATAATGATAATATCCCTTTCTCCATGACGTCCGTCGCCATCCCTGTCTTGGGCTCCTGGGCAGCCTTGTACATCTCTGCGACCTCGCCGAGTTCCAGCTGGCGTGCTTTCTTTTCCATCTCCTGATTGATATGCTTCCATGAACCGTCAAGTGTGAAGAAGAAATCTGTCAGTTCAAAGACCTTTGCTGTTGTGGCTTCGTCGAATCCCCTGCTCATGCGCGTGTTGACACACAGTGATTTTGAAGCGTCTCTCATGCGCTTTGTTTTTTTCGATGATGCTATGCTGCCATAGGTCATCAGAGCTGCGCAGGTTGCCCATGCCAGGAACGCAGGACCAATAAAGATGCTTCCTCCTGCGACAAGGGCGCCGCCGACACTACCTGCGAATGCCGTGTCGAGCACGTTCTTTGCTATCGTCGGCCTTGCGACATGCGATCTTGCATCGTATTCAAGGTACATCCTGCTGAAGGAGCTCTTGAGCTCATTCTCCACAGATCCAAGGTGATTCTCGTCCACATCCTTGCCGTAGACATTGATCATGAAGTCCAGTCCTGATACGTTGTTCGCGTCGCCCTCGACTGAGAGGTGGATGCTTGAGACGTCCTTGTGGACATCGAACGGGACATAGTACTTCCATGTCTGGACACCCATGGCGTCATCCATCATAGGGAGTATGTACGCGTCCATGACCATCGTGGCCCTATCTGGCTTGCGCTCTGCAATAGTAGCGTTTACACGGTCTGTTAGACTCTCTTCTCTTCTGTTCGCCATTTTATTGCCGCCCTCATAAAGAGGGGAGAATTCCCCTTTAGCGAGGAGGAATCCGCCCTTTTGGTCGGCGCGATCAAGCCTCTCCT
>JBHPEY010000014.1:0-42712 GCA_042576705.1 Nanobdellota archaeon | reverse complement strand
AGGCTGCAGAGATAACACTGAGGAGCTATTGGGTCGACCTGAAGGACGGCGGTGTCAAGTCGCCAGGATCGGTCTACGGCCTTGCGAGCACCCTCGGTTACACCACCCTGCCGGACATCTTCTTTGCCGCTCCGGCGATGAAGAAGGATGAGGTAGACAGTTACGTTGACAGTCTGGATTTCAACCCAAGGGTGAAAGACGTCCTTAGAAGGAAGCTCGTTGCGTTCATTGTCTGGAAAGAGTACACATTCAAGGAGCTGGACAACAGGCGGAACTTCACCATAAAGTTCCTGCGCCAGCATTACAACGCAATCCAGCTCTACATCGAGTGGGTCAAGCCTTACCTCAGGAATGTAAAGAGGCTTCAGCAGAACTTTGATCGCACGAACAGCGAGGACCTTATCGGCGCTTTCGAGGGAAGCGTGACAGAGATAGAGATTATATGCAGCAGGAGGGTGACTGAACATGTACATGGTGTTGTTGTCGTCAATATCCTTTTCAGGACCCAGCCTCATATGGATTTCCATCAGGAAGGCTACCAGCACAAGGGTCCGGTCCATATAGGAAGGTCAGAGTTCCATCTGCGCGGCTATACATGGACTGATGAGGAGATGAAGAGATACATCAGGATGCGTGATGCCGAGGCCTTTGATATTCTTGGTGATATCGACCAGTCTTTGAAAGCAGCGATTGACGCGCTGGGAGATGACCTGAGGAGATATCTCAAGGAGGAAGGAGAGGAATTCCCCGAGGATGTCGTGAAGAAAAAGGAAGATGCAGCCGCTGCCAAGAAGAAGCTGGAACAGTTGAAGGGCGCTGCCGAGCCTTTCACTGCATTGTTAGGCGGGTTCAAGGAGCTGTTCGGCTCGTTCATTCCGAAGTTCAAGAAGAAGGACAAGAGCAAGCCGTCTGAGTGGGCGCTCGATAGGGAGAGGGCAAAGGCTGCAGGACCGATGAAGTTCTGTATATGGTACACATACAAGAATTTCAAGAAAGCGCACAGGATGGTGACCTGGTAAGGGGTATACATCATGGTAGATGAGAAAGAGCTTGAGGAGATAAGGAAGCTGCCGCCTAAAGAGCGGCTGAAGAGGCTGGAGCAGCTCAAGCTTAAGCAGGAGAGGGACCAGAAGAGGCAGGAAGATGACGCCAAGAGGATAATGGAGGAGTCGCTCAAGGAGATAAAGCTCGACGAGATGCTTCAGGAGATTGAGGTCCCTGCTGAAGAGAAGGTTGATATTGATAAGCTCTTTGAGGATTCCAAGCACATCGAGGAAGAGATAAAGACCCAGAAGATAAATATTGATGCATCTGCGCAGCAGGATTACGCGAAAAGGATACAGGAACTGCTCCCGCAGAACACCATGCATGAGATCCAGGGATGGTATGCCCGGGATAACGTGCCTCCGACAAAGGACGAGTTCCTGGAAGTATATGAGAACGCAAGGCAGGCATATGAGACAATACAGCAGACCATGCAGGCTGCTCCTGACCAGCAGTTGTACTCGACACCTTCAGAAGAGCTTGTCGACAACGTAGTAGAGTCGATGAGGCTGATGCGATCGATGGGATACAAGATGAAATGGTTTGGTCAATAGAGGAAGGATAAGATGGAGACGCCGCTGAAAAGGAAGGAATCACCGAATATCGGGAATCTTGATGAGCAGAGGTACCGTCAGGTGGATCTCTTGTCCAAGAAGCTGGCGAAAGATTATGGTAAGCTGATATTCTCGACGCTTGTCAACAGGCCGTCCAGCGGGACGGATGTCACGAAGGTCCTGTTTATCATAGATGACCTAAGCAACCTTGTGACGAATCAAAAGCTGAACGAGATCAAGATGTCTGCTTCTGAGAGTGCATACGAAGGGAAGCTGTCGATAGAGAGCGATGCTATCCTTGCTTCTGATTTCTGGGACAGGTTCCAGAGAAGGGAAGAGGCGACACTCAAGCTGTTGAGGGATTACCTTGTGGTGCATGACAACGGCTTCATATACCCTCTGCAGGACATGCTGGTGACAGGCAAGCTTCGCCCGACAAAAGAGAGCATGAGGGTCTATTATGTGAAGGCAGAGCAGTCGATGAAGGATGCTGACAAGCACGTCTCCCGCGCTGTCCTGGACCTGTACTGGGCAGTGATCGACGCAGGGCATGCCGCGATCATGGTCGCGGGGATAACACCGCCCTCTCCGAGGGAGCTGGCGCAGCTGATAAAGACTGAGCTGGTCGCAAGGAACCTGCTCCACAAGAGATGCAGCCAGATAGTCGAAAGGTTCTATGATATCGCAAAGGCGATAATGCACAAGGAACGTTTCGGCATATCCGGAAAGGAGTTCGACTCATATCTTGCTGATGCTGATTTTTTCATCAAGGAGGTAAGCGTGTTCGTCAAGGAGCACGCAAAGGATTAAGATGCAGTTTTCGACAGGGCCTTACTATTCGCCCATGGACAGGGAATCACATGCCCCGGATAGCGGGCCGCCCAAGCTGGAGAAGCCGATAGTCCCGATCAGCGAGCTGGGCGTAACCGTCTTGGAGAAGGACCCCCTGACAGGCGGTAACATCATCCAGAATGTGGACGCTGCGATAAGGCAGGGCGCAAGCACGATCCAGCTTGTGTTCAATCAGTCTCATCAGAGCCCGATGGGCGGCAGGCCGAAAGCATACGGCGAGGATGTGCGGAGGGACCTGCGTGAGCTTTCAAGGGCGAACAGCCTCAACATAGAGGGTGTTGAGATGCCCACGTCGTCGATGACCAACATGTCTGGCTTTGACATGCAGCACCGCGCCGTCAGTGAGCAGAAGCGGCAGACAGACCTGCAGGAGGTCAAGGACGCGATACGATTTGTCGGCGATGTCGCCAGGGGCGGTGGTGTCGACATCTGGAGCCAGGAGTTCGCCCGAGACATCTACGACGCAAGATGGAACAAGGACGGGAAGCACGCCGGCAAGTTCGAGGCGTTTGAGCAGGAAGAGCGCTTCGCAACAGCTTATGTCGTGGACAAGAGGACTGGAAGGATACACGAGATCCCGAAAGGCCAGCCTATATTTGAACCTGTATACAAACGCGCAGAAAAGGAGTACATGGGTGCGGATGTGGATGGAAAGGATGCGAAGATCCACGCAGGAGATTGGGTGACTGACGATGGAAAGTACATAGACCCGAACGACCCGCAACATCTTATACGGAGAGTCCCTAAATGGAATGACAAGAAAAAGGAGTTCGAGGTTGCACCGCTTGACTGGAAAGAGATTGTCAAAAGGACCCACGATCACAATGCACGTTATGGTGAAGAGCTATTGCCTGAAGAGTATGCGATAAGGACCCAGCTTGACAACCAGTGGATCCAGCGTAAAGGACAGTCGTTGTATTACTCAACGAGGTATAATGATGATCTTTCGCGTCTGAAGGCGTTGAGGGAGTCGATCAAGCATTACGAGAAACTGGAAGAGAGCGTGCCTGAAGATGAACTTTGGAAGGTCATGGATGATGATCCTGTCGTGAGATACAGCAAGTACGTCAATCTTCCGAAGATGAAGCCTTCGGATATAATCAAGAGAGAGATCGATGACGTTGAGCATCATCTCAAGCACGTCCATGAGGCTTCATCTGCAGCAGACGCACAGGCCATGGAGATAGAGTACCAGAAGAAAGAGATGGTCGCTCTTAAGAGATACGCATTGGAAAAATCAGAAGAGTCCTACGCAGAGGCTGGCATCACTGCCCTGGACGAGACAAGGCAGAACAAGCATTGCAAGAAGGATATATTTGTCGGTCCTGAGATAGGCTGGCCCACCGCGTATGGCGGGCACCCTGAGGAGTTCATAGAGCTCATAGAGAAATCAAGGGACAGGATGGCCGAGCGTCTCAAGAATGAGCGTGGATATTCCAAGGACGAGGCAAAGGACCTCGCGAAGACACACATCAAGGGATGTTTCGACACATCCCACATGGGCATGTGGCTGCAGCATTTCAAGAAGGACCACCCGCAGGAGGCGGAAGAGCATAGGCGCAAGCGTTTCAACAATTGGTTCATGGACATGGTCAAGGAGATGGAGAAGAAAGAGGTCATCGGCACTGTTCAGGCTGTAGACTCAATGTCTGCGGCGCACGGTCACCTGCCTGCAGGCCAGGGTATATTCCCTGTCGTCGAGGCTGTAGATTACCTGAAATCAAAAGGCTTCACCGGAGCTGTCGTGTCAGAAGGCCATGAGGAAGAGCAGTTCGGCAGGGGCCGTATCCTCCTGGAGACCTGGCGTGCATTCGGCGCAGATATAGGTGGAAGCTACTTCGCGCCAGAGCAGAGGCAGACCTGGTCGAATGTCTCAGAGCAGTACTTTGGTCATTGCAACCCGCCGCCGTATGTCATAGGGCAGTACAGGCCCACAGATGACTGGGTCTTCTGGAGCGGGGTACCATTGGAATAAGAGAGGGATCATGATGAATGTAAGGACAACTCAGAGGGAATACATAGCAAAGCCGAAAGAGGTAGAGCACGTGGTCCAGGAATTCTCCGACGAGATAACAAAAGAGCTTGGAGAGCTGGTGAAGTCAGTCGTGTTCTTCGGGTCCCGGGTGAAGCGCAGCATTGCAGAAGGGAAACGCGAGATAAGGGATGAGGCATTGTTCGGCAGCGATATAGATGTCCTTCTGGTGTTCGATGATCTTGTGAATGTCCTGACCCCAGAACTCATCACCGCGTACCGCGTTGTCACAGAGAAGGTCGCGGCAAACGTCTCTAAGCGGCTTCACATAACGACCATGCCGATCACAAAGTTCTGGGACTACTCGTCAAAAGGCGATCCCATCCTCATAAACATGCTGCGCGACGGCAATCCTGTCTTTGACAAGGGCTGCTTCAGCCTCGCGAAGATGATGCTGGGCACTGGAAGGATAAAACCTTCCAAAGAGGTGGTATGGATATACATGGCAAGGGGCCCGATGTCCATCTCAAATGCGAACTGGAACATGAAGCAGGCAGTGATAGACCTTCATTGGGCTGTCATTGACGCGGCACACGCTGCATTACTGCATCATGGAGTCATCCCGGATACACCCGAGCATCTTGTCCCTCTGGTCAGGCACCATCTCGTGGACAAGAACTTCATGCACAAGAAGGATCTCTCGATAGTCAGCGAGTTCCAGAACATAGGTGGGATGCTTATGCGTGGCGAGACAGAAAGGATACGCGGCACGAACTTTGACCGCTACAGGCAGGAGGCGCACGACTTCATACATGTAGTGCGCGATATAATATCCAACTGATTCTTGCATTTTTAAGCAAAGAACAACATTAATAAGACACGCTCACCTTTTTTTTCTCCATGCAGGAAAGATTTACAGATATATACCAGGCATATACCAAGAGGAAAGGGAAGCTTCTCATGGAAGGCCGGTCGCAGCACCCAACAAGCCACGGCTACTGGGCCGCTTCTGAACCTATGCAGGTCTTCGAGCTCTTCAAGCAGATAGGCCTACAAAAGCACAAGAGCTTCATCGACCTCGGCTCAGGTGACGGGATCATTGTCGCGATAGCATCGCTCTTCACACAAGCGACAGGCATAGAGGTAGACCCTAATCTCCACAAGGCTGCAGAGGAGATGAAGGAAAAGCTGAAAGCAAAATACACCCTCAAGAACGCAGACTACCTTGAAGAGGACCTGAGCAGGTACGACATCATATTCATCTACCCTGACAACTACTTCCACAAGCTGGAGAAGAAGCTAGTTGAAGATTTTAAGGGCACTCTAGTCATAGCAGACACCATCTTCAGGCCCCTGACACTGAACCCTGAGAAGCAGATCTCTGTGCGGGGCACTGGTTTCAGCATATACATATTAGAATGATAAAAAAATTATGGTCGGGATACACATTCTGAAGGAAGATGATCCTTTATTTCCCCGCCATCAGTCCCATTGATTCCCATATCTTGTTTGCTATCTTATCAAGTTCATCGAGTTCTGCATCCTCTGTCTTCAGGAGGTGGACAACCTCTCTAAGCTGAAGTTCAGCTTCATTACGATGTTGATTAAGAGTGTCGAAGGTGTGTTCATCCATCTCTTTTTCCCTGTGCATCTGTTCCATCTCTGCCTTAAGATTGCACAGCGCAGTATAGGCTTTTTTCACCCTTTCTTTGACCTTCAGGACGTCTTCTTGTAGCTTTTCTATATCATTAGTCATGTTATATCACCTGACCTGTAGAATGCCTTTGTATTAATAAGCCTTTTCCTAAAAAAGAAAATAAAAAGATTACTTGCCCCCTCCTTTCCCTCCGGAATATCCCTTGCCACCTGACTTGCCGCCGCCTTTACCATACTTCCCTGACTTTCCTTCTGCATTCATCAATCCATACAACCCGGAAAGCACATTGTACAATGCCTTGCCGCGGTTCTCTGCAGGAGCTGTGACACCCATCTGGTACATTGTCCCATCAGGAGACGTGTATTGTATATTGATCTGCGAGGCATTTCCATAACCTGCCTGCATCCCCTGCTGTGGACCGAGCTGCGGGCCTGCCATCTGGCCTGGTTGCATCCCTGGCATCATCCCCATCGGGGAATACGCAGGCATCCTGCCTGTCATCGAGGGCGGCATCATATAATTAGGTGCATTACCCAAAGACCTTTCAAGCCCGCGCCCTGAATAAGCATCAGGGCTTATACGTCTGAACAGTTCATCCATCTCATCATCGTCAGGCGGAATGATCCCAAGCTCGCGGAGCACCTTATTTGTCTTGGCATCATATTCCCCGCCTTTTGCAGCGGACTTCTTCTCCTTCTTCCCTTCTTTTCCTGAATAACCCATGTATACTGGGACCATCATCTCTCCATCCATTTCACTCACCTGTGACATTAGTGCAATGCTGACATTGCCTAGAACTATATACGCAGGCATGATTTATAGGTATTTATCGACGAGAAAACACAATACTATGACAGGTGTGTCCAGAAACAGCTTCACATCTCGAGCCTTACATGCTCCCAGCCATACCAGTGCCCTGTGTTGTATACAGAATCCTGGTGCATAATGATGAACTCACGATGCCGAAGCTCCTCTTTCGCGACCATCCTGAGAAAACTCTTTATTTTCGGATTGCGCACCTTCTTTGCGATGTCCATGTAAAGTGCATGACCATCTTCCTCGAACCTCACAGCCCTCTTGAACAGGTTGTATATCGAAGACTTCTTCCTGACTACATCGCCAAGCTTCTTCATGGAGAACAGGGGGTTCTTTATCTTTGCCTGTCTCTTGTAGGCAGCAGCGACCTTGGCAGCCTCTGACGTCCCTTTCTTCTCTGCAGCATAGATTGCCCTGAATAACTTGAGATGTATGCGCTCCTGCTCCAACAGCACGTTCATGAGCTGCGTCATGTTATAGTCATCGACGCGCTTCTTTGCTTCTGTATAGAACTTGATGCCTCTTTTCTCTGTATCGATGGCAAGCTTGATGTATTTGAGGACCTGATCATCAGTTTTTTTAGGGACAGCCTTTCTCTTCACCGCTTTTTTAGCCATAGACTCACACCTCAGATGAGAGATCAAAAAGAAAAAGTCTATTTAAACCTTTTGCTAGGCAGCAAGCCTGAGATTCTCCTTGTCAGCATTCTTCTTGACAGTCTTCCGCACCCTGTCAACATCCCTTTTTGCATTGTACTCCTGCACAAGCTGCCTGAACCGTTCTATCTCATCGACAGCACCGTCAGGCTTCCCGCCCGTATCCTTTTCTTTCTTTCGGACAAAATCCTCAATCCTGACGACCTTGCCATCTTCCGCACCATCTTTCACATCCCTCTCTATCCCAAGTTCGGATATCCTCCTGTTCAGTGTGCGGAGTGAGTCTCCTAGATATTGCGATGCTTTCTCCTTGTCCCACTTGGCAGCCTCGAGCGCGTCGTACACGACCTGCCTCTCGAACATCTCCCTGGCTTCATTGTAGCGGGAGATTCCTGTAGTGCTCTCCATGAGCCCACGCAGTCTGTTCGCAGGGGTCGGCATGTACTCCGAAAGCTTCTCAGCGAGCAGTGGAGCCTTCTCCTTGATCTTGGAGCTGAGGTCATCATACATCTTGGGATGGATTGCGTCCTTGTAATTCGAAAGCGTGGAATATAGCGCAGACTCGACCTTCTCGACAACAGGCTGCGGCGCAGAATAGACCTTGTCCTCCAGTACAGGTTCTGCCCAGGGGTCCTTGTTGATTATCCGCATGCTGTCAATCTTGTCAGCAAGGTCAAACCTCTCTTTCTTCCTGAACCAGTTCCTGCTGATGTTGTCGACAGTCTTGTCATCCTCCACACCATAGGCGTTCCTGACAAAATCCCTCATGCTTCCATCAACTTTTTCAGACTCGCGCTCCAGGAACTGCTTGTCAAAGAAGTCAAGAGAGTTTTTCCGATTGTAATGTCCCTGTTCTGCACTCAACTGATACGCAGTGTCTGTGAGATTCTTGGCGAGCCCCTGAGACACCTCCTTGAACGGCACAGGTATCTCCTGCTCGATCTCGTTCTGTATCCTGTAAGTCAGGTTGTTTCTCTCCTGCGCAGCCCTGCTGTAAGGACTAGATTGATCTTTGGCTCTCCCGCCTTCAAGCTTGTATGCGTTGTTCGCCTGCATTTTTCAAAGTTTAAAAAATTAAAAATAAAAGATTTAATTGAACTCGACATCGTGCGTGTGCTGGAACCCTTCCCGGGACGACCTGCCTTTCAGAGATGTGGTAAGTGCCTGCGCGATGTCCTCGATGCTCTGGAACTTTCCAGTGTCAAGTTTCGCACCGGTTCCTGCAAGTATGGGATCTTCCTGCAGTATCTTTGCATAGGCATCCATGTTCTCGCCGAGTGACTTCTTAGGGTCATATGCTTTCTGCCATGCCCAGTTCATGATCTGCTGTGTTGATTGACTGTCGTACTGTCTTTCGACTGCCTGTGTAACGCCTAATCTCTGCATTCCACCGTACCTGTCAATCACTCCACCGCTTGACACAAAGTTGTCAAGGTTCATCCCGAGCATGTGCTGGTACAGTTTTTGCTGCTCGATATCTCCTTTCTTGTCAAAGTCCTTGTACATGCCTTGCTTGAGCAGCGGGTTGAACTTTGCATTGCCGAGGTACTTGTTGCTGAACATCAGCTTAGCGACCTCTTTTGACTTGCCGGGGTTCATAAGTTCCTTGTCAGAGTAACCGCGCTCTGACACTGCAGCTTCATAAGCCTTGAAGACAGTGCGGGCTTTCTCTCCGTACTCACTGTCAAGCTTGCCTGCCTCTTTCATCCCTTTTGAGTATAATCCTGCTTGTGCATTTGCTTTCATCTTCATCCCTCAAATTGTTAGTGTGGCTGTGACATGCGACACGCCCAACCACCCAGTTATTATAAGGGCTTGAAGATTTTTAAGCACTATTGAAGTATAATATCGGATAGTACGACATATTTGGCCAAGCCAACCTTCAGAGAAACAGCTCCTTTGAAAAAGATAAGATAAAAAATTAAACTTACCGAAGCTTTCCCTCAAGCGGAGCACTTTTCCCCTTTGGAGCACTGGCCTGCGCCTGAGCAGCGATCTTCTCAAGATCAACACCCAACTCCTTGAGCGCAGCAACATGCATCTGCATCAGCTGTTCAACAATGCTGAGTATCTTCAGCATCTCTTCCCTCTCTTTCGCGAGTGTTGACAGAGCACCCTTGTGGAATCCGATCTGTTCATCCCTGCTGGCCGCGCCTGCAGGTGCTGTTGATTTCTTCACCACTTTCTTTTTTGACTTGACTTCCTTGATTGCCATTTTTGTATCCTCCGCTGTTTTCTTAGCAATATGACATATATGACATTATCATAACCTGCAATGTAATAAGCAACCATCATTTATAAATACTTATAAAGAAAAGAGGTGTTTTGTGGGACAAAAAAGTCATATGTGGGTAGGAATCACTTCTTCTTGGACATCGCCTGCCCCGGCTTCTTCAGCACCCGAACAGTCTCCTTCGCAGCTTTCTTTGTCACCTTCTTTGTCTTGCGCGCAGCATTCTTGGTCACTTTCTTTGTCTTGCGCGCAGCATTCTTTGTATGGTTCACTGCATTCTTGCTGTGCCGCTTCACACGATGGATTGTCTTCTTCTGGTACACCTTGTACTTGTGCGTGGCCAGCCGATAGCCTTCGACCCCTGCAAGCCATATCCCTACAAGGATCAGGATCCACGAGAACGCATACGCGATCACCATGGCGACCCGCCATGTCTCACTGCCTGGAAAGATAAGTATAGGCACCAGCACAAGCTTCCCGAGAATCAAAGATACGATTATCAGCACCATACCTATGATGAACTTCGCCGTGACCTGCTGTTTTGTCTCCATGACAAATAATCAGAGCATATCCGCATATTAATCTTTTGTTTTTAAGACGCTAAGGCAGCTCGTTTTCAAGACCGTCCGTGCCCGCAGAGCAAGCTGTTGCCGTAGCGTAGCGAAGGCAATTGCTTGCGTGGCTGGACGGAGCTTTTGCGTAGCAAAAGCGGAGTAGAGGCTTGGAAACGAGCTGCCGCCAAGCACAACAGTTATAAAACAACCCCAATTATCACAGTATATGATAGAGCTTTTGATATGGCTGGGCGTCCTGATCCTAAGCATAGCAGTGCTGGTCAAGGCCTCAGATTATTTCACAGACTCCGCAGAAGAGATAGGCTTCTACTTCAAGCTCCCTGCATTCATAGTAGGTGTAACGATAGTAGCCATAGGGACATCTCTCCCAGAACTCGCTGCATCACTTGCAGCAGTCTTCAAAGGCTCGACAGAGATAGTCATAGGGAACGTAGTAGGATCGAACATAACGAACATCTTCCTGGTCCTGGGAATCTCAGCGATAGTCGCAAAAAATCTCAAGATAACATACGAACTCATCCACGTGGACCTCCCTCTCCTCATAGCATCAGCATTCCTTCTCACGATAACAGTATGGGACGGCAACTTCACCTGGCCCGAGGCCCTGCTCTGCCTTGCAGGACTCTTCATCTACATCATGTACACGATACGTTCTGGACGCAAACACGAGGACAAGGAGATCAAGAAGGAGATGAAAGCAGACCTCAAGAAAAAGCACAAACTGGGCTGGAAGATCTGGGCAGTACTCATAGTGAGCGGCGCATTCATCTACCTCGGCGCAGAGTTCACAATTCAGTCTGTCCTGAAACTCTCCACCATGTTCAACATAGGCACAGAGATAATAGCTGCAAGCGCAGTAGCATTAGGGACATCCCTCCCTGAGCTGGCAGTCTCATTCACAGCAGCAAAGAAAGGAAAGCCAGAGATCGCAGTAGGCAACATCCTCGGCAGCAACATCTTCAACACATTCGCAGTCATGGGCATACCCGCACTCTTCGCAACATTGACAGTCCCGAAGAGCATCCTCACATTCAGCCTGCCTGTCATGCTGTTCGCCACATTCATGTATTTCTTCATAACCCAGGACAGGCAGATCACAAAATGGGAAGGCTGGACGCTGATTCTCTTCTACATAGCATTCATTGGAAAACTGTTCGGCCTGTTCTAAGAAGAAGTCTTGACAGAAAGCATTCCCTTAGCGACTTCCCAGAAAATCCGTAAAGAATCCTTGCCTTTCTGCACAGCATCCTGCACAAAAGCAAAAGCCTTGTCATGCAATCCATTCGCCGCAGGCATGAAATCAACATCAAAACTATCTGCCAGCCCGCCGATGTCATTCTCCACAATGCACTTTGCCCAAGCCAATTCAAACGCAAACGCCTTGGCCTCCTCATCAACAGGATTGCCGAGCAAAGGCGCAACAACATGGCCGATCTCATGACCAAGAGTCAACATCAAAGCATCAAGATGATTCTTCCGAACGAACACAGAGCTATTATCAGAACCACGATTCAAAGCAAACCCCATGATCCCAGGACTCCAAGTCCCACCATTAGCAGAATGCGCCTTCTTCATGGATTTCTCATCACACACCCGCACCACAATGTTGTCAGGAAAGGCCTGCCCAGTCAGCTTCTCAAACGTTTCGACCACCATCCCCTGTACCTCAGAGGCATCATCAACAAACTGCGTAACAGGCCGCCTCTTCTTGAGCAAGCCAGATGTTATGCTGCCTGAGTAAGCCGGGACTCCTGTCGAAGAATCATATTGGCCCGAAGGGCCCTCAAGAAGATATTGATCCTTCTTATCAAGATACTTCACATCACCACGCCCTGAATCACCCACATAAGGCGCAATGAACTCAACCTTCCGGTTATCAAGATTCAACACATAATTGTTCTGCACACCGATCCGATTATCGATGGTCTGATTATAGTTATGGATATGCACATCCCCAGTACGTTCAGCAGCGATAGAATGCTGTATCCCATTATTCACATCCCCGTTATGCACATTCACTGTACCCACGTTTACATAGAACTTGTTGACCACCTGGTCGATACCCGGAGCCCGATAAGCCCCGCCTGAAGACATAGATACATATCCCATGATGATTACCCATGATTGTAATCAGGCTCAGCAGAAGCAGTCTTTGCCACATACATAGGCTTGTAAGCAGAATCCGCCAGATCCATGCCGCCCATGCTGCTATTATAGCTGCTTTCAGTACGTATATTGCCGATATACCCTCCATGGCCCCCGCCACAGCCTCCGCTACAAGACGAATAAGTCATATAACATATATTAGGCAAAACTGCTTTATAAATAAAATCAAGAAGCACTACAACATACTGCGACATTTAGAGCATAGTTCGCGGTTGTCATCCTCAAATCAAATCAATATTCTGAAGCATTTCCGGTAAGAAATCCGACCCGGAATGCTTCCGTTTCTCGTCGAGAAAAATATATTAAGCTCAAAGACTTTTTTATCTGCATGGCAAGATATTATCTGGATTCATGTATCTGGGTTGATCATTTGGAGGATCGGAAAGGATCTGGAGGAAGACTGTTGGGTAGTTATGCGACCAGGCTTTTTATGAAGATTATTGCAGATAAGGATGTTTTAGTCTACTCGCACCGCACAGTTGATGAGTTGAGAAAACGATTTGGTGAAGAGTCTGTAAATGATTTGATTCTTATCACTTCAAAAATGTGCTGTGTTGAATGGGTTGGATTCAGCAAAGAACAATATCTGGAGGCCAAAAAACTCGCAGAATCAAAAAGAGTTCCTGTGAATGATGCTCTGCATGCGATTCTGGCAAGAGACTCAGGTTCGGTATTGGTATCCCAGGACAAACATTTCCAAAAGCTTGTGGAGATTGTTAAATTTAAGAGACCTGAAGATATTATCTAATCCCATCCCTTTTCTTTCAACATTTCCTTGAAAGCTATTTCCTTGATTTCGGCCATTGTGAGATTCTCTGTCCCTTTCTTCCTCTTAGGCCTAAAGTTAAGGAATAACTCTATAGCTTCCTCTTTAGTCAACCCCTCGAGCTTATCCCGTATAGCGTCACGTATGAACTCTGTCCGCGTGCTGTAGTTATGCTTCTTCAGCTTCTTGTCAACATTCCGCAGCATGTTCCCGTCCAGTTTAAGGCTGATTGTCTCCATGGTTCCACCGTAATACTTAGTATATACTAAGTATTATTTAAATATTTCGCAAAACTGAGATTTTTAAGACAAAGCCGCAATTCTTTTAAAGGATCGATACACAAAAAATAGGATGGATTTGCTACAGACCATAGTAAACGAAGAGCGCCTTGATGACTGGTGCAGAGACCTCCCTGATTGCGAGCTGTTCCTGGAGAATTTCTTCTGTTCCTGTAGACAATACACCTGGGAGACAAATTTCCTTAATTATGTCCGTGATGTCGAGGTCCATGCAGACCTTGACCCGACATGGCAGAAGTACGAAGGTCCGTTGTTACAGGCATTCCTTGAGATAACCGGATATGGCGGAACTAAAGACTGCGATATTCCAACAAGGACATAACTCATTCTAAAGAATTAAAAAATGGGGATGTTCGCCCTGTTATGCTGGAATGATGGGCTGTTTCTATTTAATGATATCGCTTTGTTATACAAAGTTTAAATCGTGTTCTGGGATTATACATGAGGTATGAGACCTATGAATCCCAAATGGAAAAAGATGACTGTGTTCGAGCGGATAGAGGCCATCCGGTCAATCTTGAAGCCGGTCACTGCGGACATGTCGGACACGGAAGTGACTGGATTAGTGCTGCAAGTGCAGAGCTACAAAGAAGGCAAGAAGAAAGAGTTAAATCAGACTCACAGAGCAATCTATGACCTTCTGCTGAAGCATGACGTCAGCCCTAAGAGTGTGTATGTCTGGATGCTTCTGGAAAGAGCGCCCTCGCATGTCAAGGAAAAGCTCAGGGCCAAGAAGATATCTATCAAGGATGCCAGCACAATGAGCTATAACTGGCGCAGGATGGTTTCAACGAGAGCAGGAAAGGATATCATGGCTAATATGAGGGCTGTGATTGGAGGTCTAAAATGGCGCGGCCAAGAAAATCTCTAAGCAAGACACAGGAGACCAAGCGAAGAAGGCGTAAGTATCCGAATGTCTTCTTCAAGAAAGAGCTTGTCAAAGTATTTGACCACATCCAGACGCCGAAGACAATGATGGCCACGTTCATGGCTTTCTTTTGTGCGTTACGTATATCTGAGGTGGCGAAGCTACGGTGGACTGACATTGATCTAGACAACAAACGGTGTAAAGTGGTGAATGGCAAGAACTACAAGGATGGCTTCATCCCGATAAGTTCTGTCTGCATTCCAGTCCTACAGCAGTGGAAGCTTATGAATCCAGATGAGGAATATTTCCTGCCTTCTGGAATATATGGCATGCCTCACTACACAAAGGATGGAATCTACAAGGATTACAAGAAGGCATTGAAACGAGCAGGGATGTACAAGGCAATCCATGAAGATGGCTGTGGACGAGTCCAGCATCAGTACAAATTCCACACCCTAAGACACAGCAGATGTACCCATCTCTTAAACAACGGCGTACCGATAGAGAAAGTCCAGCACTTCATGCGCCACGACGAAATAGACACCACCCTGTCCTACACCTGGATCCTGGACACGGAGCTGAACAAGATGGTCGAGGACGTGGACGTCCATGACAAGCCTCAGAGTCAGGCAGTGCCAGCAGCCGCCACCCCACAACAGCCCGAGGACCCGCTGGATATTGCTAAGAGGAGGCTGGCGTATGGGGAAATTAGTCCGAAGGAGTTTGAGAAGATATGTGGAGTCCTCGAAGGGAAGTCGTGATATTTTCGGATAATATAAATCAAATGATAAAATAGCATCAGAGGCGCTGAGAAGCCATAATTAGCTATGTCCGTGAGAAACGTGGGTTAGAAAGATTTATATCTCGCCTCTGAAAAACCTCTATTCGTATGATTCGACAAAGAAGTCATCGTAGACGGTTTCCACTGAGAAAAGATGGAACAAGAAAAAGGGGAACATACTCCGCAGGCAGGGGTTGCCCGAAAGTGCTGAAGAGCAAACCTCGCGTTTTTGTTAGTCACCACAGCAAAGACGATTACGCGAAGAAGCTTTTACAAGCTCAAGCAAAGAATAGGAACATGAGCATGGAATTCTCAGATCAATCACTGAATAAACCGTTCAAAAGTAAGTGGAAAACAAGAACAAAACCAAAGATTCGTAAGGCTTCGACAACAGTTGTGATGATTGGAAAGGACACCCACAAGAGAAAAGCAGTTCAATGGGAGATTGAACAAAGCAGGAAGACGGGAAATAAAGTCATTGGGGTGCGCATTCACAAGGATAAAAAGCACAAAATCCCTAAAGGAATAAAGAAACAGGAAGTCACAAACTGGAAAGTTGATAAGGTCTCTACAAAAATCCGCCAGAGGAAACGAAAATGACCAAACCACGAATATTCATAAGTTTTGATTTTGACAACGACTCTGACTTGAAAGAACTCCTGGTTGGACAATCAAAAAATGAAAACAGCCCTTTTGAAATAGCTGATTGGTCTCTTAAAGATTCCTTGAGCGGGGACTGGAAAGAGAAGATCAAACCCAGAATCAAAAGCTGTCACCAAGTGATTGTAATCTGCGGAGAGAAAACAGATAAAGCTCCAGGCATAGATCACGAGCTTGAGGTTGCGCAGGAAGAAGAAAAACCTTACTTTTTGCTGTATGGTAGGGGTGGTAAGACCTGTAAAAAACCTAAAACTGCCAAAGCAGGAGATAAAATGTACAAATGGACTTGGGATAATCTAAAATCGCTAATAAAAGGTAACAGATAATGGCTGCTAAGAAAAAGAAGGTAGACACACAACTGATATTTGAAGAGTATAAGCTATTTGTAGCGACGGCAGAGAAGAATAGCGATAGAAGACAAATTGCGAATAGCTTTTTCCTAACATTCCATTCACTGTTGCTAACAGGGACTGGTTATCTCACTACAATAAGCGAGGATTCTTGGTTAATCATTCTCTCTTTTCTTGGAATTATCAGTTCGTATCTCTGGGTAATGAAGATCAACTCATTCAGACAACTGAATTCGGGCAAGTTCAAGGTCATACACGAACTAGAAGAGTATCTGCCTTATCAACTATTCAAAAAAGAATGGGATTATCTGGGACAGGGAGAAGATAGAAAGAAGTACAAAAAATTGACTGTTGTTGAAACAGGAGTTCCTTACATCTTTATGCTGATGTATGCGTTTTTTATCTTAACAAGAGTTATACCTTACTTGTGCGCTTTTCTTAGCAAGCTGTGTTGATTACGTGTTTAGATTGTTCAAAATCTTACGGGGAATTACCGAAACTCATCAATAAGTTCTATTAGCCTATATGTCAAGCTCAAAGGCGTTGAATCCCTGCTTATCAACTCAGTACCCGCATCTTCGTGGACTTTTTGTATTCTTTTCGCATTTGTTTTAGCTGTTTCGAGATTGTTCTTGATCTTCACATATAGTTCAGTCTCTTTTTTAGTGTCAATATCTAGCTTTTCTTTTACAAGGTCATAAACCTGTGCTTGGTTATATGCAGGAGAATTATAGTATCCTTCGTGACAAAGAATCCAGTATTCAAAGCTAGGATTCGAATAGATAATCTTTACATCTCCACATCTGCTTCTAACTGCTTCAAAAACCTCTGGTGTGTTGTTGTCATCCTTATCAAAAACACAAGCCACCATATCTCGAGCCCTATCGAAAGAGTCTCCATTTACTTTAAATTCTCCGTTAAGGAATCTTACTGCTTTGTCTAGAATTTGATCAGCCCTAGAAACGCCAGCTTCTTTTGGGACTATTTTCAGTCTTAAATGTTCTGTAACTCTAAGGTTTTCGAAGTATCTCTTTTCAGTCTTTCCTTCGCAGAATAGCCATAATTTGCTAGTCTTTTTTAACTCTGCTGGACGTCTTCTTACCATTTTACTCCTCGAAGAACGTCTCGTCTATAAAAGGGAGTCCTCCTACTCTACCATTTAAGTATGCATTTTCAAAACTAAGATTTTGTCTCAAATCAAAGTCCAATAACGAATTTACTTTAGTCCATTTATTTGGTGCCTTTGAACATACATATACCTGGTCCATTCTAAACAAGTCTTTGTTCTTTAGCAGTGTTGTATCGTGAGTAGTAATAATTAACTGACCATTCTTTGTATTGTATTTGCTATGGAATAGTTTGATTAAGAACTCAGTTATATTTGGATGCAAATTAACCTCAAATTCATCTATGAAGAGAGTCTTACCAGTCTCAAAAACCTCAAATATTGGGCCGAGCATCGCAATGGTTTTCTGAGTTCCATGAGACTCTTCATTGAAGCCAAGCTTAACCAAAGAATCCTTATCATTCTTATGTAAAAATTTCACATCATAAAAATCTTGCTCTTTAGATTTCAAAGGATTTACCGAGGCATTCTCATTCTCAAATTTAAATTCAAATCCATTTATTGTCTTTTTTTCTTTGTTAACTTCGATATCTACAATTCCTCCGAAATCTGCTTTCTTTAGAATGTCAAGTATTTTGTTCTTTATTTTTGGATCATCGTAAATCTGCTGTATAGTTAAATCAGTCCTGTTAGGGTTTACCACAATATCATTAACTATGAATTCATAGGGTGCTCGAGTTTTATCGTAGCCTAGTTGGGTTGCTCTAGATAGATAAAGTACATTATCATTCATCTGTTTCTCAATGAGTTTTTGCTGAGATTTATCTTCAGTAAATTTAAACTCAGAAGATTTAGTTCTACTGAAAATTAGAGATTCTCTTCCTTTTGGCCAATAGTATAAGTGCTCTTCAATGATCTGTTTATCATCACAAGCGAAGCCATATTTGTACCTAACATCATCTTTTATGAAAACTATTTCAAATTTGCTTGGCTTCTTCAAAGAAGCGCTATCTAACTTGAATGGAATCCTGGGATATCCTATTTTGTTTAATTCAGTTTCCACATTAAAATTATGTGAGTTCTTGACTAAGAACCATATAAAAAGAACGGATCTAATAAGATTAGATTTACCTGAAGCGTTAGCACCATAAACAACTGCTGATTTTAGTAATCGCTCTTTGTCAGATAGCTGGATTAGGTTATTTTCCAGCTTCTTGCCAGCACTAGCATCTAGGCTAAGTGTGATTGGTTCCTTTATTGAAAGGAAGTTTTCGATTGTGATTTCAACTATCATTTTAGTATAAGTAAGATCAGCTCATTTATATATTTATCGCTAATTTTTGTAAATTATTTGCGAAAATAGGTTATAAATCATCAAATTTGGGGTTTATTTATAAATGGCCACAAAACACAAATATGAGCGTTTCTGACAGATATTCTATGGTTAAACCATCTAAGAAGCCAAAAAAAGTGGAGCGCACCACATTTTCACAGGAGGATGCAACAAAGTTTTGTGGTGCTTATAGGGTTGCCTGTGTTTTGTGTGATTATCAAGAAGTTATTTCCTTTACAAAACAATCAACCGAGATAAATGAAATAGAATTCTTGCAAGGATATAAGTTTATCTTCGAAACGGTTCTAAGATCATTGCTACAGGAAATTACATCAACCCGCTTTTTTGATTTAGAAGAAAACTATGCATTTTATAGAGCAAGACACAGAGGCATTCACATAAGCAAGATTTCAGACTATTGTGAAAAAACTATTTTGGTTAAAAATTATAATAACATACTAAAGCAACTTCGAGCATCGAACACAGAAAAAGAATTAATCAATGTGTTAAAGACAATACAAGAAAATATATTAAATCCTTGTGGAAAAATCTTTCACAAATACATTAGAAACAATGAAGCCATTCACGCATCTCGCGAAGAGCTTCAGGATATTGCTGCTATGTATTTCTCTTTGATATACATTAATCAGATTAACCATGGAATGCCTATGGGATTTCATTTCTCTTTATTTGACCGCGTATCCAAACAACAGTACTTGAAATCCTTCGACGGATTTAAGTATAGTTCACAATATGTATGGAAAGTTCTATTGAAAGACAAATACGAAACTGCGATAGTATCTAAACTTCACACTTCCGATAGTTATGATGGTGAAGTTTCAATTAAAGATGTTATGCTTGGAGAAGCAGAGATACTTCCATATGAAGAACGAACAGATTTCGATTCATACTTTCACAAAATAAACGAACAAATCATAAAGAATCTAGAAGAAAAGTATGCTTTTTCATCCTTTCGAGACGCTCTTTTCTTCTTTTCCAAGAGAGTGCCAAAAACAGTTCTGAAGTCTCTACTGATTCCGCAAAAGAAACCAGATCTCACGGAGCAAGAAATACTTGATGAAACATTATTCTGGTACGAATGCGAGGTCTTGGATAGTTCAAAATCACATATTTTTAACGGAGTTACTGCTTTCGTTAAGTTACTTATGGGTGTGGTTGAATTCAAGGCGAAAATCGGCGATGATGAAAAAGCTTATGTGACAAAATTTGTTCACCCTCAAAACGATACTGACTCAGACTATAGTTATGGTATTCTTATTCAGTCCTATGGGAGTATAGGATCAGATTTTTCAGGTTGGATTATTTTCTATGACTGTTGTGGGGATTACTCTGGATTTTCTGGACAAGAACACGCCCATGCAGAGCATTTCATAAAAGAGTATATTGATAGCGAATCTGTTGAGTTGAGGGATCTATCAATAAGCAAGCAGCATTTCTCAGAATTTTTAGAAGGGAACACCACTGAAAGAATCATCAAATCGGAGAATAAAATTATTCATGAAATGAAATGCAAACTGAACGAAGCAAAAGGAATGCTTCTTGAATTACTCGCATACTACCTAAATTGTTGTGAAGAAGATTTGAGTGTGCGGTGGAGTCATGATGAAGGTGCAGAAATTGATATCGTCGTTGAATCACCTAATGATATAAGGTTTATCGAATGTAAGTCAAATGCTGCTAGTTGCAATCTTGAGGCTGAAATACAGAAGTTAAAGAATAAAATGGGTGCGTACCAAACGAGTAAAAAGAAATCAATGGAATTCTGGTTCTGGGAGGAACCAACACCACAAACAACTGAATCTCTATCATCTCAAAAAGTAGACTTCGTGGTTCTAAAAAACAAACTGAAGGGAACCCCGAAATTCTCCAAAAGGTATAATAAATTGGAGACAATATTTACGAATACAGAATTCTGGGATGACATAGATAATCCATTTGAATGATTTTCTTATTTGATTTATGGGCACGAATATCCGCTAATCATTATAAACCTGCGGCGTGTATATACAACTTAACGTCCGGAGGATGAAAAACGATGATTCGCGCAAATAATCGAAACAGATGCTCTGTAACCCAATAATTGTTGTGGCCCAAACGGGCTACGAAGTTTATATACTTGTTTTTTGATAACGCTTTGTTATCAAAAATTTATAAATCGGGTTGTATAGACAAATGTTATACAACGTTTATATGGTTTGTTGCTTTAAGAAGTTTGTCCGGACAAATGCCGTACAAAGTTTATATGCTTGTATGGTTGTATGAATATTTGGCCAATTTTAGTGCCTCAAGCTTATTAACGAGTTCATCCTCATAAGGATTAAGCTTTTTGTATGGAACCATGAGTTTTGATTAGGTGATAAAGGTGATAGCGTGAGCTATAACAATGCGGAAATGTTGTTAATCTTCCTGGGTGCAGTAGTATTAGTAGGTTCAGCCTTTTGGGAAAAGAAAGAAGCCCAGTTTATTACAGACTGGCATGCTTTCCTGAATCTGCCCTGGAGTAGAATAGGTTTCATCTTCTTATTGTTTATAATAGCAATCACAGTATTTGTTCTTATCATAAAACATCGACGACGTCTAAGCAAAGAAAGAAAGGAGCAGGAAGAAGAAAAAGAATATCTGAAAAAGAGATTCAAAGAGATCACCGAAGTTGATTTTGGATATCTTGATTTCAGCAAGTTCAAGGAAAACGTGGGGGAAATTGAAAAAAAGCTTGTCGAGGAAGGATTTCGAAGGGATGAAGATTTTGAAGATTATCTTGAAGAGTTTGATAATGAAGTTCTGTATGTCTGGCAAGAGAAAGAGCAAAGAGAAAAGAAACTGATTCGTGAATACTGGGATAAAAAAGAACAGAAGAAGCAGGCCGAAGAGGAAAAGAAGCGAATATTCTTTGAAAATGTAGATAAGCTATTTGACTTCAAGAAAAAGAAGAAAAGTGTTGCAGCCATGCCTTTGAAACATAACTTTTCTTCTGATGTCATATATGAAGCTGAGAACCAGATGCGCAGATATGTAGAAGAACAGGACGATCGTAAGGAAGCCAGACAAAGAGCCATTGAATATTATGAAAAGCATTCTCTAGACTCTGAACCAAACCATTGGAATGATATCCAGAGAGAAGAGTTTGCAAAGGTCAGGGGAGAGATTGCAAATGGTACGCTCTCAGTGAAGAAAAAGGAAGAAGTCGAGTACAAGGGTAAGAAGTTTGATAAAGTATTCTACAGGGTCAAGGAATTGGACGAGGAGCAGCGTATAAGGGCAGCCGCACAGGGTTTTCAGTATGTCCGCTTGAATGAGCTTGACGGCCATGTTAGCGGCGGCTTCTACATCAAGAAAGAGAATCCAAGAGAATCCGCTTTCCATTTCTGCATGAAGCACTTGTTTAAGGAGCTTCACGGGAACATGAACATAGAGTACAGGATAGAAGACAGGAGGGCAGACCTTGCTTTGTTATTACCAGATTACAAGATTGGGATAGAGATTGAGTCAGGAGCCAACCGATTATCTTACCTTGATGAGAAGATACCTATCCTGAACAAGCACTTCGACCACTGGCTCCTTGTCTGCAGGAAGAAAGACCTGACCAAGTACAAGAAGCTCGTGGACCACAAGAAAAGCCTTTGTATGACCCCTAAAATGGCTAAAGAGTACATTATCGATTTCATAGCTCCATTAGAAGCCCATTGCGCTAATGGAGAGAACGCCTGAGAGGTGAGAATATTGGCATTTCAGCGTTTTTAAGCGCTGAATTAATATGGAATATTATGGTGCGAACATGGCCAAGACAAGGATGATATTATTCAGGGTAACTCAATCCCAATACGAGAGAATCCAGAATAATGCCCAGGCCAAAGGCCATACATCAGTAGCAAGCTATCTCAGGTACACCGCCCTGGACAAAGACCTTGTATTTGAGAAGAGGTTTAATGATATGTACAAGGTGATTGTTGGATTTCAAATACCTAAAAACAAAAACTAAAGTTCTAGAACATTCCAAGCAGAAAGATTATTGGGATTATAGGCATATTTCTTCTTGTTATTGTATCGCCAGGTGCCTTTATTCTGAATTACTATACCTCCCCAGACCTTCTTTCGTTTTGCTTGAGCAGAGATATATCTTTGGAGTCCTTCTGCTTTTGGGCCTGCGTCCTCAGCCGTTCTTCCTTCTTTAGTATCCAATAGACCAATGTATCCATCCTTAAACATTACTACAAAGTCAACATAGAACGCTCTATCAAAGTCATGCTCGTCTTTGTAGGGAACTGCAAAATACTTGATTTCCACTTCACCATTCCTGAACCACCACTTTACTTTATTGGATTTATCAAGCGCAGTCATGAATCTTTCCTCAATCTTGCTAGGTTTTCTAACTCTAAATGGTTGCATAACTGATACAGGATGTCGCTCCTTCTTGTACTTGCTATTATAGCTAATTCTTGGCGGAACTTCCCAATTAGGTATATTTTCAATTTCTCTTTTTTCACTCAAGGGTTCGACCACTTTATTCTTGTATTCTTCTTTAGCTAGATTTATGGTATCAATGAAGTGTTGAACATTCTCAGAACTGAGAATTAGCTCTTGTGCTTTGGAATCATATTTCTTTATTTTCAACTCTTTATTCAGAAACTGATATAATGCCATCTTGACCCTGTCACTAGAGTCAACAGGTGCATAGGGAGAGCAGCCAATTCTAATAAACTCATTGAACCTATTTTGTAATTCATAATCGCTTAACTTTGCTGAAACAGTCCCCTTACCTTCAATCTCGCCAGTCTTATCGATGTTGATAATCTTCCCATCTGCTATGATCTCATTAACTATCTTTGCAGGCTTGGATTTAATCTTTGATTTGAGCTTTGTTCTTTTGGCCACATCCTGAAAGATGGTGGTGAAGTTTCCAGATAACCTGGTGCGCTCCCTTTGTCTCTTTAAATGAACCGACGGAAGAGAAAGGCTCTTGTAAACATTATCTCGCCTTTTGGATTCATAGATAGTTACATAGTCTTTAGCATAGTCTTCAGTAATCTTTATGTTGGCAAGGTTAGTGAAAATGAACCCTTTATTGAGTTCAGGCTCTTTCTTGTAATGCTTTAGTTCAGGCATTCTCATTATTCGTCCAATGGTTTGAATCGTAAACATAAAACTCTTAGATTCTCTGAATATTAATAGAATAGATGCTCTTGGGCAGTCCCACCCAAGTGCTATCGCCTTTTTGAATATCAGAACTTCGACATCATTTTCATTCTTCTCAATATTCGCTAAAGTCTCAGATTTCTGCTCAGACAACCATATAGCCAGCTTTCCATTTTCTTCAGTAATATTAAATTCATCCTTAAGGTATTTCACAATTCTGTCTTTCTTACTCTCTAAACCTTGTTTTTTGTCAGGAAGCTGTATCATTAATAAGGGATTAACTTTCGCACCTTCCTTTTTGTACTTCTTCACTAACTCGGCTTTTTTCTCTAAACCTTGTTTCATGACCAATTGATCTGAGTCGGTAGGTTTAGTTTTCAGATTGAGAAATTCAGGATTAACGGAAACCTCTGTCTTAATCATTTCCTCCTCCTTAACATCGTTAAGCGGGACGGTTATCTTTCTGCCTACATCTTCAATTAGGTGAGGTGTCGCAGATACTTCAATGGTTACGTGAGGGTCTAACGAGTCAATAATTGCCTTTGATTTAGGAGATTTAGCTGTGTGGTGGCTCTCGTCAATTATTAGAATTATTTCTCTCCCTTCTTCTTTAGTATTCTCAATTACTTTATTCAGATAGAATTCTTGCTCATTTTCTTTGATTATTGTGTTTTTATCTAATTTGTTTATACTTTCCCAATTTACAAACAATATTTCATTTTCTGAAATTTTCTTATCAGTTAAATCTTGAAAATATGAACAAGTCAATGATCTTGAATCTTCAAAATAACGCTCAAGCTTATCTTTACTCTGGTCGTGAAGTTTTCTGACAGAAATCCAGATAAATGACAGACCACCCGACTTACTATTTTCAATAGCTAGCTTTTTAAGGCATTCTGCCATCATGATTGTCTTTCCCGATCCAGTAGGAGACTGAAAAACACAACTAGAGCGCTCAGCAGCTCTTAGTAAATCCTGAACATCATCGACTAGCTTATTGACATACTTAGCCTGATAATATTTGAGTTCAATCATTTGAAAATCCTCCTGTAAACATTCAAGATAACTTCGGGGATGGGTTTAATATCTACTAAGTCCAGTATATTCTCGAACTCTTCTTCTCTAGCGCTTTCATCCAAAGAAAAAACAAATAGGCTTATTTTTTTATTAAGTTTCTTGATCTCCTTCTTTGCGACCGCAATACCTTTATCATCGTAAACAATACCTAAATATCTCCCGTTCATATCTGTAAACATTCGAAAATCCTTGCTTGACAGTACTTCGTAATAACAACCCTCCTTTAAACAAAGCATTTCGGTTGAATGGTCAACCAGTTTCTTTTTATTCTTGTCAGTTTGCTCAGCATCTACAAAATCCGTTTTGAAATATCTCAAATTGCCACCTAAACCTTTATGTTTTTCAGTGACTGGGTGCTTAAATCCACAAATTGCCTGTTTAATTCTTGGATAACAAACGTTCGTACAAATATTATTTTCATTATTTGTACACACTATGAATTGTCTATTTCCACCATCATCAGAATTAAGTTCCAAAACTGCGTGCGCAGTAGTTCCAGAACCTGCAAAGAAATCCAAAACAACAGCATTTCGATTAGATGACATACTTAAGAGATATTTAATTAACTCCACGGGCTTGGGATACGTAAACTCGATTCCGTTCTTTTTTAAGAACTGACTTGTATTCTGTGTACTTCCAAGATTAGTCAAAACAGATAACACATGACTTTGAGATTCAGTTCTTTTCTTGACTACTTCGATGGTTCCATTTGAAGTTAATTCAAAAATAGTGTCTTGGCCTTTAGTATCTATAACTGGCTGAAAGTTAGATGAAATAAATAGATCAAGAA
Organism: Nanobdellota archaeon; assembly: GCA_042576705.1. Taxonomy (GTDB): domain Archaea; phylum Nanobdellota; class Nanobdellia; order Woesearchaeales; family UBA11576; genus JABMQF01. Next base: position 17,043 of record JBHPEY010000014.1, on the reverse strand, counting down.
GATTTCTCGAACTCCAACCACTTTTTACAACCACGGAAGATTGAGTCTTATTATTCTTTATCTTAACGCTTTTACTATATTGAGGCCAAGCATCATCTCTTTTCTTGATAACTCCTTCTTTGAAATTGGCCGGAAATCCTGAAGGTAAAATCACCTCACTAATGGGGTTCTTCGGACCATTTTTGACTATTGTGTTCCTGATTTCTTCTTTATACAATTTGCTTGTTGTATCGATGTTAGGATCAATAATTTTGGGCGCTTGGAACTTAGTTATGTCTTTCGCATAACACAAAATGTACTCGTGACAGATTTTTACTTTTGCCTGGTTATCAAAATTTCCCGCAGTTCTCCAGATAAAATTAGCGACTAAATTTTTTTCTCCAAATATTTCATCACATACCAACTTGAGTTGTGCAATCTCATTATCATCTATTGATATGAAAATCATACCTCCTGATTTCAAGAGAGGTCTGGCTAGACTTAATCTCTTACTCATCAAGGTTAACCATTTACTATGACGATATGAATCCTCCTTATCAACATAACGATCATTATACTTCCACTCTTTCTTTTTTCCAGTATTATAAGGAGGATCTATATAGATAACATCTACTTTATTTCTGTGAGTATAGTTAAGAACTGAAAGCGTATGGAAATTGTCATCTTCAATTAAGATGTGGTTAACAGATTTATTGTTTGTTAGGACAGATTTATTTACGCTTTCCTTTAGAATCGGGAGTTTCTCTTTACATAGTAAAACAACTTTCTCAGGTTCTCGCTCATGATCCCATACAACACCATACTTTTTTCGCTTTCTAAGTTTATTTATTTCTTTAATCAAGTCATTTTTTGACCACTGTGAATATATGCTCTCAGCGACCATTTACTTCTTCCCTCCATTGACAAAATAGACTATAGCAGAACCTACAGATTCAGATTTCACAATACCCAATTCCTTGAGCGCGGATAGGTAACCAGAAACAAACATGCGATTAGCCTTAAGAGACTTGGAAATATTAACAACTGTTGGGAATCTTGTCTGATTAATAATCTTCAAGACTTTGTCTTTTTCAACTGAAATATTCATTTTAACCTTTATTTAAACAAACATATTAACAGTTATTTAAACGTATATTTAAATATTTCGGTTTAGGAAGTGTATTCGAAAGAATTGGGCAGGCATAGAAAATCCTTCTTTCCCAGGAAACATTTATTAGTACAGAGGCCATACCATCTATATCCTGACAGCGAATATCCTCATTGGCACTGATTCCGCCAATTTTGAACAAAAACTCAATTTTGTCAGGAGATCAAGAAGAAATCCCAGAACAAGGAAACTAAAGATATCAATTAAGACACAGCCTACAAAAGCATTATTCATTCTGGCATCGAAAAGCAATAAAAATGGGGTTGCGAGGATTTGAACCCCGATTGGGTGGCCCCGAACCGCCAGTCCTACCAAGTTAGACTACAACCCCTTTGATAAATGGATTTTGCCAGACGAGCTTGCGAGTCGGCAAAATCTGTTTTCAAAGGTCTGATAATCCCGATGCAGTCGGGATTATCTTTATCTGGAAAACGAAGTTTTCCACCTTCGAATGGACGCTACGGGATTCGCACCCGTGGCCTCAACGTTGCGAACGTTGCGCTCTACTAGGCTGAGCTAAGCGCCCGTAAGAATCAAAAAATTTGCTGATGATATTTAAATTTAATCACTTTTTCTTCCTAAGCGTCCCCCTCTCCTCCTTCACAGCCAATGTAGCAAAGACCGCAAAAGCAGCCGCAGCAACGACAATCATCACAAATATGATGATAGCAAGCGTCCTGAACACAGGCCGATCAGTCAATATCCCTAACAAAGCTATGATTATCAAAAAGAACCCCATTATCTCTGCTGTTATCAGTGTCTGCCTGCTTTTTCTTATCACTTCAACCCCAACGATTTCATCTTCCGCAACAGAGTCTCATATCGTATCCCTATACGTTTAGATGTCTTAGTAAGATTCCCTCCACACTCAGAGACAACGCGTTGAAGATACTCCTTCTCAAACTCCTCTTCAGCCTCCTTCAACGTGATAGGCCTCTCAGGCATCTCGTCAAGTATCTCTTTAGACACAGAATCAACTTGTTTGTAGACCTCGGCGATACGTGCAGGATGTATGACCTGCTTGTAGTTCTCAAGCACCTTCTCTATCACATTCTCCACAGCCTTCTGCTTGATCTGGTAAGGCTTGGTCATCTCCTCGCGCATCCGCGACACATCAATCCCAGCAGACTTCACGATACGATGTATCGAACGCCGATCCACACCCGCTCGCTTCGCAGCGATAGAGATATTCCCATAACTGACCCGCAAGACCCTCTGCAAAAACTGCTGCTTGAACCTCTTCTTGGCTTCCTTGAACTTCAGCTTGGTATCGATATTAAACGACGCAAGCGGGCTCTTCTCAAGCTTCTCAGAGATATCCTTGTTCAGTTCATCAATACTTACCCCTAGAACAGGCTTGATAGCATCATCCACTATATGCTCTACATTCCTCTTCCTGTTGTCCTCTGCCATGCTGCAATCTTATTTATAAGAGTATATAAAAGTTTATCCCATGATGGCACAGAACATATGCAAAAACGAGGGTATATTTATCACCACAATAGTTTAAATACATTCATGACTTATTTATTTCCACTCAGGTGGGTGATTATCATGGCTACAGGCGAGAACAAAAGACCATATATCGATAGGGAAAAGCTCCAGAACAGGTTTCTTCCAGGTGTTGCAGAGGATGAGGCACACATTCAGGCAGTCATGGACCTGATCGATGATGTTGTAGAGCGGGGAGACACCCACGCAGTAGGATTTCTCAACAGGGTGATGGACCTTTCAATGCATCCAGGCGGAGCAGAATGTTCTGCTCCACTAAGCATAGTGCGTGCATTCGACCAGTGGGAATTTCTTGAGGATTTCGAGGCACCGCCTGTTGAGAAAGGCAAACGAAGAAAACGCATCGGAAAAAGCGATTTTGGTGGTGGTGCTCTGTGTGACGGTTATTTCTTGAGGAACAAGATGGATACGCAAAGGATAGTGCGCGTCTCTGATCACGCGTACAGGAGGATGACCTCTGCATTCCGTGACCTCGACCTTCCGCCAGAGGAGAGATGGATGGCACCCAAGCAGAAGAAGAAGCGGAAGAAAAAGAAGCAGGACAAGCTGTCAGCAGCGCTCAAGAACCCAAGACAGACCCTTGAGGATGTCATCAATGACCCACAAGGATACGAGGAACTCAGGAAGATAGATGCCATAGACCAGCTCGATGAAGTGATACAGAGCAGGATAGGACTTCTCAATTTCATAGATGATTCCTTGGTGGACAGCGCTGACCCGAGGGACCACAAAGGGGTCGTAGAGGAAGACACTTCAGAATACCTTGTGTCATTGGAGTCCAATCACGGCTTCATGAACTATTTCACAGAAGAGAGAAGGAAAGGGAAACTGCCGGACAGCATAAGAAGTTTTCACACCCAGTTGAGGGATGATGCCCTTTCCATAGAGCCGTACAAGGTTGCAGCGCTCTTCATCTACTATGCAAAGAACGCAAGGGTGGACAGAAAGGCCATAGTCGGCAGGGTGGAGGATGACCTGAATCTCCTCGCAGGCCTGGCTGATGACCATGAATGGGTCCAGAAGTACGGAAAGGTGAACCTGGTTCCCATATCAGACCTGAGGAACAAGCGCGCAATCACATTGCTGGACGCAACAAGGATAATAGAGTGCAAACCAGAGATACTGAAGATAAGGCAGGGAATCAATCACCAGATCGCCGGCGCTTACGCAGAGGACATCGGCGAGGTGATCGAAAAGATCCGTCCGATATTCATGACAGACAAGTTCCTCTGGCATGAGGAATACAGACAAGGAAAAGGAAGCGAGCGCACAGACTGCTGCCTGTATTCAAAGGTCCTGAACAAGAATGATTATTGGATGATGAAGACATTGCTGAGGCGCACCACCATAACCTCTGGAGACATGGCAGACAACTTCGCAAGAGGATATTCTATCAGGGAGTTCCGCAGCACAGTGGAGAAGATTGTCGTCCTGGGCAGAAGGTTGAAGCTGGCAGAGAATCTTGCGGAAGAGAAAGGAGTCTCGCTGGAGAATGTCTACAACGTGGCAGAGGATGAGCTTACAAAGATAAAGGCAGCTGACCTGCGCAAGAACGTCCGCAACAGGAAAGGTGACCTTTACCTGAGGCCTGAAGAGAAATTCGCTCCCATAGAGGTCGTTGACAAGGACGTGACGATGAAGTACACGCTGCAGGATGTCATAGAGATCATGGAACTCTCAAGCAAGAGATTCGGTGACGACTATCACTACAGTAACTTTGTGATAGACCATTTTCCGAGGATAAAGAGGCTGGCAGAAGTGGGCCTGTACAATGAGAAGGATGTTGAACGGCTGAGCCATTATTTCAGGACATTCGCAAGGAAGCGCGCGGACATCGCTGGGGGAGAGGAGATGAAAGGCATCACTGGCGCGATAGAATGGGCAAAGGGATTCATCAAGACCCATGTGAAGCCTGATGATGAGCATCCCCTGCTGGAGTTGAGCAGCACTCTGCCAGAGGTGGGCAGACGGATATATGACCGGGCAAAGCTCGACGCTCTGCGGACCGCAGCGAAGTTCACAGAGAATTTCAAGGCAGCAGTCTCCGGGCCAAGAGCACTTGCAGCTCACAAGCGCCGCAAGAAGACCCTGGTAGAGCTCACCGAACAGAGCAGGATATACTCTGGCAAGGAGGTAGTCCATCCCAGATGGGGCTACAAGAAGGGGTTTGAAGTCCGCGCAAAAGCGATCGATCTCAGTAACATGAAACAGAGTCTGTGGAGCAGTCCTGCGAATTACTTTTCACCTGAGAAGGTGGAGCAGCAGCTCGACGACTTCCAGCGCAGCCATGATTCATTGGAAGCGATATGCATCCGCGACCCTGGCTTCAGGGAGAAGCTAGAGCGGCTCGTAGCAAGACCTAACTTCAGGCAGGAATGCTCTGCAAAAAGGATAGATGTGGATATAGATTCATTGAAAGCGATGTATGCGATAGCATCATCTGACCCGTCAAGGACATACCTCTCTCACGGGCTTGTGAAGACCATGGGTGAGATATATGGAATCCTCGATCAGATAGAGGCAGAGCAGCCCAAGATCAGGGTCGATAGGTCTGTGCTTGGCAGGAGATCTGTCAATATCTACGAGCAGCATAAAGGAAAAAGCGATGTGCGCTATGACCTCCTGATCCCAAAAGGGTATGGGAAGTCAAAGACATATGGTCACAACAGGTTCCTCAGGGAGCTTGGCATGGATTGGGTCAAGGACAACGAGGACTGGTCTGATGACGGGTATGTGATAGAGAGCAGGACAGAAGCCCAGCTTGCAGAGATAACAGGACGTGTCATTGAAGAGAACAAGAAGACCGGATCCCTGCTGCGGGTGTATATAGATCGTGTCAGGTCTGATTGAGAGCGAATATCAGAAGCCTGAATTTTCTGGTGGTGATGTTCCTTCCGGCAGTTGAATCCGCATCACGCCTTGTAGGAGTGACTTTGGGTCTTCTGTGAATTCGTGTAGATATCCTTCACCACCGCCGATAAATTTTGTTCCTTTAGCGTCATAAACAAGCAACAGCTTGGGCATTGAACCGTATTCGAAAGCTTTTTCGAAATGTCTGGTGACGTATGTCATTCTATCATCGCGGTCTGTGCCGGTCTGAATGATTTGCTCTAATCTTTCACTGGAAGTACATCTGTAGTGTAAATGTCGAAAATAAAATCCGTTTAATGCCCAGACTAAATAATGTACTCTTGGTCTCGAAGACAGGTTCGTGACGTTGGACCTGCCAAATAATTTGGTAGTCTGGTTTCGATCTTTCATGGTGTCGATGATCCAATCATAGATGTCAACATCATTGATCCTTTGGAAATGATTTCCTTCCTTCAGTTCATCGAAAAGCGCGTGGATTTGTCGATAGCGTCGTTCAAAGCCTGCCAAAGACATTCGGTCATACATAGGGTCTGTCGCCCACTTCTCTTCGTATTGCGCTCTAAGCTCGGCAGACATGTTTTCAAGTTCCTCAACCCAATCTCTATTATGCCTGTCAAAGCTGATCCTTGCCTTCTCTTCGATGCTTAAGTCATGAGTCATGTTCTAAATTGTAAATTTAATATTATCAGTCTATGTTATTTCGCGAAGTTGACGAACACGAACGCAAAGCCCAGCACGACTGTGAGCATTATCAACCCAAGAGCATTCTTTGAGAAGATAGGTGCAAAATCAACCTTGACTGCCTTCTCTTCAGGTATCATGGAGTCTGCGAAAGACACTGACTTGTCCTCAAGCAGCTTTGCACCATACACCTGACTGGCAGCGAAAGCGATGATGCACACGATGGCGATCTGCATGATCAGCTTGAAAGGTCCGATATTTCTGAGTGTGTTCCATATGGTGCCCTGCGGCATGCCAAGCGCAAGCAGCAGCGCGCAGATGCCTAGAGTAAATAGCAGAAACAGCACAGCCAAAGGCACTCCGATGCTGAGCATCCGCAACAGCGGCCGATAGGCAAGAAGCAGCACAATCACTCCGATCAGGACATAGGTGATATAGGCAGCATTTCCTCCAGCAAACCACTTGTGCTTTGCAAGGACAAGCTTCAGCACAACTACGACTACAACAAGCGCGCAGAACAATGCTATAGGATTATCGCTCATGAAAAATGACATCAGGCACCCTCATCACCCCATAAACAGAAGCGATTTTCCCCTATTTAAATCTTTCGTTTGTAACCACTCAAAAGAGACAACAAAACGAAAACCTTATAAACAGTAGAAACAAGATTAATATATGAATTCTGACAAGGTCTTAGAATGCCATTCCAGCAAGACAAGCAGAACACCTTAGAAAAAGAAGACCTCTCAAGAAAAGGCAGCATAGACGAGCACATAAGGCCCATCTGCGACATAATAAACAGCAAGCAGGACTATTACACCACTTCTTCATGCGCAGGCCGCATAGTCCTGAGCATCATGCCAGACTCAGGAAAAAAGAAAGACTTCGACTGGCTGCTGGTCTCACACGAAAAGGTGACTGCAGACCAGATCAACGAGAAACTCAACAACCTCCCGAACCAGGAAGTCTGGCTGATGTTCGAGCCCTTCATATTCCACACAGCAGCAAGGACAATAGACCATGCCAACAAACTCCTGAAGCTCCTCCACACCGCGGGCGTAAAACGCGCAGGGATCATATCGATGGCAGAAGAGAAGATAATCATAGAGGCGATAGGCAGCGAACGCCTGGATTCGATAATCGCAAAAGACAAGGAACTCATAGTCCCAGAATCTTACCTGAAGATATTGATAGAAACAGCCAACTCAAAATCCAACAAAAACCTCAACACGATCAAAAAGATAGAACAAGAACTGAAAAACCTATGATCATTTCTTCTTTGCAGATTTCTTCACAGCATTCTTTGCTTTCTTAGCCCTGGCCGCCTTCTTCTTAGCCCCGGTCTTTGCAACTCTTTGCGTAGTTGCCGAAGGCGTAGCCGCCGGCAACCCCAGAGACTTGGAAGAGTCTCTCGTGTCTTTCTTGGGCGAAGCCCTTTTCCTTGATATAGTTCCTTTTCCTGACGCGGTCACTCCGCTTCGCTTCGTTCGGCGGTTAACAATCCTTTCAGGAGTCTTAACTTTTTTCTTCACAACTTTTTTCTTCACAGCTTTCTTAGCCTTAGAAGATTTTTTCTTGACAACCTTCTTTACTTTTTTTGCCTTTGTCTTCTTTGCTTTCTTACCCTTGGCAGCTTTTTTTACCTTAACTTTCTTACCCCTGCCCTTAACTGACCTTCCCTTACCCCCGCCAAACAAGGTCTTGACAACCAGATCATCCTCATCATCCTCAGCAACCACTTTCTTCTTAACAAACTTCACCTTGGAAGCCACACCCATGAAAGCAGAGACCCCCTCAAGCACAGAATCAGAGTTATAACCCCCCTCCAACACAGCAAAATAAGGCACCTTCCCGATGATCCTCTTCAGCTCATTCACAGTCCGGCGCGTAAGCAACAACCCACACCCGAGCGTCTCACTATGGCTGTCAGTATCGATAGCAAAAGAGTCAAACCCTGCAGAAACAGCAATCACCTTAGGCTTGAATGCCCGAATCCGCGCAGGAAGCTCCTTCCGGAGTATCTCAAGATAATCATTCTCCGAAGTCCCTGCCTCGACATAGATATTCTGCACATTCCCCTCATCAAATGTCATCCCAGGAAAGACACCCTGCTGATTGATGGAAAAGTAAAACAGTTTATTATCAAGATCCTCATTGAGCCGAGTAACAGCATCCTGAGTACCATCACCACGGTGCATGTCGATATCGACAATCAGCACCCGAGAACCCTTCTCAGCAAGATACGCAGCAGCGATAGCCATGTTATTGAATATGCAGAACCCGTTTGTCCAGTCAGGATGCGCGTGATGCCCTGGCGGCCGCACAAGCGCGAACGCAGGTTTCTTCTTCAGCGCAGATTCTGCAGCAGCGACAGCAGCACCAACTGCATAACACGCTGCCTTATAGGTATCCCGACCCACATAGGTCTCCCCTGCATCAAGGAAACCAACAGGCCCCTGGACATGCTCGAGCGCCTTCTTCACACCCTGCACATACCGCTGTGTATGGACCTTGTTAAGGTGGATCTCCCCGTTCACAGCCTGCTCATACTTGAATTCCTTGAGCGCACTGCGTATACGGTCTGCATTCTCAGGATGCCCTTTAAGGTTATGCTTCAAGAATATCTCATGGGATATGAGTTTCATACTTCACCTCTTACAGTATATACATTAGAATTATCATTTAAAAGCTTTATGCTAACAAATCCTCGATATTCAGGACATTCACGTCTTCCATCACCCGCGGGCACATGGTATTCACCCAGCACTCCACGAAAGGGAAGTTCTCAAGCTCAGAGAAATTAAGCGTCTCACACAGGAAATGATAGAATGATTTGTCAGGATACTTCGACTCCATAGAAGCGACAGCATCCACTCCACCCTGCACACGGCTTTGCCCATTCTTGGTAGTGGATATGATCCCAACAACAGAAGCACTATGGAACTTCAACAGCATCCCTTTCTTTTTCTTCTGTATCTTCTCTACCCGCGCAGAATCGACCTTGGATATCTTCATGTCAGAAGGATGTAGCACAAACACGCCCTTCCCTGTCTGCAGCGCCACACAGATAGGATGGAACTCCCCGCTGCCGATATACAAAAACGCATCGACATCATCCTTGTTCTTCAATGCAGCGCCAGCGTCACAACCCAGCACCTGCCCGGACACCACAGCCTTAATCTCCTTCTTCCAAAGGTAATCCACCACCTTCTTCATCTCATGCAGGTGCTGGATGGTTGTCACGATGCCGACCTTGGCAGGCAGCATCGACGTATCGAAATCCAGCGCCCCGAGATTGGACTTCGCGTGAAGATATAAGGTTTTCATGACGAAAAATAACAGCAGTGTATTAATAAACCTTTCTCTTGGCGCACTCTTTCCGGTTTTATTCACGATTTCTCCGGAAGAAATCCGAAATTAATGGACTAATCTGAAACTGATCCGAGCAATCCTTGTAATGTTGCGATAACGCCGGATACAATCCGTTTTACCGTCGAGAAAACATATAAACCTGAAAAACATAAGAAAAAACCAGATTGAGCATCTGGTAAGACTTATCCGAGTCAAAAGATGTTATGCTTGAAAAGTATATAAACTTTTCGTGTTGTGCAATGGCGGGGTCGCTTAGTTTGGCTATAGCGCTAGATTGAGCATCTGGTGAGACTTATCCGAGTCTCGCGCGGGTTCAAAAGGATCTGCCCTGTGATTCGGAGTGTCCCGCCCCCGCCGCACAATATTATTTATGATACTCCATCCCATGAAGTATGGTGAAAGCCCGATACACCTGCTCAACCAACAGCAACCGCACCATCTGATTCGTAAAAGTCATCTCAGAAAGCGAAAGCCGCAGATCACATCTTTTCAATACAGCATCAGACAATCCAAGCGCCCCGCCAATGACAAAAGTGACCTTTGACTTCTGATCGCTTGCCTTTTTCAGCTGCACAGCGAACCTCTTAGAATCAAATGCCTTCCCAGCAGCATCCAAAGCAATCAAATAATCATCAGAAACAAGACCAAGTATCCTCTCTCCCTCAGCATCCTTTATCTTACCCACATCCTTCCCCACAACACGTTCATCCTTCACCTCAACAACCTCAACCCGCGCAAACCTGCCAAGCCGTTTCACATACTCAGAGATTTGCGCCTTCAACCAAGCCTCCTTGGTCTTACCCACAAAAACTATCTTTATCATAAACCCTAAGAATCAGCGACAATTAATAAACCTTATGACAGGAAATTTTGCTTGATGAACTCTGCCATCTCCGCATGCCCTGTCTTTACCAAAAGATCATAAGCCTCCTGGTGCTGTCCCAGCATTATCTTGTTCTCAGCCATCCTCTTCAGCTGATCCACAGGCAATGGCCGCCCAGCACGTTCAAGCGCTATCATCCCCTGCTCAGGCCTGTTCAACCTAAAAAGAATATCCGCAGCCTGAGAATAGATCTCCTGCTTCTTGAACTCATCGAACATAGAAAGATCAACACTATCCACACCTTTCTCAGCGAGGACCTTGGCGATTGGATGCACTTCCATGGCAGGACAATAAGCACACAGTTTATTTATAGTTTTCTTTTGTTTTTATAAGCTTCAGAAGCACCGATGGCAGGGAAACATTTTTAAAAGAAAACCCTTTAAAGCCTGTTTATAAAGAGGTGAACAGTATAGTCAAGACAAAGATAATCTGCACTATAGGTCCGGGTACAGAGTCTGTTTCTGCCATAAAGAAGCTCTATGCTGCAGGCATGACTGTCGCAAGGATAAACTGTTCTCATGGCGACCACAACCAGTACAGGAAGTTCATAAGGAACATCCGCGCAGTATCAAATGAGATAGCCATAATGCTGGACACGCAGGGCCCTGAAATAAGAACTGGCATGGTGGAGCCAGACACAGTACTCAAGTCAGGCAGGACATTCACCCTCACCACAAGACACCTGAAGAAAGGCGACAGCCAGGAGGTCTCTGTGACCTACAAGGACCTTCCAGGTGATGCAAAGCCGGGTGACAAGATCATGATCGATTCAGGGTTCATAGAGCTCAAGGTCCTGAAGAAGAACAAGACAGACATAATCTGCAAGGTGATAAACGGCGGTAAGCTCGGGGACCAGAAAGGCGTCAACCACCCGGGCTGCCTTTCAAAGATACCGAGCTTCACAAAGAAGGACAGGGATGATGTCCGCTTCGGCATCACGCATGGCATAGACTGGATAGCTGCCTCTTTCATCAGGGAGGCAAAAGACGTGAAAAAGATCAAGCAGTTCCTGAACAACAATCACAAGATAAAGGTCATCGCCAAGATAGAGAATGACTACGCTGTCAGGAATTTTGATAAGATACTGGAGGTCGCAGACGCGATAATGGTCGCGAGAGGTGACCTCGGGGTCGAGCTCCCTGCAGAGAAGGTCCCGATGATCCAGAAGAAGATAATCAGGAAGTGCAACCTGGCAGGGAAGCCTGTGATCACTGCGACGCAGATGCTTGAGTCCATGGTGCACAGCCTGAGGCCTACAAGGGCAGAGACAAGTGATGTCGCAAACGCAATCCTTGACGGCACCGATGCGATCATGCTCTCAGAGGAGACTGCCATCGGCGAATTCCCTGATAAGGCTGTCGCGACGATGGTGAGCATAGCACGGAACACAGAGAAGGCGCTTCATCTTCACAGGAAGCCTGATGTTATATCTATGGATGATGCGATCGCTGATGCTGTATTCGATATAACTGTCGCGACAGATATAGGCAAGATCGTAGTCGCGACCTGCTCAGGTCATTCCGCGAGGATGATCTCGAAGTTCAGACCCCACGCAGACATAATCGCAGTCACGCCTTTTGAGCACATCGTGAGACGGGTGGGGATATACTGGGGTATAGACGCCTTGGTCCTCAAGGAAAAGGTGAAGACGACAAGGGACCTGATCTATTACGCGATATTCACTGCATACAGCCGCAAGCTGCTCAAGAGAGCTGATAAGATAGTAGTCACTGCGGCGCATCCGTTCAGCATAGGTGGCAGGACAAACCTGCTTGAGATCCATACTGTGGGCGAGCTCCTTGCAAGGGGCCCGACAGCGAGGTAGATATAATGGTTTTTCAGAGAAAACTTTATCCGAATGAAGCAAAGATTGTTGAGAAGATAGTGGATTTTGTCAAGGAGAAACACCAGCGGTCAGAAGGCCATGATTATTCTCATGTACTGGAGGTCTGCAGGCTCTCGATAGAGATTGCCCGGAAGATAAAGGACCCTATAGATCCTTTTGTCCTTATGTGCGGCGCCCTGCTGCATGACATAGGACGGATCAACGCGCCCAATGGACTATTCCACGGTGTCGATGGCGCTTCCAGGACCAACGAGCTGCTCAAGTCATATATTGACGACGCGAAGACAAGCCGCAGGATCCAGCAGGTCATTGTGGCGCACACGCCTGAATCAAGGATTCCGCCGAAGACCCCTGAAGAGAAGGTCGTGTTTGACGCTGACGCGCTTGAACGCCTGGGTTTCATGGGCATGGTCCGCGGCATAATGGGTAAGTCAGGCACCATGGAGCATATCATAGATGACCGTATCCATAAGCGCCTGCGCGACTACAGCACGCTTCATTATGCGATAAGCAAGAAGATGGGCAAGAAGGCATACAAGGAGACTATCGCTGTATCAAAGGTTCTCAAGAAGGACCTGGTGAAGCGGGCAAGAGAGGTGCATGAGGTGACTTCCTATAAGCTCATAAAAGAGGAGGAATGACCTTAAAATCATGATGATTTTAAGGTGCTAAAACCAGAGGTTTTACGCATGGCAAAGAGGAGGCTTCCTATAACAAAGAAGGCCCTTGTGAACAGGGCAGAGCAGCACATCTTCTCTACAGGCCTTAATGACGGCGCCTCCCATCTCTGCCTTGCGAACATGCGCTATGGCCTTGCCAAGATGCATTATGTTCAGCAGAAGTTCGGTCTTGATCCTGACGCCACATTTGTCACGACGCCTGACGAGACAGTGAGCAGGAACGCGGTAAGGTGGGAGCAGGGCATCTCTTACGGCGGCCGCCTCTCCTGGGCCGACGGCCATGAGAAGTTCACAATTCTCGACGTGAAGCCGAACTGCTGCGGGATGCTCGTGGGCGGGCTTAATGAGCTGCCCAAGCCGAAAAAGATCCTGAAGCGCGTCTTCGATATGGAGCACAGCGCTGATTACATAAAGGACATAAGGGTGGAGTGGGACTTCTACAAGGGGAATCATTTCATCGACGTCTTCAAGGTCGAGACCAATGAAAAGGACCTGAAGCTTCCGAAGTACGCTGCCATCCTTCACGCTGGCTGCCCTGAGCTCAAGGGCGAGACAGAGAAGGGCATGGGGCTCTACTGGAACATGAGCAAGCAGCTTCAGGAGATGAGCAAGATGGTCAAGACCCCGTACGGCAGGATGCTTGTCCTGCAGGGCAGTGATGCATCAGATTATTTCAACTTCTATACATTTGCAGAAGACTTTGCAAGGAAGCGCAGGGAGCTTGCTTTCAGGAAGGTGTTCGGCAGTGGGAATATCATCTGCAACAACACGCACCAGGGACTCATAAACATGAACGAGATAGCGCTAGGCTGCCAGGTGTTCCAGAGCAAGAAAGAACTGATGCCGATATCGATAAGAGCAGATCTCCCGTCATACCTTGTGAGAGGAAACCATAACTTCACGCCGCACATGATGGACATGCTCGGATTCACGGCACGCGCCGACGAGTTCGGCGTCTACAACCGGATCAGCCGCGCAAACATCCTCCCCCACGGAGGCGGCTATGCCTTCCAGGACGCCCTCAGCGTTGAGAAGGTCTTTGAGATAGAGGGCAAGCGCTATTTCAAGCTCGACATGACAAACAGCATAGGAAAGAAGATAGTTGCGAACGTGAAGGAGCTGCAGTTCGCTTACAGGGGGAGGGAAGTTGTCCAGAGGACGCTTGACATCGGCATGTGCAACACAGCAGCGACGCTGAATCCTGTCTACACGATAAAGATCTGAACAGAAGAAGTGAAAAAGAAATAAAATATTTCAGGAATGCCTAATTCTCCTGCGCGCGTCTTTCAAGATTCCTTGCTATGTATTCCCCTTCTCTTCGCATGGTCTGTGCGTCTTCGTTTCCCCAGTACGCTTCCCTGAGCAATTTCGGACTCTGCACAAAGTCTGTGAGTTCCTTTGTTGAGCTGAGCTTCACATCAGCAGGGACGCCATTCTGTGTGACAGCAAGTGTAAGCAGGCCTTTCCTGTCATGCTGTTCGATATACCTTACGACACTGCCGCAGTCATACCCTGCGATGACAATATCTGCCCTGTTTTGGTTTATGTGGCTGATTGCGCTTACCTCATCAGAGACCACTGTGACATTGCTTATTCCCTGGTAATCCATGATCGCTTTTTGAACAAGCCCTGCGAGCTCTTTCTGTTCTGGCTTCATCACTACGAGGACTGTTTCAGGATCATACATCATAGGGGTTGTTTTGGGTTGGTTTGTTTGGTTCATTTTGCATCTCTCCATTTGCTTGTTCTATGATTGTGTTATTGCATCCCTCTTTTGACAGCCTCTTTTTTTCACCTGGATGCATTAAAAAAAGGAACCCGTGAACCTGCGTGTTTTGATGGTAAAGCTTAGGGGAGCTTTGGAGGATTGCGCAGGTTCGCAGGCGTCCAGATTCAGGTCAACTCACATACACCATTACGCGCGCTTTGTTAATAAACTTTATTGCAGATATTCCTACAAAGATTAGAAAAAAGGGAAAAATAACAGATATTAGTAAAAATATATCTATATTTTTTACAAAACCCCCTTCAAGACCTCCATAAGGCCTTATAAAAACATATTTATTTGCCGTCATCTATAGACTGTATTATGGAGATAGAGACAGTCAAACGCTGCGCATACTGGTTCACGTATTTCATATTCATGCTGGTACTTGCGGTATTCGTCACAGCAGAGCGGATAACAGTGCTTTTCAGGGTGATCCTGACGCTCCTGCTTGCGATCCTCTCATCAAGGTTCAGGTTTGAGTACCGCTATTCCTTCCTGTCCATCGTAGTAGTTGTTCTCGCAGGCATCTGGACAGGTGCAGTGCTCTCCAACAACGCAGGCCAGTTCTGGGCATTCGCATTCCTTTTCGTCATAGCATTCTTCCTGAGCTGTGAAGCATTTGAGAGAAGGCTTCTTGGAGTTTAGAAGTAGCTATATGTCCCTTTCTTTGCCCCTGACCTCAAAAAATATATAAACACCACATTAAACAGCTCTACTGTACATATGGCAGCGAAAAAAAAGGGTGGTGTAGAGAAACGTATACCTTCTACTACAGCTACGCAGTTCCCTGATAACCCTGACAGGCCCTTCTGGTCCCTCAAGGACACCCCTTCAACATCAGATGATTTCTTCGACTGCTACGTAGCATTCAAGGAACTCAAGTGCCATGAATACTTCTGGGAATGGAAGGACCGCAAGATAGATGAGCTTCTCATAAAGAAACTCATGGATGCATACAGCCAGTTCTTCAAGAAAAAACCCATAGGCAAAGACTGCTTCATAACATTCAAGGTGAACGGTGAAGACAACCTCCAGACATTGGGCAGGTTATACATGTCAATAATCAGCGCGACAGATTTCGCGAACAACAACAATTTCCACGCACCACCGGTCTTTGAAGTGACCCACACCGCGACCTCGCCAGATGATCTTGTCCATTTCGCCAACCTGTACAATGAGACAGTAGGCATCGCCACAGACAAGATGGGCCGTGACTGCAGACCAAAGCGCGTCTCCATAATACCGAAACATAATTTTGACACCAACTGGTACGCCGCGCTCAACCAATACTTCACAGGCTACAACAATTCCTTCCGCTGCAAACTAGAAGAATTCCGCCCAAGGATACCAAGGGCAGAGATAGCAGACAGCACAGGATTCATAGCATCGACCCTCGCCACAAAGCGCGCACTGTCGAGCTATGCATCATTCTCAAAGATAACAGGAGTCAAGGCACTTCCGATAGTGGAAGCATCCCCTTTGATGTTCCGCGGAGGGCTGAACCCTGACCGGACAACAGACTTCATAGAGACCTACCCTGGCACCAGGTCTGTCACGATAACACCAGCATTCCGATACGGCTATGACCTGGAACAGGCAAAGCTATCAATAACATCACTCAACCGAGCCCTACCGAGGAACAAGAGTACAACATTTTCCCAGGACGACACAAAACAACTCATAACAATCGAAAGGATATTCGCAAAGCACTACAACGAAGCACTAAAGCAGCTTCCCAACCTGGACGACATCCCAAAACACATGGCAAACATAAACAAGACAGTGGACCCAAGACTGAAACAGACTTTCTCACTCTACAGCCTGGGCATCCCTCCTGAACTCCTGGGCACAGGCAGTGCAGTCCTGGAATGCATCAAGGAAGGTCTGGTAAAAGACCTGGAAAGATTCTACCCTAACATAAAGCAGGACCTGATCACAGCAGCATCCCTCCTGAACAAGGAGAACCTCAATTTCCTGGCAAAGACCCACAAAGGCTGGAAACAGATACAGAATGATATAGGTCTCACAGAGGACTACGCTGACGCGAGCCTCGGCCCCAACAGCACAGAGACGTTCCTACACCGGAACCACACAAGCAACATATTCCACTTAAGATCCACAAAACAGGACTTCTCAAGAGACCTACAGCAGGCAGCAAGACTGCGGCACTGCCTGGGATAATACCGTAATTTCTACGAGATTCGTCTCTAATCACAAGAAATGTTTAAATAGATATTAGGTCAAGAAGCAAGCGATGAAAAGACCAGGCATCCCCAACACTGT
>JBHPEY010000013.1:0-47122 GCA_042576705.1 Nanobdellota archaeon | reverse complement strand
ATCATTGAACGAGATCATGTCTGTCCTGTTCTCGTACAGCAGCTGTATCTGCTCAGGTGACAGGCTCTGGTTGTATATCCTGACATCATCTATATGGGCGTCACAATCATCTGTACCGCCGGCATTAGTGCCTATTATTATGTCGCTTTCGTTCTCATATACTATCAGCTCCTCTCCTCCTGCGGTTCCGACCTGACTGCCGTCAATATAGGATACAGTGGTGTGTGCATCTGAAGTTATCGCTACATGGTGCCATCCGCTGCCCCCAGTCAGGCCGCTGCCATGATAGCCTTTTGAGGTGCCATCTACCCTTGAAGTTATCTGTCCTGCGCTCGTGATCCATATGCCGTATTCCATCCAGTCAGCGATATGTGAGTCATTGTTCTGAGGATAGCCCACGACCCAGCACGTGACTGACGACTCAATGTTCACCCAGGCCATGACAGTCAAGCCGGAGCTTATCTTGAATTCAGGCTTGTATGCCACCCTTATCTGGGAATTGTCAGCATCGAACTTGTAGGCTCCTGTGCCGCCATGTCCTCCGTCAGAGTCCCATACTGCTGTGCTCACAGTTCCATGATTAGAGTTATTGGTATAATCCTTTGTCCAGCTGGATTCATTGCTTGCATTATTGGCCTCGAACGGCAGGTTCAGCATCATGATAGAAATTCCATCAACATACCAGTTGGTGATATTGATGACATCAGCCCCATCTGCATCAGACACATTCCAGTATACTGTCAGGTTCTCATGGGAGTAGTTGGTGCCGAGGCTGCTGTTCAGCACGACGTCTGTCACCTCGGGGACTGAATTCAGGATTGTCAATGTATTGCTGCAGCTCTCATTCCCATCTTCAACACCATCATTAGGCGTGATGCATGCCTTCCATACATCACCGACTGAGGTCTCATTGAAGGATATCATGTCTGTGCGGTTCTGGTAGAGCAACGACACCTGTTCAGGGGTCAAGCTCCTGTTATATATCCTGACATCATCGATTGTGCCGTTGAACCTTATCCTATACCCTGACTGGAGCTTGCCGTTCCTGCCAGCGCCGACGTACAGGTCTGCAACGCTGTTGAATACATCTCCTGAGACTGAACTGCTGTTGCTTTCAGCTCCATCTACATATATTATGGCAGTGGACCCGTCATATGTCCCTGCAATATGATGCCAGTCATTGTCAGATATAGAAGTAGATGCATACAATTGTGTCAATGTTGAACCGTCATTGGAATAGCCGAACACAGGTTTTCCTAGATTCGCAGCTGCACCGGTCCTCTGGAGTGTGAACCCCCGTGAAGTAGGCTCTGAATCAGAGGCGGGGTATGTGTCTTTTACCACAATCGCATCATATTCCAGGCTTGCAGGGGACTCGGCGAACTTGACCCATGCAGCGAGTGTCAGCTGTGAGAAATTGTGTGTAGGGAACGAGGAGACTTTGATGAAATCATCTGCTCCATCGAATTCATAAGCGCCGAACCCATCATAACCACCGGTAGAGTTCCACGTCGCATTGCTGCTTCCGGTCATGTTCCCATGATAAGAATTATTGGAATAATCCTTCACCCAGGACGACTCATTCCCGCCAGTAGCCTCGAACGGCATATTCAACAGCATTATCGAAGTGCCATTCACATACCAGTTGGTTATGTTATACACATCATGCTCGTCAAGATCAGACACATTCCAGTACACTGTGAGGTTCTCATCACTATAATTGGTGCCATAGGTAGAGTTCAGCACGACATCCGCCGCCTCTGGCGGCGTGTTCCTTATCGTCAGGTTGTTACTGCACACTGCGTAGCCATCCTCTGACCCATCATTAGGCGTGATGCACGCCATCCAGACATCACCGACTGTAGTGTCATCGCTGACTATCATGTCTGACCTATTGTTGTACAGCGCCAGTATCTGCTCTGCGCTGAGGGATCTGTTGTACACCCTTATGTCATCCATCGACCCATTGAAGTCATAGGCATTCGCGTGACCGATGCGCAGCGGCAGGTCTGAATACCCTATAGCCTGTCCTGCAAAGTCATCCCTGGTCCCTGCCAGCGTGCCATTGATGTATATCGACATGTTGGTGCCGTCGTAAGTGCATGCTACAAACACCCATGACGTGGTAGAGACATTGCCTGAGGATTGGCATATCTGGCTGTCGACAGTGCCGTTGGACAGGCAGAACAGGAAATTGCCATTGCCATACTTGCCCAGATAATAGGAGTTGTATGGATTCTCTGTCCAATCATATCTCTTTGTCATGACAAGGCCCTGATCCAATGGCACAGGTGTCTTGACCCATGCGCTCATGGTCAGCCTGTCCACCCTCATGCTCGGTGAATCAGCCACGTCGATGTAATTCGATGCTGCGCTGAAGTCATATGCTCCCCACCCATCATATCCACCTGTGCTGTCCCACACGACGCTTGTCACATTGGCATGGTTATTGAAACCAGAATAATCCCTTGCCCAGCTTGATTCATTGCCGCCGGTCGCCTCGAACGGCATGTTCAGCACCATGATGTTTGTCCCGTCCACATACCAGTTTGTTATGTTGGTGACATTGTCTCCCTGCAGGTCGCTGACATTCCAGTACACAGTGAGGTTCTCGTCAGTGTAGTTGGTGCCGTATGTGCTGTTGAGCAGTACGAAATCCACGATAGGCTTGCTGATGGTCAGCACAGTCAACTCATTGCTGCAGTTCTCCAGGCCATCCCCTGTGCCGTCATTCGGCGTCACGCAAGCCTGCCACACATCATCCACCGCAGTCTCCTGGCTGACGATCAGGTCTGTCCTATTCTGGTGCAGTGCATCGAGCTGCTCTGCGGACAATGACCTGTTATATATCCTGACATCTCCGACGGTCCCGTTGAAATGTCCTGGTGTACTGAAATCTCCATTGCAGCCGATCGTCAGGTTGTTCGGGACATCGACACTGCCGAGCGCAGGCCTTAGGAGAGAATTCCTGATGACACCATCCACGTATATCGACAGGTTCTTTGTGTCTGCATGCCACACGCAGGCAACATCATACCATGTGTCTGCCACCGCGGTCTCATTGTCATACCTGCCGAAGTTATTGCTGCCGTCCCACATGTAACAGGCCCATTTTGTTCCGCTGCTTCCAAGCCCGAGGATATATCCCTTGCCAGTTGCCGCAGATGAACTGTTGGCCTTGGCGACAGCGACGGTTGAAGCTCCTATCCTGCTTGTCTTCAGCCTGGCGACGACGCTGAAGCTTCCGGTCCCGAAGCTGAGCGTGTCTGAGGTGCCTGCGACGATATGTTTATCGACACCATTGAATTCATACGCTCCCAGTCCATCCTCGTCACCTGCAGAGTTCCACACAGCATTTGTGACATCCCCGTGATTGTCCAGGCTGCTGTAGTCCTTTGTCCAGCTGCTCTCATTGTCTCCTGCACTTGCCTCGAACGGCATGTTCAGCACCATGAGCGCAGTGCTGTTCACGAACCAGTTGGTTATGTTATACACGTCATCCCCGTTGGCATCAGAGACATTCCAGTTCACTGTAAGGTTCTCAGTGTTATAGTTGGTGCCGTATGTGCTGCTCAGCACGACATCCTCAGCAACAGGCAGATAATTGAACGACAACACCTCCAGTGTATTGCTGCAGTTCTCGACCCCATCCTCAACCCCGTCATTAGGTGTCACGCATGCCCGCCACACATCACCGGCAGAGATCTCATCGGAGTGTATCATGTCTGTTCGGTTCTGATAGAGTAGGAGTATCTGCTCAGCAGACAGTGACCTATTGTATATCTTGACAGAATCAATTGAACCATTGAAAAGACTGACATATTTTGATTCACTCTGATCCCACCTTGCGCCGATTGTCAGACGGCCTGGTCCAGAATACATAGAGCCAGTGTATGTTGAATTGAGCCCTATGTAACTGCCATTCGCATAGAACTTTGTACCTACACCTGATTCGTAGGTAACCACAATATGGGTCCAGGAGTTAAGCCCATACAAGCCAGTTTGCGGCGCGCTCGGGTAATACTGGGTCGACCCGTCAGATGTGGTGAAGAAGAATATCTGCCCACTACTGGTAAGCCAGAGTCCATATGACATTTCTGCAGTGTTGTCCTCGCCTTTCTGCAGTATGTAACTGCCATCAGGCTGAGTCCCCATATACACCGGATTGACCCATGCCTCCATAGAGATGGCATCTGTTACGTCAAGGCTGCCAGAATCACTGATGTTGATTACAGAAGTGCCGTCAAACACATAAGCACCAAAACCATCATACCCTCCTGTACTGTTCCATGTGGCATTGATGAAATTAGCATGATTCGAATTGTTAGTGTAATCCCTTGTCCACGAGCTTTCATTACCCCCGGTGCCCTCGAACGGCATGTTCAGCACAGCAATAGAAGTCCCATTCACATACCAGTTTGTTATATTAATCACATTATCCGCATCTGCATCACTCGAATTGAACCACACAGTGAGATTCTCGTGGGTATAATTAGTGCCGAATGTAGAGTTCAGCACGACATCCTCGACAACAGGCAGCACATTCGGAGCAAGCACAGTCAATGTATTGCTGCAGCTCGCATCCCCGTCCTGTGTACCGTCATTCGGCGTGACGCACGCCATCCAGGTATCATTCACAGATGTCTCGTTGAACGATATCATGTCTGTCCTGTTCTGGTAGAGCAAGGTCACCTGTTCAGGTGTCAGGCTCCTGTTCCACACCCTGACATGGTCGATAGTCCCATTGAAATGCCTGTCTGTAGTAGGATGCGTCCCTATCAGCAGGTAATCATATCCATCACCCAGGCTTCCTGCAGAACCATATGAATATTCTGTTCCATTGAGATAGAACTTGATGTCATCAGAACCATAGACGACAACAACATGCTGCCAGACATCAATGGCAACATCTGTCCCTGTATCCCAATAATTGCTTCCTGTTCCGACACGCCAATCTGCATTCTCAATCAGCAGTCCTCTGTCATAACCGCCATTATCATGGCTGAAGACAAAGCGCCTGTTTGCCTGCCCTCCAATGCCATCGCTGATAGGATACAACCATGCCTCAAGCGTGATGTTCGTGAATACCGACGGGCTTATGTCAAGGGAAGTGACGTTCACGACATCATCATCCCCATCGAACTCATAGGCCCCAAAGCCACCATACCCTCCGGTGGAAGTCCAGGTAGCTGATGTCACTTCACCATGATTGCTGAAATTATTGCTATAATCCTTAGCCCACGAACTTTCATTACCCCCCGTGACCTCAAACGGCATGTTCAGCACCATGATCGACGTCCCGTTCACATACCAGTTGGTCACATTGGTTACATCATCCCCGTCATGATCAGAGACATTCCAGTACACTGTAAGGTTCTCTGTAGTAAAGTTAGTGCCGAACGTGCTGTTCAGCACGACATCAGAAACCTCAGGAGGTGAACTCAGGATTGTCAATGTATTGCTGCAGTTTGCCAACCCATCCTCGATACCGTCATTAGGAGTGACACATGCGAACCACTGATCCCCGACAGAGGTATCATTGAAGCTTATCATGTCTGTCCTGTTCTGATACAGCAGCAGCACCTGCTCAGGTGTCAATGTCCTGTTGTATATACGTACAGAATCTATCGCACCATTCCAGTATCTGTCTGGGAAATATTGTTGAGCGCCTATCCACAGGTCATCCATAGGATTCAGGGCGCCAGTCGTTCCATCATCAGTGGAATTTTGCTGCACACCATCAACGTATACTTCTATCACCTGAGCTACTGTATCCCTGACTCCGACTATATGATGCCACTCTCCATCTGCAATATCCGTTGTCCCAAGCACATAATCCAGTGTTGAACCATCATCAACCATGAATGATACAACTCCAGTAGTCTGCCATATCATCAGATGATAGAACTGTGCCCCTCCATCAAGATTATAATCAGAGATTACATGCTTATTGGTAGACTTGTCGCTTGTCTTGACCCATGCTTCCAGAGAAAGATCAGTCAGGGTCAACGCATCACTATCAGGTATCTCTATGAAGTCATCAAGACCATCAAACTCGTATGCACCCCAGCCATCATACCCTCCAGTGCTGTTCCATGTGGCATTCAGGAACGTTGCGTGGTTGCTGAAATTGCTATAATCCTTTGTCCACGACGATTCATTGTTACCGCCAGTAGCCTCAAACGGCATGTTCAGCACCATGATCGAGGTCCCATTGACGAACCAGTTAGTTATGTTCTTGTTGGCCCACCCGCCATTATTCAGGCTGTTATAATACACGGTCAGGTTCTCATTGGAATAATTGGTGTTGAACGTGCTGTTTAGCACCACATTATTGACGCGAGGATTGTTGCTCAGGATAGTCAGTGTATTGCTGCAGTTCTCACCACCATCCTGATGACCATCATTAGGAGTGATGCATGCATGCCAGACCTCTCCGACAAGGGTCTCCTGGCTGGCAATGACATCTGTCCGGTTCTGGTACAGGAGCAGGACCTGCTCTGCAGACAAGCTCCTGTTGTACAGCATGACAGCATCCAGTGTGCCCCCAAAATAGCCACTGCCTGACTGATATACGCCAAGTTCGTGGTAATTAGTACCGCCAGTATGTCTACACACTGCCGACGCCTCGTTCTCCAGCGTCCCATTGATATATATCCTCTTGGTGGAGTCATCAGTACAGGTTACCACCACATGATACCACTGCCCGCCTATCCATTCATCTGTCTGTGTGATGAGATTATGGGTGGGACTGTATTGCCTGAACCTCATCTCCCCATTGTCTAGGGTGCTGAACTGCAGATAAGTATCCGGATTAGTGCCAGTGGCTTCGTATATCATATGTCCTTCAGTGCTCGATGAATTGAATGTCTCGTTCAGCTTGAACCATGCCGAGAATGACCAGTCATCGGTCTGGGATATGTTAGGCAGGGTCATGTAATCATCCCCGTCAAACTCATAAGCACCGGACCCATCATAGCCGCCGGTTGAGTTCCATACAGCATTGGTGACAGTACCATGATTACTGTTATTACTATAATCTTTTGTCCATGACGACTCATTGTCCCCATCATTGGCCTCAAACGGCAGGTTAAATATCATGATCGATGTCCCGTTCACATACCAATTGGTTATGTTATACACGTCATCCCCGTCACCATCCGAAACATTCCAGTACACTGTCAGGTTCTCATTGCTGAAGTTAGTATCATAAGTCGAGTTCAGCACGACATTGAACGCTATAGGCGGCCTGCTGCGCACAGTCAAAGTGTCGCTGCAGTTCACCGCCCCGTCCTCGATCCCGTCATTAGGAGTGACACATGCAGACCACACATCACCGACAGAGGTCTCGTCAGAGACAATCACATCTGTCTTGTTATTATACAAAGCAAGTATCTGCTCTGCTGACAGGCTCCTGTTGAACACCTGCAAGTCATCTATTGTTCCCTTGAAATAATGCCCGGCAGCTACAGTGTCCAGGCCGATCTTTGTGTTCTCAGAAGTTGTTATTGTACTCACCGTCCCGTCTGCTACTGGTGTCTGAGAATCATTTTGCCCATCCACATACACCATCGGGCTTGAACCATTCCAGACAGCGACGACGTGATGCCATCCTGCGCCAAGCACTGAAGAGTCGATCCCATCATAATTAGCCCCACTCTCAATCAGGATGAACCTGACCTTATTGGCTGTAGTGACCCGTAAAAGATATCCTTGTGTAGTCCAGGCATGGCCGTATATTGCATCATCAACACTTTCCAGAGCAGGATTTATCCATACAGAGATTGAGAATGGATCAGTGACTGTAAAGTTGCCGACATTGCTTCCTGTATCGATGTAGTCATTAATTCCATCAAACTCATAAGCACCCCGTCCATCAAAGCCGCCGCTTGAGTTCCAGGTGGCATTATCGCTTCCGGTCATGGTCCCATGATTGGAGTTATTGCTATAATCCTTCACCCAGCTGCTCATGTTCATGCCGCCGCTGGCCTCGAACGGCATGTTCAGCACCATGATGTTGGTCCCGTTCAGGTACCAGTTGGTGATGTTCTTCAGCACATCTGAGTCACCATCCGATGTCGTATAATATACTGTGATGTTATCATCAGTGTAATCATCCCCGCTGGTAGAATTTATCTCTGTTATAGAGACAGCAGGCACGTAATTCACAGAGAAGTTCCTGGACTCTGTCTGGTTCAGGTTTCCAGCCATGTCGACGACATATGCAGTATAATTGACAGTCCCTGGAAGCAGTCCGCTGAAGTTCCTGTAGAGCGGATACAGCTGGTTCCTATATGAAGCATTGATCTCCTGCTCACTGAGCGACCTGTTCCACACCTTGACCTCATCCATGACTCCGTCGAAATGCCAGCCGCCACCGCCAGGATTCCTTGCGAAACTGAGCGGGTATACAGAAGCAACGACTTGGCCTGTCACCTCAGACCTGTTATCCTGGAGGACGCCATTCACATAGAGCAGTACATGGCTTCCGTTGTAGACACCAGCAAGATGGTACCACGTATTTGGTACAATATCCTCGTCAGAGTTTGCAGAGAGATATCCTCCACCAGTATTCACTGCAAAGCCTGACCTGTTTGTGATCTTCCAGCCCTTGTACAACCCATAGCCTGCATTCTCGAAGTTAGCGATGATTACCTCGATACCTGCAGGTGTTGGTGTGTTTATCCATGCCTCTACTGTAATCTCATCGAATTCAACATTCAGGCTTTCATTAGGAGTCTCCATATAATCCCCTTCGACAAACCTGTAGCCCTTCCCTCTGATCCCTGTCCATAGCTCTGGACAGGTGGTAGTGCAGTTCGCATCATAGCCATAAGTAGAGCTGTCATTGGTATTGTTCTCGAACCTCCACCAAGCCAGAAGCGACCGGTTCCAGTCGATCAATGCAGACTTGTTCGACGCATCAGAGGTAGAGACATTGACATAAGCCCAGTCATAGAGCGTAGAATTCCTGTTGTTGTTCGCAGGTGTCGGAGCTACAAACTCTATGACAGGCTTAGTCAAGTCGATTATGAGTGTCCTGTTCTCGCTGAATGCGCAGGTATTGATGTTGCATGCATAGCATGCCCATGATATTGTCTTTTCAGTGCTGAATCCTGAGATGTTGAACTCGTATTCATCAAAGTAGCCGCTCAGGGACACAGTGGCATTGTTTGACCACGTCCCTGTATGGTTGTGCCACAGGCTGCCATTGACCAGGTTATAGTCAGATGTTACATTGCACTCGAACTTGATGCTGTCATTCAGTACCCAGGCATCCAACGGGTCCACCTGGAGCGATTCCATAGGCCTTGGCTCTATTGTCAGGTTATTGCTGCAGACTGTCGGGCCTTCAGTGACCCCGTCATTCGGCGTGACGCACGCCATCCATACATCATCGACCTCGGTCTCGTCAGAGGGTATAATGTCTGTCTTGTTCTCATACAGCGCCCGGATCTGGTCCAGGGACAACGTCCTGTTGTATACCCTTACATCATCCAGTGTCCCGTTGAGGTTGCCATAGCTTGATCCGGACGAGCCGACCCTCATTGATATCGATGAAGATGAGTAATGATTGGGTAGTGCCACACTGTGTATGACTTCTCCATCAAGGTATATCTTGACAGGGTGCGGCTGGATAGTCCTGTCGACTGTTGCAGCCCAATGATGCCACACACCATCAAGGACATTTGTCCCGTCCCAGACACTCCACCACCCATCACCAGTTGCGTTACTTATCAACAGTCCGCCGCGCAGTGAGCCAGTATTCAAGTTAGTCGCCATGGCTACCCTTTCCTGGAACGAAAAAGCATAGGTATGCTCAGTAGGGCTCTGTTCAGAAAGGTTGCCCTTGATCCATAACGCGATGGTGTACTGCTGAGGTATCGCGATATTGTCCTCTGCTATGATATAATCATTATTCTGTCCATAGAACCGGTAAGCACCCCCGCCATCATGTCCTCCTGTCGCGTTCCAGATAGGGGTCCGCACGCTCCCATGGTGCGACCTGTTGCTGTAATCCCTTGTCCAGTCACTCTCATTGATGCCATTGCTCCTCTCGAACGGCATGTACAGCAACATGGGTGATGTCCCGTTCAGGAACCAGCTGGTGATGTTGGTGTTCGGCAGCCCGGCGCCGTTCATGCTGTCATAATAGACAGTCAGGTTCTCTGTAGTATAATTAGTGGTGTACGTGGCGTTCAGCTTTATGTTCTCGATATACGGGCTGGTGGTCTCCACTTCCAATGTGCCGCTGCACTGCTCAGCACCGTCCTCAATCCCGTCATTCGGAGTGACGCATGCATGCCATATGTCACCATCAGAAGTCTGAGGAGCGACAATAGTATCTGTCCTGTTCTGGTAAAGTGCCTCGATCTGGTATGGATTCAATGTTATGTTGTATATCCTTGCGTCATCCAGTGTCCCATTGAACGTGCCATATACAGTGGAAGACGCACCCACAATAATCTTGATGGATGATGAAGAATAATGGCTGTCGATTATGTCGCTATGTATCTCGTCTCCATCAAGGTATATGATGACCTCCATGGTGTCCCTGTCTACAGTCACTGCCCAATGATGCCATTTATCATCAAGCACATTGGTCCCATCCTCTACTATCTCCCACCCATCATCAGTGGAATTCCTTATGATTATGCCGCCTCGTGCATCGCCATCCATCATGCTGGCTGACATCGCCACCTTGTTATCAAATCCAAAGACATACGTGTTCTCAACCTTATCCTGATGGCTGAGGTTGCCGTTTATCCAGATAGACAGGGTATATTGCTGCGGTATCTCAACAGTATCCGGTGATCGGATATATTCATCGTTTGACGTGTTGAACCTGTAAGCTCCCCTGCCATCATACCCCCCTGTGCTGTTCCACGTCGCACCTACGACAGCCCCGTGGTGAGAGAGGTTTGTATAGTCCTTTGCCCAGGAGCTTTCGTTGCCCCCTGTGCTCTCGAATGGCATGTTCAGCATCATCACTGATGAACCGTTCAGGTACCAGGTGGTGATGTTCTTCACTATATCGCCAGTGTCAGTGTCTGAAGTGGTATAATATACAGTGATGTCCTCATCTGTGAGATTTGTCCCGTCACTGGAATTGATCTCAGTGATGCTTACATCAGGCAAGTAGTTCACGCTGAAGTTCCTGTACTCTGTCTGGTTCAGGTTTCCGGCCATGTCGACGACATAAGCAGTGTAATTGACAGTACCTGAAGGCAGGTCTGTGAAGTTTTTCTTGAGAGCAAACAGCTGGTTCCTGTACGAGGCGTTGATCTCCTCAGCACTCAGAGCCCTGCCCCAGACACGGACCTCATCAATGGTTCCATTAAATGCACCCACACCTCCAGCTGTAGCAGCACCAATAAGGATATTATCGATATCCGCAACGCCTGAAGAAGCCGTTGAATGCGTCAGATTGCCATTGACATAAAGATAGATGGTGCTCCCTTCAAGCACTCCCGCCACATGATACCATGATTTGCCCCAAGTCGAACCTGCAGGTGAAACAGCATGATTTGCAGCATCAAGCCTTACAGAGAATCCTCTGTAGGTTGCAGAAGCAGGATAGAATATCAACCACCACTTATTGTTGGATCCCCCTAATCTGCCGTGAATAATATATCCTTCCTGGTCAACAGTATTATCAGGACGCACCCAAGCCTCAATTGTAAATCCGCCAGGTGAACCTTCGTTTATAGACGAGATATTAATATAATCATCAGTACCGTCAAACCTGTATGCCTTGCCTCGCGTGCCTGTCCACAACTCAGGACTGCCGACAACAGTCCCATCATTACCATAAGTGCTGCTGTCATCGGTATTATTCTCGAACCTCCACCAGCCCACAAGGCTTCGGTTCCAGTCGACAAATGCCGACCTGTTCGAGGCATCAGAGGTAGAGACATTGACATAAGCCCAGTTATTGACAGTAGAAGTCCTGTTGTTGTTCGCGGGTGTTGGAACTACAAATTCTATACTGGGCTTAGTCAAGTCAATCGTGATGGTCTGGTTGACGCTGATGCCGCACTCGCCTGTGCTGTCACATGCTGAGCATCCCCAGACAAATGTCTTCTCGCTGCTGAAACTGCTCTGATTGAACTCTATCTCTGCATTATTCCCGCTGAGCGAGGTGTTGAAGACAGGGGTCCAGGTTCCTGAGTAATTGTGCCACAGGCTGCCGTTCACGAGCCCGACCCCGCTGAAGGCATTGCACTCGAACTTGATGGTATCGTTCAGCACCCATGCGTCAAGAGGATCGACATGCAGAGCTGAGATTCCGGAAGCCGAGATGTTCAGATCATCACTGCACACCTCAACACCGTCCTCTATCCTGTCATTGGGTGTCACGCATGCCTTCCACAAGTCACCGACAACAGTCTCATCAGACGCAATCATGTCTGTCCTGTTCTGATAGAGCAGTTTAACCTGTTCAGCTGTAAGCGCCCTGTTCCAGACTGTTACATCATCCATATAACCGTCGTGGTAGACACCTATCCTGAAAGTTCCAGTGCTTGTCAGATTGACTGTATTGGTGACAAGGCCATAACCTCCCTCGAGTTCTCCATTCACATATATGTGCGTATGCGAATCCCTGTCTGCCACTGCGACGACATGTATCCATTCTCCTATCGACAGGACATTTGAGTCTGTGGCCACATTAAGTGTCCCTACAGCGCCCTCATCCCTCAGGGCAAAGAGAATGTCATTCGGATCAGAATTCTTCGTCTCAATCCACCATGATCTCAAATCTGCATCATCCCAATACTTCATCACGCTCCATCTGAACTCGACCAAGGTATCCCATTTGCCCCAGAAGGACACTGAGAAGTCCTCATCAAAGCCGAAGTTGAAGTCATCTGGGCTGGCTGTTATTGAATTGCTGGCAGATTCTGTGAACTCATAGGCACCTTTGCCGTCATATCCTCCTGTGGAATTCCATGTTGCAGAGTTCACATTGCCGTTGTTGCTGTTGTTGGTGTAGTCCTTGGTCCAGCTGCTCTCATTGTTTCCGCCAGTGGCTTCGAAAGGCATGTTCAGCACAGTTATCGACGTCCCGTTCAGGTACCAGTTGGTGATATTAGTGACATTGTCCCCATCAGCATCGCTTGCATTGAAGTATACAGTCAGGTTCTCAGTGGTGTAATTGGTCCCATAAGTAGAGTTCAGCTCCATGTCGCTGACAACAGGCACGTAGTTCACGCTGAAGTTCCTGTACTCTGTCTGGTTCATGTTTCCCGCCATGTCGACGACATAAGCAGTGTAATTGACAGTCCCTTGAGGCAGGTCTGTGAAGTTCGTCTCAAAAGCATACAGCTGGTTCCTGTACGAGGCGTTGATCTCTGCGGCAGACAGCACCCTACTCCAAAGCATAATCTCATCAATAGTGCCGTTGAAGTCATAAGACGCGTCGTTTGCTGTCCCTATATACATATTGGCGTTTCTTGGAACATAATTACCGCTACCATCATTTATTACCGTACCGGTCACATCAACCCCATTGGCATAGAGTTTAGCTTCATCATTGCCATAGACTGCAGCAACATGATACCATCCTCTGTTTGTGATTATATTATCATCTGAGCTGACTCGCTCATAATTGTTGTTCTCTGTTGCAAAAGCTACCTGGATTCCGTTAGTAGGACTGCTGACTCCTCCTCTATCATCTACTGCAAACCAGAAGCCATCATTGGCTACTGGATTGGCTGTCGAAGTATCGATGAATAACTTCACAGTCGCGTCAAACTCATCAGATCCGACATAAAGCCAGGCAGATATTGAAGCTCCAACCGCTGATTCTTCATAGAAAGTACTGGTACCCGCGTCCACGTAATCATTATCCCCGTCAAATTTGTATGCTTTTCCTCTTGCTCCCGTCCACAGCTCAGGATCTCCAGACGCAGCGCCATCATTCCCATAAGTGCTGCTGTCATTGGTATTGTTCTCAAACCTCCACCAGCCGACAAGGCTTCTGTTCCAGTCGACAAATGCCGACCTGTTGGCTGTATCAGAGGTAGAGACATTGACATAAGCCCAGTTATATGAGGTAGAATTCCTGTTGTTGTTCGCGGGTGTTGGAATTTCAAATGCTATAACTGGCTTAGTCAAGTCGATCGTGATGGTCTGGTTGACGCTGAGGTCGCATTCTACTACATCACATGCCTCGCACGCCCACACGAATGTCTTCTCAGTGAACCCGCTCTCATTGAACTCGTACATCTCACTTAGCCCGCTAAGGTCTGTCCAGCTTGTCTTGTTCCATGTCCCTGTATAGTTGTGCCACAGACTGCCGTTCACCAGCTCTCCACCGCTCGAGGCAGTGCACTCGAACTTGATGGTATCGTTCAGCACCCATGCGTCAAGAGGATCGACCTGGAGTACAGCAAGCTGAATTGGGATCACTGTCAGGTTATTGCTGCAGTTCTCCAGCCCATCCTCGACACCATCATTAGGCGTCACGCACGCCATCCAGGTATCATTCACAGAGGTCTCATTGAAGCTTATCATGTCTGTTCGGTTCTGGTAAAGCAGCAGCACCTGCTCTGGCGTCATGCTTCGGTTGTATGCCCTGACCTCGTCGATAATCCCGTTGAAGTATTGAGCATGATTAGGTGACTTACCTATTGAGGCATTATTAGAGCTGGAGACAGATGACTTTGTCGTAGTGTTCGTGGCTATCACTGCTCCGTCCAGGTACAGCTGCCTGTAGCTGGTATTGGCCTGGACATACACAACATGATGCCACTCAAGATCAGACAGGTCGCCTGCACCATCAAAGACATTCTCAGGTGAACCCTCATTGATGCGCACCCTTATGTTTGCCTCAGCGTCCTCACCGATATAGATTAGGAAGTAACCACCACCTGAGTTTGTCTCGCCATATGCTACAGGACTTGTCAGGCTGGTTCCTGCTGGCTTGACCCATAAGCTGATAGAATATGCATCCTCCGACGCCACGACACCTGCATTCATGCTGATCTCGGTGCTTCCATTGAACTCATAGGCACCGAACCCATCATATCCTCCTGAAGAGTTCCACGCAGGGCCATTGACAGCTCCGTGATTGGAGAAGTTGCCGCTGTAATCCCGTGTCCAGGAGCTCTCATTCCCACCAGTAGCCTCAAACGGCATGTTCAGCACCATGATCGATGTCCCGTTCAGGTACCAGTTAGTGATGTTGGTGACACCATCAGAAGGTGCATCGCCAAGATTATGATAAACAGTCAGGTCCTCGTAGGTATTATTGGTACCGTAACTAGAGTTGAGCACGACATTCATCGCGCTTATAGCCCGCACATCAAGCGTATTGCTGCAGTTCTCGACCCCATCCTCGATACCATCATTAGGCGTGATACATGCTCTCCACTGCTCGCCAGCACGCGTCTCCTGCCGGACGATCCTGTCTGTCCTGTTCTGGTAATGCGCAAGCACCTGCTCTGGTGTCAGGGCCCTGTCGTATATCCTCACGTCATCAATCGTCCCGTTGAAATAACCGTCTCCGCCCGCGCCAATCGTCAGATCGAAATCTGATGACACCATCGGCCGGGTCTCAGCAGCCCTGTCAACCTCCACACCATTGAGATACAGATACTGATAAGCACCATCATAGGTACCTACAACATGATACCATTCATTCTCATTGAGCTGTGTGTAATTATACTTCACATAATTGATCCATTCCTCATTCACGCTGAAGAACAGGTGCTGGGCACTCTCTGCCGCAAGCCTGTACAGCCATAATTCATAGCCCTTATCACTATCATCCACCTTCATGAGTATATCAAATCCTTCATCATCCGCAAAGTCAAGATCCTTCACCTTAAACCAGCACTCTGCTGAGAATGCAGTGCCTGTCACGTCGATGCTTGAGGAGTTCTGGATCGTGATATTGCCTACACTGCCATCGAACTCATAGGCCCCAGACCCGTCATACCCCCCGGTAGAGTTCCATGTCACGCCAGTCACGATACCATGATTGCTGAAGTTGGTATAATCCTTGGTCCAGCTGCTCTCATTCCCACCAGTAGCCTCGAACGGCATGTTCAACACAGCAATCGACACACCATCCACATACCAGTTAGTCACATTCACAACATCATCCCCGTCGCCATCAGACACATTCCAGTACACTGTAAGGTTCTCAGTAGTATAATTAGTATCATAAGTAGAGTTCAGCACGACATCAGAGGCAACAGGCACTGCATTCACCACAGTCAGGTTATTGCTGCAGTTCTCAGCCCCATCATCTTCACCATCATTCGGAGTGATACATGCCTGCCACACTTCATTGATGTTGGTCTCATCAGACAATATCAGGTCTGTCCTGTTATTATACAGCGCAAGTATCTGGTCTACAGACAATGACCTGTTGTATATCTGCAGGTTGTCCACCATCCCGTCGAAGTAATTGCCTGTCGGCTGCCCTGCCCCATCGTACTCCTGCCCTAACGACACAAGATCAGTGGATAACAGTGTCGTTGTCCAGGATGAATCAGTGAATTCGTACACGCCGTCATAATACACCTTGACAGTGTCTGCCACAGGATCAACGACCATGGCATAATAGTGCCATTCATTGTCGACGTACAGGGCCTGTGAGGAGAATGCCGGCCCGACATTATCATATACTATGAATCGGTTTACAGTAGCTGACACAGTCCTTCCGAACAGCAGGCGATTCCCGCCGCCAGCTGAATTGATGGAGAACCAGTACTGGTCTTCATCAGGAGCAGTGGTCGTCTTTACCCAAGCAGTGACTGTGAAATCAGTGCCGGCTATCTCTGGCGCGACATCATCCAGTGTTATGTAATCATTGTCACCATCATAATCTAACACTCCACCCCCATCATAGCCTCCTGTTGAGTCGTAGGCAGGCAGTCTGGGCAGGTCATAGCCCACATCGGATACAAAGTTTATATCTGCCACCAGCACGTCTGTAGGCCGCGGCGTGAATGTTTCCCACGCGCCGTTCGTGTCGTATTCCCAGCTGCCGAGGCTGTCGTTATACCTCACTGCGATGAAATAATCATGGACTGCTCCATAAGTAAGGGTGAACCTTGTGCTTGTATTCTCCTCTGAGAACATTATGAAGCCTGTGCCACCATTGCCGTCTATGCACGCTATACATTTATAGAACGAACTGACATTATATGTTGCCAGAGTGTCTGTGAAAGTGTCTCCCAGCATGTCAAACTCACCATTATTGTCTCCTTCATTGCAACGATCTGCATCCACGTTTATGGTCCCGTTTATGTATCCTTCCCTTATGCCATAGTATGTAGAGTTGTAGTGATTGCCATGGCCTGAATAATCCTTGGCATACATGCGGTCTGTTCCGCCCTCGAATGGCATGTTCAGCACCATGATTGAAGTGCTATTCACATACCAATTAGTCACGTTAGTGACATTATCCCCATCACCATCAGACACGTCCCAGTACACCGTGAGGTTCTCTGCAGTATAATTGGTCCCATAAGTGCTGTTCAGCACGACATCATCCGCGATCGGCAGTATATTATCTGCTATGATAGTAAGATTATTGCTATAACCCCAGGAGCTGTTCCCTCCAGGATTACGCAGAAGCATGGAGCAGTTCCAGGTCTCATCCGCAGTTGTATTGCCGGAACCGAGCAGTGCAACAAAGTCATACCCGCTGGCATAGCTGTCATTATACTCCACAGTCAGGTTCAATATGCCGTCCAGATACCACCTGACAGTCACATTGATGGTATCATTGTCATAATCAGTGATCGTCGCGGAACAGTTCAGGTCCTGGCTGCTTCGGTTGGTGCCATCAGCAGTGCTCAATACCGGCGCAGGGGTATCAGGTGGAGATGTCAGCACAGTGTGTGTATTGCTGCAGTTCTCAAGTCCATCCTCAATCCCGTCATTCGGAGTGACACAAGCCTGCCACACATCCCCTGCAGTTGTCTCGCCATCGACGATCAGGTCTGTCTCATTGTTGTACAACGCCACTACCTGGTCTTCTGTCAGGCTTCTGTTCCAGATGATGACCTCATCGACTGTCCCGTTGAACATCCCATTGCCGCCTTTGCCTATGATCAGGGGAGCAGCAGTAGTATCTACACCTGAAAGTGTCGGTGAGGTGTCTGAATCCTCGTAGATGCCATCTATGTACAACGAGAGGTTGTTGTTGCCGTCATAGGTATAGGCTGCGAAATGCCACTTGCCATCATCATATGTACCAGAGGTTTCTACTAAGAGTGTGTTCGACCCGTCAGAGAGCTGGTTGCTCACGACACCTGTGTCCCTCATGAAGAAGATATACCTGTCATTGTTGTACCTCTTCTGCACTATCTCTGAAGCAGAGTAATTAGACATGCCCTTGAACCACAGGGTGATGCTGAACGCATCATTCTCCGTGAACCTGTAGATGGTGTCATCTCCCACAGAGATATAGGCGTCATTCGCATCAAACTGATAAGCTCCCCAGCCATCATATCCGCCTGTCGAGTTCCACACTGCATTGCCGCTGCCGAAGACGGTCCCGTGCTGCGAGAAGTTCGTATAATCCTTTGTCCACACAGACTCGTTCTCGCCGCCGGTTGCCTCGAACGGCATGTTCAGCACCATGATCGACGTCCCATCCACATACCAGTTGGTTATGTTCTTGTTGTCCCACCCTGCATCATTCAGGCTGTCATAATACACAGTCAGGTTCTCATTAGAATAATTGGTGTCATACGTGCTGTTCAGCACGACATTATTGACACGAGGATTGGTGCTTTCGATAGTCAGTGTGTTGCTGCAGTTCTCTGACCCATCCCCATAACCATCATTGGGTGTGATGCATGCCTGCCAGACATCCCCGACAAGGGTCTCCTGGCTGACTATGACATCTGTCTGGCTCTCATAAATGAGCTTGATCTGCTCTGCTGAAAGGCTCCTGTTGAAGACGAGCACCTCGTCGATGGTCCCGTTCCAGCGGCCGGTGCTTGCAGAGGCACTTCCTATGAATAATTCAAGCCCGCAGGCCCTTGAATACGTTAGTAAATT
This sequence comes from Nanobdellota archaeon, assembly GCA_042576705.1. Classification (GTDB taxonomy): domain Archaea; phylum Nanobdellota; class Nanobdellia; order Woesearchaeales; family UBA11576; genus JABMQF01. Next base: position 28,096 of record JBHPEY010000013.1, on the reverse strand, counting down.
ATCAATGATCTGGCTGAACTGTCCATCATAGTAAAGGCTGAAGCTCCAGTTTGCATAGTTCCCTCCAACACCACCCATATCTCCCATACTCTCATAGACGACAGCAACATGATGCCATTCATCTGTAGGTAATACCTGGTCGAATGCTGGGGAACTTGTAGAGGTGAACGCAACAATCCTGCCATCGTTTAGAGTTCCCATCCCATAATCCCAATAGTGTCCGGATCTGCCTTTGAGCAGGATCACATTGGTCACTGAAAGTATCGAGTCAGCACGCACCCAGGCCGAGAGGGTTACAGACTTGTTGCAGAGAGCCAGGGAATCATCACTGCCGACATAGATTGCATCATCCACACCATCGAACTCATAAGCACCCAGACCATCATATCCTCCTGTAGAGTTCCACGTCGCATTATTGCCACCTGTCATGCTTGCATGATGCGAGAAGTTGGTATAATCCTTGACCCACGACGACTCATTGTCACCGCCAGTAGCCTCGAACGGCATGTTCAGCACAGCGATAGATACCCCGTCGACATACCAGTTGGTGATGTTCTTCACATCATCCCCGTCAATATCTGAGACTGTATAATACACAGTGAGGCTCTCATTGGAATAATTAGTGACATACGTGCTGTTCAGCACAACATCAGTGACAATAGGTGGCGCATTCACATACTCAAGCACTGTCAATGCATTGCTGCAGTTCTCCAGCCCATCCTCTGTGCCGTCATTAGGCGTTATGCAAACCTGCCAGACATCACCGACAGATGTCTCATTAGACACCATCAGATCAGTCCTGTTGTTGTAGAGCGCCAGCACCTGTTCTGCAGACAGGCTTCTGTTCCATATCCTGACAGAATCTATAGTGCCATGGAACGGATTGGATGCCCCGTCCCAGGCATATACTCCAATATACAAGTAGCTGTCAGAGTCAGGCAGCGGATACGGCATGTATGTAGAGTTCTTCAACACGCCATTCACATATAGCTTCTGGTAACTGCCGTCGTGCGTAGCCACAACATGCATCCAACCGCTATACTGGTCAGCCGAGTCGACTGCATTCCAGGCTGATCCATTGTAGTACCCGAACCATGGCTCGTCATTGACGACCCTTATCTCATAGTCTATCCTGCTGACCGCGCTGCCGCCCTTGGACAGCACAGTCTCAGTGCCTGACTCATTTGCATTCACCCATGCTTCGAGCGTAATAGCAGACGGGTTTATGCTTGGGCTGTCGGCTATCCAGAGGTGGTCACTTCCATTGAAGAGATATGCGCCCTTGCCGTCGAAGCCTGCGCTGCCGCTCCACTCGATATCGCCTACAGCAGTGGCATTGTTGGAATTATTGGAATAGTCACGCGCCCAGACAGTCTCATCAGAAGCGTTCACATCATGCGCCTCGAACGGCATGTTCAGGACGATTATGTTGCTTCCGTTCAGATACCAGTTGGTCACATTGGTGACATCATCCCCATTAGCATCAGACACGTTCCAGTATACAGTAAGGTTCTCAGTAGTATAATTGGTCCTGAGGGTAGAGTTCAGCACCACATCAGTGACGACAGGCACAACATTGATACCTCCAACACTGTAGTTGGTGAATGATGACACATTGAACCAGTATGTTGTCCCGCTGCTTCCCACTGCTGAACAATAAGCACCGCATGCTTCACCATCCCTCAATGCCACAGGTGAGGCGAATGACAACCCATAGAACGTCAAGTTCGCGCTCACATTCAGGTCTGTCATGTTCCCTGAATCAAGATACACGAGGTTGCTTGACAGGTTGAACCGTGAATCATTGCCCTGCGGCGTGAAGTGCGTAGTGATATTGAACTCTGTATAATATACAGAAGCGTCATCTGTGCTGAACGTCACATCAGTGGCCTCGACCTGTGAGTTGTTGGCCAGCAGCACGAACTGTGTGGAGTTGATTGTCACATCATCCATGCTTCCATCAGCGCTCGGCGCGAACGCATACCCTGTGATCTCTCCATCGACTGTGATGTTAGTGAAATTCACTGATGATGAACCATATTCCATGAAGACCTTCTCCCTGAAGACATAAGTGTTATCATTATACATGCCTGCAGCGAATACCTCTCCAAGCTGGCTGACAGCCACAGCATAGAACCTGTCATCTCCGCTGCTGTCCAGACTCCCTGACAGCGCGACCCCGCTCATGGTGTCCTTGTCTATCTTATACAGCCGCGTATCGAAGTCTGACCCATCAAGTATATAACCAGCAGCAACAAGGTTCCCATCAGGATCAAGCGCAATATCCTCGAATCCATCACCATCATCACCTGTAGCGAATTCATCGAGATAATTCCCGTCGCTGTCGAACTTCCTCACGACAAAATCAGCTATATCATCCCTGCCGGTCACATAGAGATTGTCCTCATCATCCACCACGCAGGCATACGCCAACGCCCAGTCAGCGGTATCATATGTATAGTTCCACATGAGCGTGCCATTGTCATAGTACTTGCCATAGAACCAATCTTCATAGGTTGAGTTATCGAAGCTGCCGCAGACATAGTAATGGTTGTCCTTGCCTATGGCGACATCGTATGCTCTTGAGTCATCCATGCCAGGCACTGCGGAATCCGGGAAGGTGGTGTTCCATACAGGGTTCCCGTCAGTATCGATCTTGAACACAGTACCATTGCTGCTCTCATATCCTACCAAGACATAGTTGCCGAACCTGTCCACAGATATGCCCAATGTGGAATTGATGTCAGAATAATTCTTGGCCCAGATCTCATTACCATCACTGTCTGTCTTGAGTACAGCAGCATTGCTCTCGCGGGTCCCGAGGAAGACATAATTATTGTCAGCATCGACCGCCATATCCCATATCGTGTTCCCTTGTGTCTCATTATAGAATGTCTTCTTCCACACATCATTGTTGTCCCTGTCAGTCTTAAGCACGAACCACTGTTTCGGAGTCCCGGCCACATGGTCCAGCCACCCTGCATAGATGACATTCCCTTCCAGGTCCACCTCAACAGCCTCGAATGCTTCATCTCGTGAGGGCTCCTCATCATCCCAGGAATACCAGTCACGCAGTCCAGACTGCAGGCTGCTGTTGTGCGAGATTATCGCGCTGGAGAAGTTGACTATATTGCAGTCCTTGACAATCACGTTCTCACCAGCAACATGGGCGAAAGTGCCGATACCATTGGATACTATTGTAGCGCCATTGCAGTCCAGCTCCACATCAGATGTATTGAGCCGCAATCTAGGCTGCAGCTTCCTGCTGAAGTTGTAGTAGTATGTGTCTGTACATATGACAGTGTCCTCCTCAATGGCCACTGTGCCATTGTAGAGGCTCAGGTTGAGGCAGGGCGTCGGTGTCTCAAGCACAGTCAACGTACTGCTGCAGTTCCCCAACCCATCCTCTGTCCCGTCATTTGGTGTTATGCATGCCTGCCAGACATCACCGATCGATGTCTCATTAGATACTATCAGATCAGTCCTGTTATTATACAACGCCAGTATCTGCTCTGCAGACAGGCTTCTGTTCCATATCCTAACCGCATCTATAGTGCCATGGAATGGATTGGATGCCCCGTCCCAGGCATATATTCCGATGTACAAGAAGCTATCTGAATCAGGCAGAGGATACGGCATGTATGTAGAGTTCTTCAACACGCCATTCACATATAGCTTCTGGTAACTGCCGTCGTGCGTAGCCACAACATGCATCCAACCGCTATACTGGTCAGCCGAATCAACAGCATTCCACGCAGAGCCGTTATAGTAACCGAACCAAGGACGACCGTTAACAATCCTAACATCATAATCAATCCTGCTGACAGCACTACCACCCTTAGAGAGAACAATCTCTGTACCAGACTCATTGGCATTCACCCATGCCTCGAGCGTGATGACTGACGGATTGATGCTTGGACTGTCGGCTATCCTTAGGTAGTTGCTTCCATTGAGGAGGTATGCGCCCTTGCCGTCGAAGCCCGCACTGCCGCTCCACTCGATATCGCCTACAGCAGTGGCATTGTTGGAATTATTGGAATAGTCACGCGCCCAGACAGTCTCATCAGATGAGTTATGGTCATGCGCCTCGAACGGCATGTTCAGCACCATGATAGATGTCCCATCCACATACCAGTTGGTGATATTGGTCACATTATCCGCGTCAACATCTGACACATTCCAGTATACCGTAAGATTCTCGTTAGTATAATTAGTGACATAGGTGCTGTTAAGCACCACGTCACTAACTATTGGTTTGGTGTTTGGTATATCTAAGACAGTAAGTGTATCAGAACAGTTCTCAACCCCATCCTCATAACCATCATTAGGCGTGACACAAGCCCTCCACACATCACCAACAGAGGTCTCATTGAACGATATCATATCAGTCCTATTCTGCCAAAGCAACGTGACCTGCTCTGCAGAAAGTGATCTGTTATATATCCTTACATCATCTATTGTTCCATTGAATTCTCGGGGGAACGCCGTTGTGAGATATCCTACCCTGAACGGTTCTTGAGAGTCAAGGGCAGTCAGGTCTGTATCATCGCCACCAGAAGCAGACAATACCCCGTCGATATATAGTGAAAGTCTATCATAAGATGTATTCCTTACAGCGACAACATGGTGCCATGAATCATCTGCATAATTCACTCCCGAACTATCTACTGCACCCAACGGATCTAAACCATCATCGATAGTGAAAGATATATTCCCATCAGCAAGAACTGAGAGAGTTATCCAGTCACCATCTGCATCATAGTTGCCCAGGATTGTCTGATAATCGCCTGTTGCAGAGGTTGATCTGAACCATACAGCGATGCTGAAATCTTTTAATGTGAATGAATCACTATCAGGAATCTCGATGTAATCTGCAACCCCATCAAAATCATATGCTCCAGAACCATCAAAACCAGCACTGGCATTCCATGTCGCATTGTTGCTTCCAGTCATGCTTCCATGGTTCGAGAAGTTTGTATAATCCTTGACCCACGACGACTCATTTCCACCAGTGCCCTCGAACGGCATGTTCAGGACCATGATAGACGTCCCATTCACATACCAGTTAGTGATGTTCTTGACACCCTCTGTCACCGGACCGGTCAGGCTATTGTACACAGTCAGGTTCTCATTGGTATAATTAGTGCCATAAGTGGAATTCAGGACAACATCAGTGGCGCTTATCGCCAGCACATCCAGTGTATTGCTGCAGTTCTCGGTTCCATCCTCAGTGCCGTCATTAGGCACGACACAAGCCATCCACTGCTCGCCAACCCGTGTCTCCTGCCTGACTATCCTATCTGTCCTGTTCTGATACAACGCAAGCGCCTGCTCTGCTGACAATGACCTGTTATATATCCTGATATCATCGACTGTCCCCTCGACAGCATTCGAGTATCCAGAGATATACTTCCTGCCTATTATGTAATCATTGGTGCTGGTCAGGTCACCGATCGCGTCATTATAGTCAGTGCCGTTCAATACCCCGTCGATATACAGCTCTACATTCCTGTTGTCATAGACCATGACAAAGTGATGCCATTTATCATCATCCATGGTTGCATCAGTATAGAACGCTGCAGCGTCTGTACCATCCCAGTGAGAAACATATATCTTCTCAGCGCTACTGAATGCAAGTCTCGCAGCGACTCCATCAGAGCCGGTGTACTTCTGTGCGAATATCCAGGAATCTGCTGTATAGTCATGGTCAGGGAACCTACCCCACAGGCTCAATGTATAAGCACCTGCTGCTGAGCGGAAGTCGAGCGAGTCTGAATAGGCGACTTCAGCATAATCTGTGGAGCCGTCGAGCTCATAAGCACCCCAACCGTCGTATCCTCCGCTGCTGTTCCATGTCGCTCCGCTTATTGTAGTCATATGGTTGGAGAAGTTGCTATAATCCCTTGACCAGCTGCTCTCATTCCCGCCAGTAGCCTCGAACGGCAGGTGCAGCACAGCAATCGACGTCCCATCCACATACCAGTTGGTGATATTTGTCACATTATCATTATCACCATCAGAAACATTCCAGTACACAGTAAGATTCTCAGTGGTATAATTAGTGGCGTAGGTGCTGTTCAGCACGACATCAGTCGCGACCGGCGCCCGGGCCCTCTGCAATAGTGTGATGGTATTGCTGCAGTTCTCTGCTCCGACATAGTTGCCGTCAGTAGGTGTCACGCATGCCTGCCACACATCATCAACATTCGTCTCATCAGATACGATGAGATCTGTCCTGTTATTATACAGTGCAAGAACCTGTTCTGCAGACAGGCTCTTGTTGTAGATTGCCACATCATCAATCGTCCCGTTCCAGATCCGCCTATATGGTGAACCGCCGGTAGACGCGCCGATATACAGGTCGGTGGTATCAGTGAATGTCCTTCCAGGATTGTTTGATGTGTTCACAAGGGTTCCGTTGACATACAAGGATATGTTTGTACCGTCATATACACCTACAAGATGATAGTACGTTCCAGTGCTGATCTGAGGTCCGCGTACCTGATCGTAACCTGTCCCGTTATAGAAACCGAACTGCGGTTGAGCATCCACCACTCTGAGGTATATATTGATAAGACCGCCAGTGTAATCTGCATTTATGATATTATGTGGATTAGTCTCCGAGAACCCTCCTGTCTCAAGCTCATCAGCATTCACCCATGCGCTCAGGGTTATCTTATCTGCATAGCTTATAGGGGGATTAGAGATATTGATCCCTGAAGAGCTCCCATCGAACTCATAAGCCCCGAAACCATCATAGCCTCCAGTTGCGTTCCAGGTTGCCGAGCTGACAATCCCATGCCGGCTGCTGTTGCTGAAGTCCTGTGTCCAGCTGCTCTCATTATCGCCGCCAGTCACCTCGAACGGCATATTAAGCACCATGATAGAAGTACCGTTCACATACCAGTTCACGATATCCTTTATCTCATCATCATCCGCGTCTGTGGAGCTCCAGTACACTGTCAAGTTCTCATCAGAGTAGTTCGTCCCTTCACTGCTGTTCAGCACGACATCCAAAGTATCCGGCGGTGAGTTGACCACAGTCAGGTTGTTGCTGCAGTTCTGTGCCCCATCCTCAGTGCCGTCATTAGGAGTGATGCATGCCTTCCACACATCACCAGCGACAGTCTCGTCATCTGCTATGATGTCATATCTTCCTTCTGCAAGATATCCTATCTGCTCTTCAGACAGTGACCTGTTGTAGTAGATGAAGTCATCGACGACACCGTCGAATCCGCCCCAGTTGTTGGTTCCTGCTCCTGCTGATACGCCCACGTAGAGTATGGCCATTGAATACAGTGTTCCTCGTACAACGCTTCCTTCGTAATCACCATTCACATACATCAGGAAGTGGGTGTCATTCTGCACGACAGCCACATGTGTCCAGGTATCTTCAGCTACAGCAGGACCTACTATGTCATAGTCGCCGATATGGTAGTACCTGAACCTCAGGTTGTTTGTGCTGAGCGTGAATCCGAGGTTCCAGTTGTAGTTATTGTTCCAGGCTCCGGATATGATGCTTCCATCTACCTCTCCAGGGTTCCTCTTGAACCAGATAGACAGGGTGGTGTTCTCTTTGAAGTAGTTGATTGCGTAGTCGGCATGCTTGAAGTAGGATCCCGTGACATTATACGCGCCCGTCCCGTTCGGTCCTCCTTCTGGGAGGAATGTCGGAGCGCTGTAAGCAGTGAGATTATAGTACCATCCGGCATATTCCATTGTTATATTGGTCTCATTGTGCGTCGCATTGCCTGCCCATGCCTCGAACGGATAGTTCCAGATCTGTATCCTGCTGTCATTCACATACCAGGTCGTCACATTATACACGTCATCATTCTCTGTATCAGATACATTCCAGTATACTGTAAGGTCTTCCTTAGAATAATTAGCGACTGTCGTGCTGTTCAGAGATACATCGAAAGCAACAGGTACCTGATTCTCATAAAGTACTGTAAGGCTATTGCTGCAGTTCTCGACCCCATCCTCGACCCCATCATTAGGCGTCACGCATGCCATCCACACGTCACCGACTGAAGTCTCATTGAACGATATCATGTCTGTCCTGTTTTGGTAGAGCAGCTGTATCTGCTCAGCAGACAATGACCTATTGTATATCCTCACCTCATCCAGCGTACCATTCAGGACCCTGTCGGCAGCGCCGTCATCATTGCCGAGCTTGAAGTAGTCATCCTGTGCAAGAGTCCCTTCCAATACAGAAGCACCGGCGCTGGCAGTCCCGTTGAGATAAAGAATCGGTGCTTCACCGCTCCTCCACGTGCCCACCACATGATACCACTGCCCTGTCTGTATGGACCCGACTGCAGTATAGGCAGTCTTGTAAGCGGAACTGTTTCCGAGGTCCATCCTGAGCCTCTGGTTTGCTGCAGTGTCAATAGCAATCCCTATGTAATGGTTGGATGAGCCGTGACTGTACACTATGCCGTCGTAATCAGACAGGGAATCGAAATATACCCACATGGCTATAGAGACCTCAGCCTCGCCATCCATCAAGTCGACTGTGCTTGTAGTGATCTGATCGTCAGTACCATCGAACTCATACGCTCCGAAGCCGTCATACCCTCCTGTAGAGTTCCACGTCGCATTAGCACTGCCGGTCATGCTTCCATGATTAGACAGATTGCTGTAATCCCTCGCCCACGACGACTCATTCCCGCCTGTTGCCTCGAATGGCATGTTCAGCACCATGACAGAACTGCCATTCACATACCAGTTGGTGATGTTCTTGACACCCTCAGCAGAAGCATCTCCAAGAGCATGATACACTGTAAGGTTCTCAGTGGTATAATTGGTGCCGGATGTGGAATTCAGTACAACATCAGTAGCGCTGATCGCCCTCACATCCAAAGTATTGCTGCAGCTCTCATTCCCATCCTCAGTACCATCATTCGGAGTGATGCATGCCATCCACTGCTCGCCGGCCCGCGTCTCCTGGCGCACAATCACATCCGACCTGTTCTCATACAGTGCAAGGACCTGCTCTGCAGACAGGCTTCTGTTGTATATCCTGACATCATCGATCATCCCGTCAAAGCGGGATATCCCTCTTCTTCCGATGTAGCACGGCTGGTCATAGTCTGTAAGAGCTGTGGTCCTCTGGCCGGAATTCTCCTCTACACCATCTACATAGACCCGGATGTTATTTCCTCCTAGATCCTTGTCCCAGGTGGCTGCGACATGATACCAGGTCGCTCCACCGCTATTGAGGTCTGTCGTCCCTGTGACTGTCGTGCCAGCAAGATATACCTTGAAATACCCAGAGCTCAGATGGATATTATACTGTCTCTTGCTGCCGGAATCATCCCTGTTGACGATATCAAGATTGTTCACAACACCTGACTCATCCGACTTGATCCATGCCATGATTGTGATCGCTTCTGTGATATTGAGGCTGCTGTCTGTTCCACAGTCGATGAAATCATCAGTCCCGTCGAAATCATACGCTCCCAAACCATCATAACCTCCTGTAGAGTTCCATGTAGCATTTTCAGTGCCTGTCATGCTTCCATGATTAGACAAGTTGCTGTAATCCTTGACCCAGCTCGACTCATTCCCGCCGGTTGCCTCGAAGGGCATATTCAGCACAGTGATGGACTCGCCATCAACATACCAGTTGGTGATATTGGTCACATTATCCGCGTCGATATCAGACACATTCCAGTAGACCGTAAGATTCTCGTTAGTATAATTAGTGGCGTGGGTGCTGTTAAGCACCACGTCACTAACTATTGGTTTGGTGTTTGGTATATCTAAGACCGTAATTGTATTGCTGCAGTTCTCAACCCCATCCTCAACACCATCATTAGGCGTCACACAGGCCTGCCATACATCACCGACAGATGTCTCATTGAATGATATCATGTCTGTCTTGTTCTGGTAGAGCAACTGTACCTGCTCTGGTGTCAGGCTTCTGTTGAATATCATAACATCATCTATCGTGCCATTATAGTAATCAGGTGTCAGGCCAGGGTTATTGCCTATCTTGAAATCCGCAGGGGTCGTGATATCGACATTATCAGCATTCTGGGTGTCGTTCAATTCTCCGTCAACATAGATCTTCATAGAATCTGTACCAGAAGCGCTTTCCCTGACTACAACCACATGATGCCATTGGCCGTCATTCAATGCAGAAGCGCTCATGACACTCCTCTTGTCAGTCCCGTTTCCGATGGTGAACTGTACCTTGTGCGGATCGCTCATACCAGACCTTCTGAAGAACAGCTGGAATCCTTCATCCATGTTGGGGTCGCTTGGATTAAGCTCCATATCTGTAACGAGCATGTCATTCTCATTTGATGTCTGTGTGGTCTTGAACCAGACAGATACAGCAAAAGCGTCTGTTGAGCTGATCTCTTCCAGATTGCCGAAGTCAATCTCATCATCTACACCGTCGAACTCATAAACTCCCCAACCATCACGCCCGCCTGTGCTGTTCCACGTGGCGCTGGTGACTGCTGCATGATGGGAATTATTCGTGTAATCCTTTGTCCACGACGACTCATTCCCACCAGTGCCCTCGAACGGCATGTACAACACAGTGACAGATGTCCCGTTCACATACCAATTGGTGATATTCGTCACATTATCCCCATCAACATCCGACACATTCCAGTAAACTGTAAGATTCTCAGTAGTATAATTAGTGGCGTAGGTGCTGTTAAGCACCACGTCACTAACTATTGGTTTGGTGTTTGGTATATCTAAGACCGTAAGTGTATTAGAACAATTCTCCAGCCCATCCTCATAACCATCATTAGGTGTGACACAGGCCTGCCATACATCACCGACCGATGTCTCATTGAACGATATCATGTCTGTCCTGTTCTGCCAAAGCAGCGTAACCTGCTCTGGAGTCAATGTCCTGTTCCATATCCTGACAACACCAACGTCCATGAAGGTATGTATCTGCTGTTCCGGACTATTCCTGCCTATGTACAGGTACCTGTTTACATCATTGACTGCTCCGCCTGCTGTTGTGTTCTTGGCAAGTGTACCATTCACATACAGCCGGACTGTCTGGTTATCATATGTACCGATAAGGTGATACCATTCATCAAGATTCATGTCAAAGTTTGCTGCTGCACCATATGTCGTGCTTCCTATCTCAACAGCGAACCTGGGCTCGTCATTATCTCCTCCATCAGTAAGCCCGAGATACCATTGGTTGGTGCCGCCTGATGATCCTACATTCCACATAGAGATTCCGTATGAATTTGACCAACTTGAACTGCTCTGCAGCTTCTTGACCCACATCTCGACGCTGAAATACTCACGCATACCAAGATCCCCTGTGTCGAAATTCTCGATAAGGATGTTGTCGCTCTCTGTCCTATTGAAGTGATAGCTGCCAGACCCGTCCGGCCCTCCTGTCCTCTCCCACGTAGACCCGTTCACATAGCCATGATATGCAAGATTGGAATAGTCCTTTGTCCACATGCTCTCGTTGTTGCTTCCGGATGCCTCGAACGGCAGGTTCAGTACAAGGGCAGAGATGCCGTTCACATACCAGTTGGTGATATTGACGACAGCAAGCCCTGCATCATCTGCCATATCATAATAGACAGTCAGGTTCTCAGAGGTATAGTTCGTACCGTATGTACTGTTGAGCGTGACATTCTCTGCAACAGGATTGCTGCTCTGCACATCGAGTGTATTGCTGCATGCTTCTACACCGTTCTCTGTCCCATCATTAGGTGTTATGCATGCCTTCCACACATCTCCCTTTATCGTCTCCCTATTCACAAACACATCAGACCGGTTCTCATATAGCTGCACTACCTGCTCTGCTGTCAATGTCCTGTTCCACACCCGGGTACTGTCGATGTGCCCGTTGAAATAATATGCTGCATCGCCTATCGCCACTGACCTGCCCACATAGACTGTCGTGTCTGTCTGGTATGGTGCTCCTGAAGGCGTTCCTGAAGAACCTATTGAAGTGATGTCCTGTTCAGTACCATCCACATATATCTTTATTCCGTCCCTTCCCCTGCCATCATAGGTAACTATGACATGATACCATTGACCGGTCGATGTTCCACTCTCTGACCTGAGGAGCACATAATTTGTGCCTGTAGAAGAGAAAACAAACAGCGGATATCCTGAGCTGCCGTATGCATAGAGTCCCCAGCTTCTCTTGTTGTTGAGATTATCCCATTTAGTCAGGATGCTGTTGTAAGTGCTCTGGTAAGAGTCTGCATTATACCATGCCTCGACGCTGAACCTCTCTGAACTGATGTTCCAGTCTCCGAAGTTGATCCCATCACCGCTTCCAGCGCCCTGGATATCAAACGCGCCGCTTCCATCAAACCCTCCACTTTCTGAATAAGGCACACCACCTTCGGCACTGCCGTTCCTTCCCCATCCAGAGTAATCAGTGGCATTGTCCGCCCCATCCTTCTCGAACTGAGCGTTGAGCAGCATGAGTGATGTCCCGTTCACATACCAGTTGGTGATGTTAGTGACATTGTCCCCCTCGATATCAGTCACATTGAAGTACACAGTGAGGTTCTCTGAGGTATAATTAGTATCATAAGTCGAGTTCAGCTCGATGAAAGTCACGTTCGGCGGGGCATTCTCCCCCTCGGCTGCATAGCCGCTGAGCGAATTGGCAGTGAATAGCAAGGCTCCGGTGTTGAAGCTATAGCTGACTATAGAGCAGGATAACCCTGTGCAAAGGATGCCGTTCGAGCGTATGTATGCGCTGCTTGTGCTGTATTCGGCCAGCCTGTACACATTGTTGACGATCCCGTCTGTCAGTCCGCGCAGCGTGATATTGGAGCTGGAGTTGATCAGCGACTGCTCGATGGCAGCAGTATCCACCGCCAGAACATTATCTCCTATGTACAGGTTATCTCCCAGACCGAGGCTGCCGTTGAACGTCAGGTTCTTGAGGAATCCTCCGTCGCTGTCATTGGACCATCTTATCTGTCCATACGAGTTGTTGTAGGCAAGATAGTTGGTATATGCATCGCCTGTCATGTCCCAGACAGTATAGGTGGCGTTCCCTACGAATCGGTTGTTGACAAGGGTTGTCAGGTTGGAGAAGGCGAGTAGTACATTGTTCGTATAGACTCCTCCCACACTTATTCCAGAGATGTTGTTGTTCTCGACCAGCGTGTTGAATGACCTGTATAACGCCAGTGCATATCCAGTCTCTGCTGTGAGGTTGTTGTTCCTTATTATGTTGTGCTGGTTGGGATCGAAGAATGTGCTGTCATCAAGATCTATACAGGTGCCTGAAGACCTAGCGAGTATCGTGTTGTTCTCGATGAGGTTGCTGTCAGATATCTCAAGTCGGATACCTGCAGCGCCGCCGGTTGTAATTATGGTGTTGTTGATTATCCTGTTGTAGTATACAGTATGCATCTCAATCGCATGGGCCTCATACCCTGATGTGTAGATTATGTTGTTGGTTATGTTGTTCCTCTGGTCTGCCCCCATGATGATGCCGAAAGCATCGACTCCGGATGTATTGATGATATTGCCGTCCACCACAGCATCCGAGACTGCAAGCTTTAGCCCGGTGGAATCAGTGCCATACGCAGTCATGTTATTGTTCAGTATCCTGATGCCAGTCCCGCCCCATATGCGCAGCGGGTACTTGTATGTCCCGCTGGTATTGCCCTCGACGATGTTGCAGTTCTGGAGAGTGAAATTATTATAACCGTTCTTCTTGTACACGCCGTATCCTTCCTCGAACTCACCCTGCACACCTGCAGTGGAATAGTTGATGGTATGGCCCTTGCAGTCAAGGATCACGTCAGATACATGCACCTCGACGCATGTCCTTGGAGCTGTGAGGTCCTGGGTGACATTATATCGGCCTGATGAAGTTATATTCAGGCACTCAGTCACATTGTAGTTAGGCAGCGCACGCACTGTCAATGCATTGCTGCAGTTCTCCTCACCGTCCTCGATACCGTCATTAGGCGTGATGCACGCCATCCAGACATCCCCTACCTCAGTCTCATTGGATACTATCAGGTCAGACCTGTTCTGGTACAATACAGCAGCCTGTTCCTCTGACAGCGTCCTGTTCCAGATAATCAGATCATCTATGACACCCTGCCAGGTGAGGGTTGTAGCAGTACTGGTCCACCTTCCGATGAGTGCATCATGGCTCTCTGCAAAGGAATCAAGATCAACATCGGTATCTGAGACCTCAAATGCCCCATCCAAGTAGATTATGCCTATCTTGGTGTCATTATCATAGGTCGCGACCATGAAATGCCACTCATCATCCGAGATGTTAGAGGTGCCCATTGCATCGATGGTATCAGTACCATCGCTTATGATGAAGCGTGGACTGGATCCTCCGCCCGCGAACAATGAGACACCTGCTTCGCCACTGTCCCGCTTGTTATAGATGTAAGCATTATTCTCATTGCCTATCCCTTTCACCCAGACAGAGATGCTGAAGTCTCCGGATAGAGAGAGACTGTCAGGTGATGAGAGATTCATATAGGTTGAAGCAGATATTGTGAAATTATATGCTCCCTTCCCGTCATGGCCGCCGGAGCTGAGCCATGTAGCCCCATTGACAACAGCATGGTTGGAGTTATTGGAATAATCCTTTGCCCAGGACGACTCATTCCCGCCAGTAGCCTCGAACGGCAGATTCAACAGGGTGATCGAAGTACCGTTCACATACCAGTTGGTTATGTTATAGACATCATCGCCACTTGCATCAGACAATGTATAATACACAGTAAGGTTTTCAGTAGTATAATTAGTGCCATAAGTGCTGTTCAGCACAACATCCGTTACAACAGGCACAGCATTCACGATCTCCAGTGTATTGCTGCAATTCTCAATCCCATCCTCATACCCATCATTAGGAGTGACACATGCAGACCACTGATCCCCGAAAGATGTCTCAGTGGAGTGTATCACATCAGTCCTGTTCTGGTAGAGCATCAGCACCTGTTCAACAGACAAGGACCTGTTGAATACGGCAACATCATCTATTGTACCGTTCCAGTAGAGCCTTGTTCCTGCATTGCTTCCTATAGCAAATGGAGCGTCTGTTGTGACTAAGCTTCCGGAATATGAATCTGCTCCCCTGTACAACCCATTATGGTATATTGTGCCATGTGTTGAGTTGACGACAAATGCAATATGATGCCAATTGCCGTCACAAAGGTTTGCACTGCCTGCAGGGTATGCAGGGTACAATGCCCAGACGCCTCCCGTTGCAAAGCCCACGAGGTGTGTGGAGTTATAGACCCTCATCTCCCAACCGTCGTATGATCCGCTGCCTTCCCTCTTTCCCAATATCGTTTTAGTATCGCTGCATACGCTCGGATCTGCTTTAAACCTGGCGATTGCAGTGAATCGGCTGCTGATTTCAAGATCGTTGCGGTCGCCAAGGTCTATATGATCATTCCCGTCGAACTCATAAGCCCCAAACCCATCGTAACCACCCGTGCTGTTCCATGTCGCTGAAGTCACATTGCCATGATAAGAATTATTAGAATAATCCTTCACCCAGGACGACTCATTCCCGCCGGTTGCCTCGAACGGCATGTTCAGTATGGCAATCGACTCACCATCAACATACCAGTTGGTGATGTTCTTGATACCTTCAGTCACCTGTGTGGACAGGTCATAATAAACTGTCAGGTTCTCATGGGTATAATTAGTGCCATAAGTGGAATTGAGGACAATATTTGTAGTGCTTATCGCCCTGATATCCAATGTATTGCTGCAGTTTGTCACACCATCCTCAGTACCGTCATTAGGTGTGACGCATGCCATCCACTGCTCCCCGACCCTGGTCTCCTTCCCGACAATCCTGTCTGTCCTGTTCTCATACAGCGCGAGTATCTGCTCTGCTGACAAGGACCGGTTGTATATCCTCAACTCGTCGATGGAACCGTTTGTACGAGGATAAATAGCATCATTCCATGTGCCTGCCCCTATCAGCAATTGACCATCTGTTGCTGTAAGAGGTACAAAATTGCTGCATGAACTGACCAATGTCCCGTTCATGTAGATCTTTGGCTGATGATCTTCCAATGTGACCGCGATATGCGACCAAGTGTTAGTGGCCAAGGTTATGTAGTCTGTGGATAAGCACCAGTTCTGGTCAGTTCCACTGCGGATGCTGAATCTCAATTTTGGCTGGTTCTTGTCCCATATTACGAAATAAGAAGCGTATCCTGAATCGCTATAAGTTGTGCCTCTTGTTTTTGTCAAGATATCGAAATGATTGGTGACTGACAAAGGATATATCCATGCGGAAATAGTGAAGTTATCAACAAAGTCCAGACTGTCATCATCTGGAACTGTCATAAAATCATCTATGCCGTCGAACGTATAAGCTCCCCCTACACCATGTCCGCCAGTGCTGTCCCATGTCGCATTGTTGCTCCCGGTCATGCTTCCATGATTAGAGTTGTTTGAATAATCCTTAGTCCAAGAAGATTCATTCCCGCCAGTACCCTCGAACGGCATGTTCAGCACCATGATAGACTCGCCATCAACATACCAGTTGGTCACATTGGTGACATCATCCCCATCACCATCAGACACAGTCAAGTACACTGTAAGGTTCTCAGTAGTATAATTAGTGTCAAATGTCGAATTCAGTTCAATGGATGTCACATTTGGAAGGGTATTAGACCTGATCTCCAATGTATTGCTGCAGTTCTCCAACCCATCCTCGACACCATCATTAGGCGTCACACAAGCCATCCACACATCCCCGACTGATGTCTCATTGAACGATATCATGTCTGTCCTGTTCTGGTACAGCAGCAGCACCTGCTCTGGTGTCAGTGTCCTGTTGTACACCCTGACAGAATCGATTGTCCCGTTGAAATACTTGCTATCGCCTGCACTATAATGCCCTCCACTGATCTGTCTTTCACCTAAGGATGGAGGATTGAGGCTTTCAAGATTCCCCTTTGATGAGACATCTGTAGTGTTCATGAGTATCCCGTCAACATAGCAGGCCAGATTATTTGCATCGATTGTTGCTGCAACATGATGCCAGCTTCCAGTATAGTCGCCCGTAATACTGCACGTGCTGGCCTCGCCAGAAGAATCGTCGTCATATGTAAACCATATTTTTGCAGTACTGATAGAGAATCTTATCTCATCCTGGTCGCTGGTACTCCTGCTGTTAAAGAAGTGATCCTGCTCTCCACTATCTTGATTTAGCCATCCTTCCCAGGTCCAACCACTGTCCTTATCCTCCATCACATCTGCAAGTGCCTGTGTAAGAGAGATATAATCATCATACCCATCAAATTCGTAAGCTCCAAAGCCATCATATCCTCCTGCACTGTTCCAGTTAGGAGAGTCGACAGTACCATGATTGGAATTATTCGAGTAATCCTTCACCCACGACGACTCATTCCCACCGGTAGCTTCAAACGGCATGTTCAACACCATGATTGAAGTCCCATTCACATACCAGTTAGTGATATTGGTCACATTATCCCCGTCAACATCCGACGAGGTATAATACACCGTGAGATTCTCAGTAGTATAATTAGTAACGTAGGTGCTGTTAAGCACCACGTCACTAACTATTGGTTTGGTGTTTGGTATATCTAAGACTGTAAGTGTATTGCTGCAGTTCTCATCTCCATCCTCAGTGCCATCATTAGGCGTGACACAAGCCTGCCAGACATCTTCCGGAGAAGTCTCCTGACTGACAATCAAGTCTGTCCTGTTCTGGGACAGCGCAAGTATCTGCTCTGCTGACAATGTCCTGTTGAACACCATCCAGCTGTCGAACGTGGCATTCAGCACGCCGTTGGTGGAATCTCCTGCTAGTGAGCTGACTGACGGGCCGGTAGGCGGACCTTCTAGGGTATATGTTGTATTGAACTGCGAGACACCATTGATGTATAGCCTTCCTATCCCGTCCTGCTTGGTCTGCGCGACATGCACCCAGGTGTCAAGCGGCAGGTAATATCCAGTCGCATTGAATGTGTCGTCATTTGCAGTGTCTATCTCTCTGTCGTTGCCTACCCTGAGATAGAACCTTGTATTGGTTCCTGTTGTCCAGGTCTGCATGAATGCCTTGATCCCGTCTGTAGGAGCTGATTTGAGCTTGACCCAGACCATCTGGGTCCCTTCATAGACACCAGAGTTAGACACAGTTAATTGGTCATCCACGCCATCGAAGTCATACGCACCGCTTCCATCAGGCCCGCCGGTCGGCAGCCATGTCGGTGGCGTGTCACCGTCGTCGTTCCCGTGCTCATAGTCATCGACGACAACAGTATATGACGCATTGCTGTACTCCTTCGTATAAGTGCTCGTGCTCCCGCCCTCGAACGGCACATTGAGCACAGCAAAAGATATCCCATCGACATACCAGTTCGTGATATTGGTGAGACTGTCCCCCAGATCAACATCAGTGATATTGAAGTGCACTGTGAGATTCTCAGTAGTATAATTAGTGCCGTACGTGGAATTCAGCACAATATCAGATGCAAGCGGCAGGCTGTTCTCATATATCCTCAGCAACCTTGTCTCTGTAGAGTTCCAGTTGGAAGAATCATCTGCCACTGCAGCATAATAGGTATAATTGCCCGGCTCAAGTCCTGTCTGGTTGGATATGAAATACCACTTGTCTGTATCATACTTCTTCAGGTTGCTGAGGTACAGCTGCCAGGCATCATCACCGCTGAAAGTCCTGTTGTATATCCGGATCTCATCCATCTTCCCGTCGAAATCCCTGCCTGAGTGAGGATAGCCGATCGTGAGGTTGCCTGCATCATAGAGCGAGCCGCTTTCCGCAGTGTTCGTGCCCCTGTGCACTCCATCTATGTATGTCCTGGCGGTATCCCCATCCCATGTGCCTATCACATGGAACCACTCATCGAATATTGTCCCGTACGCTGTAGGTGGGTAGGCAGTTACGCTGCCGGTTCCATTCGTGCTTATGTATGATCCCAGACGTCCGGTAGACTGAGTGAGGAATCCAAATGACCTGTCACTGCTGAAGTCACCCTTTGTGAAGAACCTGAGGTTTGTCTGGTTGCCATCTCTCCACACCCATGCAGACCATGTCCCGTTTGTAGTGAGGTCAAGGCTGTCAGAATCCTCTACAAGCATATAATCATCTGTCCCATCAAACTCAAGCCCAGACTCATACACTCCTACAGCCTGCACTGCGCTGAATGTAGAACCATCATTATCATACCCGCTGTCATCCTCTGCCCGCCCCTTCTCATAGAGCGCAAGGACCTCTGAAGCATTCAATGTCCTGTTCCACATCGCGACCTCATCGATGGTGCCGTTCAGCGTCTGATTTGTTCCCGCACTCCCTATCCACAGATAGCCAGGGTTCTGGTCTGTTGGACTGTAAGTATTATTGTCTATATAGACGCCGTCAAGGTATCCATGCATGGTATCGCCACCCTCCCAGGTCATGACAATATGATGCCATCTATTTAATGACGCATCAGTCGTCAGAACGATTGACTTTCCAGGGTCGCCTCTCCATATCCTAAACCAACCCTCGTCCAACTGCAGGTAGAACCTGTTGTTGCCGACACCGCCGTATCCAGACACCACATAGCTATTGTCACCACTAGAAATAGGATAAGCCCACGCAGAAACTGTTCCTTTTGACGCATCCATGTCATCCAGCGCAGAGTCTATATTCACATAGTCAACACCTACACCATCAAATTCATAGCCATCATTGAACTTTCCTCTCTCTCCTCTGCTTATTGTCCCGGTTATCGTGCCGTCATTGTTATAGGCAGTCTCATCCTGCGCATCGCCTGCACTCTCATTCAGGCGCCACAGTCCTATCAGGTCGCTTCCAAGGCTCTCAGTTGTAGTAAGCTCCTCACCCACAGCATCAAGGGAAAGATGCAGCACAAGGCTGTCATCATACATGCTGTAGTTAGTGCCGTTCCAGTTCCACACAAACTCATCAAAGTCAGATGCTTCAGTGACAGACACGTTTATGTCCACGCTTGTGTTAGTCGTGTTGGTGTTATTGGCAGGTGTAGGCGACACAAATTCTATCCCCGGCGCGACAGTATCAGGCACTGCAATCACTGTCAATGTATTGCTGCAGTTCTCGACTCCATCCTCGACACCATCATTAGGCGTGACACATGCCATCCACACATCACCCGCAGTCGTCTCATTGAATGATATCATGCCTGTCCTGTTCTCATAAAGCAGCTGCACCTGCTCTTGAGTCAGCGACCTGTTGTATATCCTGACCTCATCAATGCTCCCATTGAAGAACTCCAGGCCTTTATTGTCACTGTCCCCACCGATGTACAGAGAATTGCTGTTGGACTGCGCCCCTGTGACTGTAGCGATGCTGTCACTATCCACCCGCTGGTTATCGACATACAGGTACTGCATCGCACCATATTCCACGACAGCAACGACATGATGCCATTCCATGTCATCGAACGCATCAGCAGATGATGTTGAGCTGACCACATTTGACCCATCACCGAATATGAACCGCAGCTGATCATTTGTACTGTCGAAGTATACCGTGTACCTGTCTGTCCCTGACCTCTTCTCGATGAGATACTGGTGGCTGACTATCTCATTGCTAGCTGTCTTGAACCACATGCTGATGCTGAAGTCATTCTGCTCCATGTCCAGGACATCCCCGAGATGGATGTTCTTGTATGCCTCGCTGAACTCGAACGCACCAAATCCATCATACCCTCCTGTACTGTTCCACGTCGCATTGCTGGTTCCTGTCATGCTGCCATGATAAGAATTGTTCGAATAATCCTTGACCCACGACGACTCATTCCCACCAGTACCCTCGAATGGCATGTTCAACAGCATGATAGATGTCCCATCAACATACCAGTTGGTGATGTTGGTAAAGCTACCCTGCAGGTCACTTGGCAGCTCATAGTAGAGAGTCAGGCTCTCATTACTATAATTAGTCACATAAGTGGAATTCAGCTCAATATCAACAGCGCTTATCGCCCGCACATCCAGTGTATTACTGCAGTTCTCAGTCCCATCCTGTGTCCCGTCATTAGGCGTGACGCATGCCCGCCACTGCTCACCAGCCTGTGTCTCCTGGCGAACGATCAGGTCTGTCCTGTTCTCATACAACGCAAGCACCTGCGCTGCACTCAGGCTCCTGTTGTATATCTGGGGTGAATCTATTGTTCCATTGAATCTTATCCGGGTCGTTCCCTGGGGCTTGCCGTTCCTTCCGCATCCGATGAACAGGTTGGCTGCGCTGTTGAACACATCACCTGATGCAGAAGTGCTGTTCTCCAGGCTGCCGTCTACATATATCCCTACAGTAGAGCTATCATAAGTCACAACCAAGAAGTGCCAGTCATTGTCGGATATGCTGTTCGGAGCGTAGAGCATTGTGGTGCTTGATCCCTCATTCGAGAACAGGAAGTAAGGCTGGCCTAGATGCCCTGTATTGCCGGCCCTGCCAAGACCGAAACCTCTGGAAGTCGGTTCTGAATCACCGTAAGGATAAGTGTCCTTATAGATAATCATGTCATAAGTGGTGAGTGCAGGAGCAGAGTCGAACTTGGCCCAAACAGCAAGGGTCAACTCAGAGAAGTTATGCGAGACAAAGTCTGTAATGTTTATGCAGTCATCAATCCCGTCGAAATCATAAGCCCCGAATCCGTTATAGCCTCCTGATGAGAGCCATTCAGGCGGCGTGTTGCTATCAGCATTAGACAAGTTAGTATCAACAGGGATTCCATGATAGCTTAGATTACTATAATCCTTGACCCACGACGACTCATTCCCACCAGTACCTTCAAACGGCATGTTCAGCAGCGTGACAGACTCGCCATCCACATACCAATTAGTCACATTAACCACACTACCCCCATCAACATCAGACAATGTATAATGCACAGTAAGATTCTCATTAGTATAATTAGTATCATAAGTCGAATTCAGCACAACATCAGAAACCAGCGGAACAGTGTTCACAATCTCAAGCGTATTGGAACAGTTCTCCAGACCATCCTGATCACCATCATTAGGAACAACACAGGCCATCCAAACATCTCCAGCAGATGTCTCCTGCGAGACAATCATGTCTGTCCTGTTCTGGAAAAGCAATTGCACCTGCTCCTCGCTGAGTGAGCGGTTGAAAATCATTACATCATCGATATACCCGTCGAAATTGCTGCCTCCCCTGCAGTCCTCTCCGATACACAGGTCATTCGTGTTCTCTCCGTAAGATACAGCGTTCAGCTCCTCTGTCAAGACAATCTGACCATCAAGGTAGAACGTGAAGTTGTTCCTGCTCTCGCTGTATATCAGGATAGCATGATACCATGCTCCTGCTGAGACACTACCCACATCAGTGAACCAAACGCTATAGTCATCGTCACGGATCCCGCCATCAAAGGTCCCGTCATCTATCCTGAGGCCGAACTGGGTTGCGCTGGCACCGAAGCCCTTCTCCAGGATGATGTTGTCTCCAGAAGTGTCTGTCGGGTAGAACCATACAGAGAATGCGAACTCAGGCTCGACAGACAGGCTTGCGTGATTGCTTATGGTAATGTTATCATCCCCCTCGAACTTATAGGCGCCGAACCCATTGCGGTCCCCTGTAGCGTTCCACACAGCCCCATTCACCGTACCATTATTAGAGAAGTTCGTATAATCCTTTGTCCATACGTTCTCATCAGAGGCATTCACATCATGCGCCTCGAACGGCAGGTGCAGCACAGCGATCGAAATCCCATCCACATACCAGTTGGTGATATTGGTAACATCATCCCCGTCAACATCAGACGATGTATAATACACTGTAAGGTTCTCATTGCTATAATTGGTATCATAAGTGGAGTTCAGCACGACATCAGTGACGATCGGCAGGTAGTTTGTTATGTTCATCCATGTCCAGTTGTCTGCATCAGCGCCAGAGTAGCTGATGTTCACAGTGACATTATACTTGCCTGCAGCATCCGGAGATGTGAAAGTATAGTTGTAATACCCTGACGCATTGGTCTTTGTAACAACCTCCTCTGACCCGGAGACATAGGTGGGCTCAGAAGCGTCCCACTTTGTCATGAATACATGGCTCATGTATGCTGCTCCGACTTCTGCGACACTCCTTGCCCAGAACGTGAACACGTTCGGATATGCAGGTATGCCTGACTTGAGCGCCCTGCCGGTGTCTGTCTTGCCTGCGCTGTCTGAGTAGTCCATCGTGGATGTCTTGTAGGTTATCGTGATGTTTGTCATGGATGACCATCTTGGAGTGCCCAGGCTATCTCCAGGATATACTGAATCATCATTCCTGTGGTATATCCCATCATAGTTGTAATTGCTGTAGTAGATCTGCCAGTTGGCTGCTGTCCATGGTGTAGCATCCCTAGAGAACCCTGCATACTGCTGGGAAGTGACCTCGTGCAGGATGCCCATGCGTACAGTAGTGTTCTCTGATATGACCTCCGACGTGGTATTTATCCACACATTGGTGTCAGGTGCTGCTGTAGATGGCACGAGCTTGGCCCTGCCTGAATCGATGGTCCGGGTCCCGCTGCCGCCAAGGTTCCACTTGCCTGTGTCGATCGCAGCATCCTCGAAATCATCGAAGAATATGAAGACAGCATCAGGATCAGAGACACTACCCACCTGCGGGTTCCCGTAATACATGTAGATGGTACTGGTAGAGCTCGCCGAGAGGTTGAGCCTGACCCAGACCTGCGTGTCTGATGTCCCGCATCCCTTCTCTATATAGAAACTGAGCGCATCATCCGTGGAGTTGGCGAACCTCATGTCATCACAGTCACCCTGCATCCTTCCAAGACTGATCAGCGACGCTGTATCTATAGAGAAGTTCACCTGGAAGTCTGAAAGGTCCTTGCCAGAGTTCTCTGTGACAGCGATTCCGGTCCTGAACTGCCAGCTGCAGTTCCACCAGTCACTGCACGCCCCGATGTTCCAGCCGTCGATGATGTCCAGCATCGTCCCGTTCCTTGCGAGGTATATGTCTGTATTGGCGAGTCCTGTACGGCCATACTGGGCAAACCCGCTCAACTCGACAGGATGGTCCTTGTACGGTGTGGAGTCATTGATGTCAAGCGTTATAGACAGGGGCGCCTCAAGCACAGTGAATGTATTGCTGCAGTTCTCCAACCCATCCTCAGTGCCATCATTAGGAACAACACACGCCATCCACACATCACCCACAGATGTCTCATTGAATGATATCATGTCTGTTCGGTTCTGGTAGAGCAGCAGAATCTGTTCTGGAGTCAATGTCCTGTTCCACACCCTCACATCATCGATCGCGCCGACCCATCTTGATGCGCTTTCAGCGCTTCCATCCCTTCCTACATACAGGTCGCTAGTGGGCGACATCGCAGTGGGGACGCTCGAGGTGTCTGTATTCTCAAACTGACCGTCAACATATATCCTTGCCGCAGTCCCTGGCTCCAATGTGCCGACGATAAGATGCCACGCTGAATCATTTAGATTGACAGAGATGCTGTCGATGTTGTCCCAGGCAGTGCCATCATCATAGAAGAACCGTGCCGCACCCGCAGGAGACATCCTGAGGCCATAATGCTGATTTGTGCCGACGCCGGAATAGCTCGAGAGCACCGCATAAGAAGCCCCCAGTGCGCCGCCGTCCCATCTGACCCATGCAGACATGGAGAAGCTGGTGACATTGAAGTCGGCGCTGTTTGATATCATGATGTAATCATCGCTGAACTCATAGGCCCCAGAACCATCATACCCTCCTGTCGCATTCCAGACAGCGTCTGTGACTGCGCCATGATTGGACGTATTGGAATAATCCTTCACCCAAGACGACTCATTCCCACCAGTACCCTCGAACGGCATGTTCAGCACCATGATGGACTCGCCATCCACATACCAGTTGGTGACATTCATCACGCTGTCCCCGTCAGCATCAGACAATGTATAATACACAGTAAGGTTCTCGGTAGTATAATTAGTATCATAAGTAGAATTCAGCACCACATCAGAAGCCAACGGAACAGTGTTCCTTATCTCCAGCGTATTGCTACAGTTCTCCAACCCATCCTCAACACCATCATTAGGAACAACACAAGCCATCCACACATCTCCCGCAGATGTCTCATTGAACGAGATCACATCAGTCCTGTTCTGGTAAAGCAACGATACCTGCTCTGCAGACAATGACCTGTTGAACACAAGAACTTCATCTATCATGCCGTTGAAATAGTACACACTTCCGACCCGCGCACCTATGTACACTCCCTGGTCATCGACTCCCCATGTACTGGCATCAGCCGTCCTGCTGACAGCTGACCCGTCCACATACAGTATAGACGTCGTTCCGTCGAACGTAAAGCATGTATGATACCAGATACCTGATGTCAGTATCTGCGCGGTCTCGTTATTGTTGTCTGTATTGTCGCTCATTGTGCCGCCGAGTGTCCTGCCGCTCGTCCCTGTTGCAAGTACCACGCTGTTGGTGCCGTCATACCACATGAATATCCTGGCCCACTCGACATAGCTGTTTATCTTGAAGCGCGTGCAGACCGATTTCGCGTCTGCATCAGGTATTATCACAGAGTTAGGCAAGATTACTCTGGTGTTCACCCCATTGAATCTGTAAGCTCCACGCCCGTCGTATCCTCCTGTGCTGTTCCACACAGCATTGACGACAACACCATGGTGCGATGAGTTGGAATAATCCTTTGTCCACGATGATTCATTGCGGCTGGTAACAGCCTCGAACGGCATGTTCAACACAGCAATCGATGTTCCATTCACATACCAGTTAGTGATGTTCCTGACATCCCCATCATAAGTGCTTGTCAGATCATGATACACAGTAAGGTTCTCTGTAGTATAATTGGTCCCAAAAGTAGAGTTCAGCTCGATATCAGTCACGCCGATGGCCCTGACATCCAAGGTATTGCTGCAGTTCTCAACACCATCCTCTGTCCCGTCATTCGGAGTGACACAGGCCATCCACTGCTCGCCAGCTCGGGTCTCCTGCCGGACAATCACATCAGTCCTGTTCTGATACAGCACCCATATCTGCTCTGCAGAAAGTGACCTATTATAGACACGGATCTCGTCGATGGTCCCATTGAAGAAATAAAGGTCAGGCACGTCGCTCTGCTTTCCTATCCTGACATTGAATGAATCATACATCGGCGCTGAACCACCTGTAGCATTGCTGATACTCAGGCCATCGACATACAGGGTAAGCCTGTAGGATGAATCATAGGTGAACGCTGCGAAGTACCACCTGTCCAGGTCAATCGCACCGGAAGTCCCGGCCCACGCTGCTGCATTACCGGTATCATACGCCACTGAAGAGAACAGCCTTCCATCAGTCTCAATCCTCAAGAAGTATCCCTTCTGGTCATCCCAGGTCTCGCCGGACTGGATGATTATCCTGTAGTTCCCTGCGCCTCCGACAACCTTGAACCAGGCAGCGACTGTCAGCTCTGAAGCAGGCTTGAGCGAGGAAGAATTGCCCAAGTCGATATGGTCATTGATCCCGTCGAAGTCATAAGCACCTGTACCACCCATCCCACCTGTAGGATTCCAGACAATGCTTCCCTCCTCTGTTCCAGTATTGCCTGATCCGGAATAATCCCATGCATTGTCCGAACTAGTACTATTTATCTTCTCAAACGGCATGTTCAGCACCATAACAGAAGTCCCGTCCACATACCAATTGGTCACATTCACGACGCTATCCCCATCAGCATCAGTGGTTGTGTAATGCACTGTCAGGTTCTCATTAGTATAATTAGTACCATAAGTAGAGTTCAGCACGACATCCGAAACAACAGGCAGCGTCTTCACCACAGTCAATGTATTACTACATCCCTCCACCCCATCCTCAATCCCATCATTAGGCGTGACACATGCCTGCCACACATCGTCCACATTTGTCTCCTGTGAGACGATAAGATCTGTCCTGTTATTATACAGTGCAAGCACCTGCTCAGGAGACAATGATCTGTTAAAGATATACACATCATCTATCGTGCCATTAAAACTATCGATGGTGCCTAATCTTCCACCGAAGTATAAATCAACAGAATTCACAATGGTCAATGATAAAGTATCATGAGTGGCACTACTATTAATATCACTGATACCATCCACATATATATTTGCAGTCCCTGCATCATACGTTACGACCACATGATGCCATAGACCATCATCATATGAACTTCCATTTGAGAAAATTTCTAAATAATTATCCCCCAGATAATCATTGATGAAATATGCTCTGAATTTACCTTGATATTCATACAATTCAAATCCTCTATAATTCCCGCCATTCTCTAATTTCGATATGAAGCGATAAGTGCCCGGACTGGCCAATTTAACTCGGACACTTATAGAAAAACTATCAGTATTATCAAAATCCAAAGAAGCATCATCAGAGATATTGATATATCCATCACCATCAAACTCATAAGCGCCAAAACCATCATGACCTGCTGAAGAGTTCCACACAGCATTGCTGACAATCGTTGCGTGATTACTGAAATTCGAGTAATCCTTCACCCAAGAAGACTCATTCCCACCAGTAGCCTCGAACGGCATGTTCAGCACAGTTATAGAGGTCCCGTCCACATACCAGTTGGTCACATTAGTCACATTATGCCCATCCGCATCAGACAATGTATGATACACAGTAAGGTTCTCATTGGAATAATTGGTATCATAAGTGGAATTAAGCACGACATCAGAAACCAGCGGAACAGTGTTCCTGATCTCCAGCGTATTGCTGCAGTTCTCGACCCCATCCTCAGTACCATCATTAGGCACCACACAGGCCATCCACACATCACCGACAGAAGTCTCATTGAAATGCAGCTTGTCTGTCCTGTTCTGATAGAGCAATGCGACCTGGTCTGCTGTCAGGCTCCTGTTATATATCACTACCTCGTCTAGATCCCCATGGAAATAATTGGCGATTCCTGAATTGACCCTGGCACCAACCCCTATTGCCTCAGTGCCTGAATACACAAGATCTCCCCCTACACCAGTATCGCTGGTAATCAGGGTTCCGTTCTGATATATCCTTGCTTCTGATCCGTTGTAAGTGGCTACAACAAATTGCCAGACACCTGAAGTGGCTTCATTGGCTTCCATC
>JBHPEY010000012.1:0-48366 GCA_042576705.1 Nanobdellota archaeon | reverse complement strand
CTCAAGCACATACTCATCATCATCAAGTCCCTGAGACAGAACCTGTAATTGTCAGCGAACCCATACCTGCAGATGCTGAGATAACTACCGTGCTTGACTATGCCAATGGAACATTATGGGATGCTGATGACGACGGAGTCGCGTATATCGAGGATGGGGTCGTTGACCTCACTGTCGAGAACACCCAGTTCAGCTGGGATGTAGATGAATCTCATCTCTGCGCAAAGTGGACAGTCTCATCTGTTGAAGAGGGTGTGGATACCATTGTCTGCAATGGAGCAGCAGAATGCTGCGTGCTTGCAGGGGTTGCGCCAGAGGAAGAGGAATGGGACAACCCGCTCTATGTGTTCCATGAGAAATATGGATCCACAGAGACAAACGTAGTCACGGTGCAGGTGCTGTATGTCGACCAGGTCCTGGAAGGTGATGTCCGGCTGGACACTGCTGTGGGGCAGATGGCATCGCGCGAGGTGCATTTCTTTGAGAAGCCGGTGACCACGTTCTCAGAGATGTGCGTGGACAGCTGTGTTCTGCCTCAGGGACTTGATGATGATGAGTATGTGCTTGAGTTTGTCATGGATTATGGGCTGGAGATATCTGTTGACAGTATCACTTATTCGATGCAGAACCTGAGTGTTGCTGTCAATGCCAACAGGACAATCAATGGCTCTGCAGAGCATGTCGAGCATGACAAGGTGAAGGCTGATTTCAGATATGATGCGATTGTCGACTCTGCTGTGTTCGACAATGAGACCGGGCTGTTCATAGTGGTTTTCCATCATGATTCACCAATCCCTCTGCCGCTGGCTGTGAGGGGCAGGGTGAACTACACGCTTGACAGGAATGAGTCAAGCGCAGGGGAGAATGTGACGCTCACCATCTACAACTGGAACCACAGGAAGTTCAGGATCATCGTTGGCAGCCACACAGAGGTGCTTGAGTTCGGCGAGGCTGCAGACGTGAAGGTGAAGGGTTATATAAAAAACAGCCAGGGACAGCGCCAGAGCGCCAATGTCAGGTTCATAGACACCTGGACAGAGGAAGAGGTCGCAGAACAGACCGGTGCAGAAGAGGAAGAGACGCTCGAGGAAGGAGAGTATAACATGGAAATCACGCTTGATGGTGTGGCTGTACACTCTATACACATCAATGAAGTCCAGGTCTACAGCAACCTTACTGAGTTCGTGAATGTCGAGGATGTAAGTACCAACAGGGTCGTAGGAATCAGCGCTGTCAAGTCATACGCAATAGACCCGACAGCGATCAACTTCACTAATGCTACAGTGACTGTGACCGCAACAGGCACAGAGCTCTACAAATGCGCGGAGTGGAATTTCGCAGAGCAGAGCTGCGGAGGGGAATGGAGCTTCCTCATGGATGTCACACCTGGAGAGAACTATACATTCACACTGACACCTGACGACCCAGCCCTGGCAGAGAGCAACGGGACGTTCTTTGAGGGATTCGAATCAGGCAGTCTGTCTACAAACGGATGGACGACATCAGGCAGCGGGGCTGCATGGACAGTCGGTGATGGCGAAGCGACACCATACGCAGGATCCTATAGCATATGGACAGAGAATACCGACGGAGAGAGCAGGATCGAGACAGAGGTCGACACCACAGGGTATTCCAACATCGCATACTCGTTCTATGCCATGACCAATGGGTTGGATGCAGGAGAGTATATTGCTGCAGACTGGTACAACGGGACAGGATGGACTAACGTGCTCAATGTCGAGGACATCCCATCATATACTGTGTACAATTACGCGCTTCCCGCCAGTGCGAGCAACAACTCCCAGTTCATGATACGGTTCCGATGCAGCTCCAGCGCGAATAACGAGGCCTGTGACATCGACAATGTGCAGGTGACATGGAGCGCTGAAGAGAATGATACTACAGCGCCTGCCACTATAGAAGACCTTGACGTATCTGTCGAGGGAGAGACCTGGCTGTACTGGACATGGAACAACCCTGACGATGTAGATTTTGACCATACAGAAGTCTGGCTTGACGGCGTGTTCAAAGCGAATGTGTCGACAGCATACTATAACACCACAGGTCTTGAAGCGTGGAGTGAATACATAATCCAGCTCAGGACTGCGGACAGCAACGGGAACATCAACACCATCTGGGTGAACAACACAGCCACCACTGAGAGAGCTGACATCGAGCTGAACGGGACATCCAGGAACGCGAACAGCAACAATGTCAACATGCGACTTGAGATAATCAACCAGTCAGGCACTGCAGTCTATAACCAATCAGGCTCAAGCCACAACCCAGGCATCAAACAAGGGCATTACAGGATAAGGCTGACACCGAGCAGCCATGTCGTCAAGAGTATCGACATCCAAAACATCACCCTACAAGGCAGCCAATCTGGCATCATAGACCTTGACGACCCTGATGACAACCAGGGATACTCTGAACTTTACGCCATCAATCCTGTCCTCAACTTCACGAATGCGACAGTCACTGTGACAGCGACGGGAAACGTCCTGCACAAGTGCGCTGACTGGAACTACACCCAAAGAATCTGCAGCGGCAGTTGGGTGCAGCTGAGGTCTATAACACTTGGACAGGACTACACATTCACGATAACACCTGATGACCCTGGCTTTGCTGAAAGCGAGGAACTCTTCTTTGAAGGTTTCGAATCAGGCAGCATTTCAACGAACAACTGGACAACATCAGGATTAGGATCTGCGTGGACAGTGACAGACTCTGAAGGTGCAGGGTCTTATGCAGGTTCATACTCAGCGTATGTCGAGAACACGGTCGGTGAAAGCATAGTCGAGAAAGCAATCGACACTACAGGATATGAGAACATCGTGTTCAGTTTCTATGCAGTGACAGGCGGCATGGATCCTGGGGAATACATCGCAGCAGAGTGGTACGATGGGACAGGATGGACCAGCGCGCTTGCTGAGACACAGACGATCCCCTCGTACACAGCATACAACTACAGCCTACCCGCTGGTGCCAGCAACAATGCTAATTTCAGGATACGGTTCAGATGCTCATCTGACAGCAACAATGAAGACTGTAATGTCGACAATGTGAAGGTCGACGGAAGCGCAATAGACTCCACATCTCCGGGGCCGATAGCCAATCTCGCCCTGCTGAACAAAGGGACGAACTACATATACTGGGTTTGGACCAACCCTGTCGACAGTGACTTCGACCATTCTGAGATATATCTCAATGGCGTGTTCAAAGCTAACACCTCCAATGAATACTATTATGCGACAGGGCTCAACCAGTCGACACAATATACAGTGTCAATAAGGACTGTCGACACCCCTGGTAATTTTGGGCAGTGGGCAAATGACACGCAGACAACAGACGTCAATTGCACAGAGAGCTGGGTTGCGCTTTATGAGGATTGCAGGTCGAATGACACGCGAATAAAATATTATAATGACACCAATGGCTGCGGTACGAATAACACACTGCCAGGGGATAATGGGATGTCAGTGAGTTGCGATTATGTCGTCAGCACCAATTTCAACGGGACGACCACAAATTTTGTGGGGGTTGACCTTTCAGACATGTCCGGTGTCGTGCTTGAGATATGGCCTTACGGGACTGTCCTGTTCCTTGAGAACATCACGATCGACAGGAGCCTTGCGCTTGACACCTATGCAGGCATCGGCGAGCATTATGTCAGCATCGACTCATCACAGCTGCCTGAGTTCAACAGGTCTGCGAACATAACACTGTATAATCTCAGCTTTGTCTCTCCGCGGATAATGGCTGACGGGGCTGTGTGTGCCAATACAACATGTACGCTCATCAACTATTCTGAAGGGATATACCGTTTCAATGTGACACACTGGACCAACTACTCTGTCGAGGAAGGGCCCTACTGCGGAGACGCTGTGTGCAATGGTGATGAATCGTGCAGCTCGTGCGCGCTTGACTGCGGAAGCTGTTCTGCTCCATCCTCGCCTGGCGGCGGAGGCGGCGGAGGTGGAGGCGGAGCCTCCCCTAACAAGGAAGTGCCATGCGAACCTGACTGGCAGTGCTATTCATGGGGTGCGTGCTCCAATAACCAGCAGAGCAGGAAGTGCTTTGACGCCAATGCGTGCGATGATGTCTCAGAGAAACCTGAGACGATGAAGTTCTGCGTGTCTGGCTGCGCAGAGAGATGGACTTGCGGAGAATGGGGCAGATGCACCGACGCAGGGATCAAGACGCGCAGCTGCAGGGACCTGTCCAAGTGCGGGACAGAGAAGAGGAAGCCTGTGAGTGTCGAGACCTGTGATTATGACTACTGCAGCGACGAGAAGAAGAACAACGGCGAGGAAGGTGTAGACTGCGGCGGGAGCTGTAATGCGTGCACTGAAGAGCAGAAGCTTGAAGAAGAGGAGAAGAAGAAGGAGCAAGAGGGTCTCGGCAACAAGCTTACAGGCCAGGCTATAACTGTCCAGCCTTATGACCTTCCCAACCCTGTGTATATAATGCCGCTCCTGCTGCTGCTCGCGCTGCTGGTCGCTGTCATTGCACTCCACAAGGCAAACGTGTCTGCCCGCGTAAAGAAAATCATAACCTGTGTCCACACGCTGCTCATAATCATGATACTCCTCATGCTGCTGCTGACATTCGACGTGCCTGAGATTACAGGACAGGCAGTATCGGATGTGGTCGAAGGTGAGGACATGGAGATGTTCGTGTTCATCATCATAGGGATGGCATTGCTGCTCACAATCGGAACATATGGGTTCAGGAACAGGGGATTCCCCTGCCTGAAATATCTTACAAGACCCGGCACGTGCGATTCCAGCACGAAAACCCCCATCCAGGAGGTACCGAAGAGCGGTGCAATCATCCCCCCTGCCAAGCCAAGACAGGAAGAGAAGCAAGTGCAAAAGGAAAAACCCCTTATCCCTCCAACACCACCAATCCCAAAACTCAAACAGGAAAAGGGTTTACCCCCGCTCATACAAATGCCTCTCTTCAAGACAGTGCCCAAACAGGATGAGCAGAAAATACCGCAACCCAGCAGCACTGTAACAGCTGATCAACACCCGGCAAATACTGGCCTCACTGACCTTAAATCAGTAAACAGGAGACTCAGCAAGATCAAGAAGGAACTGAACACGATGGAGTCAGAATATGATATGACAAAGCTCAAATCAGGGATTGGACCCGGAAAAAATGGACAGAAATAAACTCAACAGAGCTCTCACGTTCGCAGTATTCGCCATGATATGCTCAGCACTGCTGTTCGTGCTTATCGAGGTAGATACTCCATCGATAACAGGCAATGCAGTGCACGAGCTTGTGGATGAGAAAGGGGTCAGTACTGCTGTCATGTTCATACTATTATTTGCTGTGCTGTTCGGCATGGTGACCTATGGCAGTGTCAGCGCGTTGAACGTTGCGGAGCAATACGCGAAGAACTCCAAATACTGGGCAGGATTTGCGATGCAGCGCATGAAGTGGAAGAAGAAGGAGAAGAAGGAGAAGGATGCTGTGACCGTAGAGATGGCTGGGAAGGATGTGGAAGAGGCTGCAATGCATGATGATATACCTGAGGAGCTTCCTGAACTGGAAGCAAAACCTGTAGAGGGTGATGTTGTGCCTGAAGAAGACACGCTTGCAGGTGATGGTAGTGAAGATATGACAGAGGAAGAATCTCCTGAAGAAGATGCTGGGAAAGAAGAGGCTGCACAGGAAGATGCTCAGACAGATGGTGAAATAGGCGTGGAAGAGGTGTCATCCATCCCTGAGCCTGAGGTCCAGGAAGAGAAAGACCCTGAATCCGATATCAAGTCTATGTTCGGCACCACAGACGCCCTCAAGGTCGCTGAGATGATACTCAAGAGAGGAAAACGATGAGACAAAAACATTTTTATATCATATTCATTTGAGGTGAATCAGATGGTAGAACCGCATACAAAAAATAAGTTTTTGATGATGGAAGTGATGATTGCTGTAGGAATACTGATATTCCTCGGAGCGTTTGCCATAGACAGATTTTTTCCCACACCGCAGGTGCCTGTGTCTTCAGGAATGCCTACTGTGGTAGGGTTTGTGCCGATTGAGGTGCGAAGCCAGCCTATTGACCTGGTGGCAAAGGAGCCTACGAGCTTCATCATATTCTCTGAGAAGGAAGCAGGGTTTGACCTTTCGTCACTTCGTATATCCGGCAGTGTGACTGGGAAAGGACGGGCAGAGATAGTGCTGGACAATGGCCAGGGACAGGAGCTGCTGATATATTCCAATGTAAAGAAGCGACAGGGCAATCTCATAACAGGGATGAGCGTGACAGATGATAGCAAGCCGCTGCCTGAGAGTGCAAAGGTCGAGAGGCTGGATGATTCACAGGCATGGTTCAAGATAACGCGTGATGAAGAGATACAGACAGAAGGTCCTGTGACAGCTCTTGGTGATGACAGGATAGCTGTCTCCGGAGGGTTTGAGCATAC
The DNA here is from genome assembly GCA_042576705.1 of Nanobdellota archaeon. Lineage (GTDB taxonomy): Archaea > Nanobdellota > Nanobdellia > Woesearchaeales > UBA11576 > JABMQF01. Next base: position 41,926 of record JBHPEY010000012.1, on the reverse strand, counting down.
CTGCCTTGATACCTGCTACATGAACATGAAGATGCAGAAAGGGCTTTACTATACACTGAAGGTGCGGGTTGATCCGGAGACAGAGGTCAGGATAAACGCGCTTACGTACATACTCGAGGTGTGAAGGGGAAATTATTTAAACAGATGATACCAAGAGGGATATAAGATGCTTGTCGAAAGAGAACATGTCGTGACGGTCTTCATGGCCGTGATTGTGATGCTGATCATCCTAGGAGGGTATGCCTCATTCAGCGGGCTTTCCGTCTATCAGGAGACGCTCGTGATAGAGATGGCAAAGGACTCTTTCTCGCAGGGCGATGTGTTTGACGTGACTGTGGTGCTGAATCCTGTAACGCTGATGTCTGATGATTCGCTGATGATCTATGTTGATGGAAATGCAATCGGGGTTGTTGCGATAAAGAAATACCTTGATGAGAATGGTATCGCGTATGGCAGCGAGTTCAAGAACTCAGGGCAGAACAATATCGAGATCATCACCATGAGGGATAGGCTTCTGGTGAATCTTGCTGATCATGTGTCGCTTGAGCATATGAGTCCAGGGAGCGCGCATGCCTTGATGGTGGAGCTTTCCAAGGGCGAGGCTTCTGCAGAAGGGATTTTTAGTGTGAGATAATCTTTTGATGCTCTTTTTCTTTGATTGATGATGCAGCTTCGGTAAAGACATCTTTCTAGCAGGAAAAAAGAAAACATGAGCCCGGAGGGACATTCTCAGTCACGCACTCTGTCGAGACTGTTTCGAACCCCCATCAACCGGTCCGAAGCCGGCCGCACTTTCAAGAAAGCGCTGGCTTTAACCAGTCTTTGATCCAGGTTATGCTACGGGCCCATGAGTGAGCTATGCGAACGAATGGGCACGGAGCGACCAAAGCCGAAGGCTTTGTGTATGCTACGGGCCCACATGCATAACGTAATGATTGAGAAAAATGCCTTATTTAAATATATCTGATTTAGTCATCGAGTGCTGATTTAGAAATAGGTAAGTACAGGGTGTTGCAAAACAAAAACAAAGCAAAAGATTACTTCCTTCCCAAAGTGACTTCTATTGTCGAGACCCTGACCGTCTTGCCTTCCTTGTTCTCGAACTCTTCGGAGTCTATCTGTATCCCCTTTACCTCGACTGTGCCGTCCAGGAATCGCTTTGACGAGACTTCTGAAACGTCAACTGCACGAGAGATGAACTTCCCTCTTGCCTTCACAATCACTTCGTCTGCGTTCTTGGTGGTGAACTGCATGACAACGCCGGTGACGTAGTTCATGAATGGCTTACCACCAATAAATATTGAGTTGTCGTCTGTCATTTTTTACCCCCAATGCCTGTCTAGGTGCATCTCTCTTTAGGAATCATACACCTGCTTTTTGTCGCCACTGTAATTTAGGCTAATACCCCCAAATTATGGTGGTATAGGGGCTCCAAATATATAAACATTTCGTAATTCTCTCGGAGTAAATCTGCTTTTTAAGCTTTATAAACACACGAGAGGGGTTTTCAGGTATTTTTGTCACTTAATAGTGGTTAAAAAACGTAAGCTTTATATATGATAAGCGCATCAAGATTGTAACCAGGGGTGTTTAATGAATAGAAAAAAGGAGTGCAAGAACTTTTTTAAACCCGTTTTCATTTAAAATATACATCACTGAAATTATTACGTGTTTAGGTGTCAAGAGAGAGGGTCTTCAGAGTGCCAGATAGGAAAATACCGCAAATAGAGATATATGACAATGGATTCTATATCAAGTACAATGGGGTAGGCGTACTTGCTCTGAAGCCGCACAGAGAGCGTGAACTGTATCATATCGAGCTTTTCAAGCTGGTGTATGGCTTAGGTGATGTCATCGAGAAAGAGAAGCATCTCGGCCGCAGAATCCAAATGCCTTTCGACCTTGAACATGAGTTCGGCAAGATGAAACTCGCACGCAGGGTGAGACTCGCTACGCAGAACATGTGCAGGCACGAGCAGTTCGGTGATGCTGATGAGTTCAGGATGTACCAGCTGCTCTCAAAGTATGCTACACCGGATGATTCCGGCAGAGGCGGGCGGGCTGCGCAAAGCCGTACAGAGTATATCAAAAAGAGAGAACAGAGGGACGTTGACCGGATACGGGGGATGTTCACCAACAATAATGGAACCACATTGGAGGAGAAGATATAATGAACCAAATCGAGCATGTGCAGGATGCAAAAGCAGAGCTTTCAGACTGCCTGAAGGCTTCAATGGAGGACAGGAGCATATTCGATCCAATTACACACCAATACCTCTCTGATGTGATCGGTAAATATGTCAAATGGCAAGAGGGATCCCTGATACCATCTATCCACACACGAGATACTGAACCGTTCGTGTTCCAGCTCAATAAGGTAAACACCAAGTATGCTTTTGAACCTAACCGACGATATAAGCGAATGAAGAAAATCGGAGAGACCCTGCTATTCGCGGTCGGTTACTGGACTGAATCAATATCCTCAGTCAGGGCAGGCGATAAAGTAATCAAAGCACGTCCGAATCTTCTCTACTACGCAAAGAATGGCATGAGCGCATATCATAGTGTATCTATTGCAGCACATGTCGACAAGACACTCACAGAAGATGTTGAAGCACTGATGGAAGAGATGGCGCAAAGGTTCACAAGGTATGCTTCAGCAATACATGGACTGCGGCAGGACCTTGGCGGCAACAGGCTTGACGATATAACCATACTTCTTGAACTGACAAAGCTGATCGGGGATGATGCCTTAAAGGCATTCACGCTCGAGCAGCAACTGCTCTACAATGGAGCTGGTCAAACAAAGAATTAGTGAAAAAAATAAATAATTAAGGGAAGCTCATCTTGTAGCAGCCTTCCTGCATCGCGCCGAGGACAACATCACTTCGCCTGTCTATCTTTGCGCAGGCAGCAGTGTCTGATGTCTCCCTGACATAACCTGTTATGCAGTAAGCCTTCTGGAGCCTTGTCCCAGCATACCCTTTCGATGCTACAAATGCGTCGCACTTGTCAACATCATCTCTCGCTGCAGCTACCTTGCCCATGCACTCGAAGATCTGCTTGTCATGCGTGGCCTGCCAGCAGGGCTCGATATCGTTCTCATTCACGGCTAGCTTGTCAAGGCAGTCCACACGGCCGTAGTACTCAAGGATCTCCAGGCACTCATCCATCTTGGACGTTATCTCCTTGGAGACGCCGAACTTTGCTACGCACTCTCCCTTGAGAGTGCCTGCCTTATTGCAGTAGTTCTTGTCATTCGATATCGTCGCGTAGCTGAAATAGCAGGACTCATCATCTTCGCAGGCATCTTCAGGTGTCAGTTCCAGGAACATATAGAATGCCTCGAACCGGTATTCATCATCCTCTTCATCGATGTCTGCTTCGACCTCTTCGCTCAGGCCATCTGCAATCACTGTGAGTGTCGCAGTGTCATCATCAACACCTTCCAGCGTTATTGATTGGATGTTGAGTTTCTTGTCCAGCTTCCTGGCAAGGAAATTGAACTCCTGGGATGTGAATTTCCTGTTCACGTCCTTCACGAAAAGCTTGTGCAATGCAGTATAGCTCTTCCTGTCCCAGGTGGTAGCGAACGTATCTGCGAATTCATCTATAGCGTCCTGCTCTGCAGACACTTCATCGGCCTTTTCATCTTCTCCTGTCTCTGCGGGCTTGATTATCTTCGGCTCTTCCTTTTCAGTCTTATCTTCTGCATCGCAGACGCTGTTGTCATCAGCGTCAAGACAACACTTGTCGCCGATTATCGAGTTGGGCGGGGCGCACACCAGTGTCTGGGCGCAGCCTGCCAGCAGCATTGCAGCTACCAATAGAATAAATATACCTATAACATGTCTAACCTTCCTCACACGAATCACCCCCAATATATGGGAAAAAAAGATTTAAAGATTGCTGTAAATCATCGTTCCTCAATCGTTATCGTTCCCTGTAACGTAGGCCTTGCAGTCGAAAACCATGTTATCTTGCCCACCTCATTGAAGGTGTAGCTCCAGCTCTCGCCAGCCAGGATCGGTTCAGGTGTGACACCCATCCCCTTCTGACCTCTCCATCCGATGATGTGCTGCAGGTTGTCGTTCACATTGCGCCACTCGACTGTCGTGCCGACCTTGATTGTCATCTCCTCAGGATATGCCTTGAGATCCTTCATGGAAACAACGCGATAGTTCTGCGCAGTCTGCGTGTCATCCGCATCTGTTATCTCCTCTTCTGTGTCGTCCTCAGTGTCATCTTCTGTCTCATCAGTCGATGTGTCGTCCTCAGTGTCATCTTCTGTGTCATCTGTGGTGTCTTCGGTCTCATCAGTCACGTCAGAACCCTCATCCTTGACTCCTTCTTCAGGCAGGTCAGGCTCTTCGCTCTCGTCATCTGTCTTAGTGTCCTTGCCTTCGACAACAACGGTCTCAGACGTGTCCGTCTCCACTTCTTTCTTGTCAGAGTCCTTTCCGCCGCAGCCTGAAAGGACCAGCAAGAGAGATAAAACAACAATGATTCCGATAATGATTGTCTTTTTCATGGTGTGAAAACAATAATCAGGCCTATTTAAATATTTTACGTCGTAAGTGACAGAAAAAGCGTCTTATGCTCCCAGAAGATAATTCTCAAGGAGGCCGTAATCCTCAAACACTTCCTCGAAATTGTCCTCAACATATCGTTTAGCAAGCACCTTCTCAATAGTCCTGTGCCTTATATCTGGTCTACTTCTCTCCATCAACTCAGTGATATCATCTTCCCATAATGCTTCCTGGTGAAGGAAAGGACCTAGCATAAAAAAGACCTGTAATGAAGGTAGAAGGCGGTGCAGAGCAGGATCTATGTTGCTACGCTTCGGAAAATTATAATAGACAGTACACTCGCTGAACGCACCCTCTGGAAACCAGGAAAGACCTGTCTTCTCTACTATACCCTCGGCGATGCTGTCAGGTATGGCTATATTGCCCGCAGGGTTGACAGGAACAGCGTCACGACCATTAAACACAATCTGCTTGCTCTTGGTGTAGACGTATGTCGCGGCGATAGCCTTCGCAGTCTCATAAGGAATCGTCTCGTCATGCCCCTTATCTGACTGGAACTTCAGGACATTGTCGATTGTGAGCCAACGTATCTTTGTCTCGTATCCATCCTCTCTTGCGAAGTATGCATCGCGCCGGGTGCCCATGGACGGATATTGCTTCAGCTGCACAGAGTAGAACTGGAAACTACCCTTCTCTGAACTGTACTGTACAGCAACAGGAACTATCGAATCATTCCTTGGACCATACAGGCCCTTGAAATCCTCTTCCTTCAGTTCCCTGCGGAGACCGTCAATCGCAGAAAGGTCCAATGGTTGCTGGTCCTTGCCTATCCAAAGCTCTCCGCCAGGCGACTTGTGGTAGTATGCTGGCGGCTTGCCACCTATCCTCTCCTTATGACCCAGAAGGTATTTGCGCACCCCGTTGAATACCTTGAATGGGAGCGCGCCTGCCCTTATCGCACGGATGTTAGAATCAGGAATTATCTTCTGCCTTGTGAGGGTTATTTCCTTATAAGGCAGCACAAAGGACTGTATATAGAACGCGGCTGCCCTATCTAGCGAATTACTCATTCAGTCCAATCCCCCTGTTGTTCTGCAAAAAGTCGCATTTTATAGTTTTAATCAAAGTCGAGTATATAGTTAGTATACTATACCAATCAACACCCCGTGTATCTGGTCAAAACGGACCTTTTCAGGGTCCTGAGTAGGGTTATTGTCACCTTTTACAATATAGAAGACACCATCTGAATCAACATCCTTTGAGATTACGCGGTGGACCACGAGATCGCCTGCGATACCTGACCTGTAAGATATTATGTCTCCAGGCTCTATGTCATCTGCATTTTCAGGCCTCATCTCTATCGAGTTTGAGGACTCATCCAGGAACGGGTCCATGGAGTTCGTGTCTGTGAATGACGCCCATGTGGCGCCCTCGACATCAAGGACAACCCTGTTGTCATAAACGTGAATCTGACTCTCTTTTACGTGGTCTGAAGGAGACAGACGCTCAGGAGAGCTCATAAAAGGCACGAAACTGAAAGAAAGGGGCTTTTCGGCATCATAATAGACGAAATTGGTCAACAGAGTATTAAGAATCCATCCCAGGCTGAAAACCACCATAATCAGTATCATAAGGCGTATCTTGTGCACTCTTAACCCCCAACAGCAGCCAGGACAAGTCCCAGAACAACTATTTTACTACTTAATGGTAGAGTCATTTCTTATAAAGCTTTCGGTTTTAAGCGTGATTTTTATGATAAAATAAGGACAGCAAAGATTTTTATAAGCCCGGGAGAGGCACTCTTTGGATGGAGATACCAACCGCGGTGATGGCAAATGCCAATGCCAAGCATAACAGGGGAAAGAAGGCTGACAAGGAGAAGAAGAGCCTTGAAAAGAGGCTTTCTGATTGCGGTGATATCAGGGTCGATGTGACAACCGAGCCTGAGCTTGTGAAGGGACTCTGTAATGAATATATCCGTGACAGGATACGCATGATCATCCTGTCTGGAGGAGACGGGACTGTCCAGGAGTTCATGACCCGCCACTTCCGACAGCTTTACCGCGAGTTCGGGAAAGGGATGCTGCCGATCGATTTCGCGCGCGTGATGAACAGCATGGCGCTGGATTCATCTTCAGGATTGATACTTCCTGCGTTGTATCATAAGCGGCGCGGGACATTGAATTTCTATGCAGACACGTTCAAGATGCGCGGCGATATAGATGATATAGCAGAGCAGCTCTTATATGCGAAGGGTGACAAGAATATGTCTGCCCGGTTCAAACGCGCCTATGCTCCAGTGTTCATGCTCTATTCAAAGGATCATCCTAATGATCTCGAGAATGTCCAGCTGATGACTGCTTATGCTGACGGGTTCCTGTTCAATGTCTTCAGGGAGTATTACCGGCCAAAGGAAAAGGGCAAGGATTCTGACATATTCTCTGCAGCACATGTTGTAGGAAGGACTGCTGCTTCAATCGCGCTTGACAAGACACTTCCGGAAGACAATGGGCTTGGCAGATTCTACTCTGACAGGTACAAGGACAAGATACTTACCAAAAACAGAGCAAAGGTCGTTGTTGACGGCAGGACTGTTGTGGACGAAGGAGAAGAGACAAGTGTCATGGCCATAGGGACCATGGGTGTCAGCCTTTACGGGTTGAAGCCATTCTATAGATTGCCGCGCACGCCTGAGAAGTTCCTTTTCTTTGACAGGGGAAAGCAAGAGAAGCCAGAGGATGTGAACATAGACAGCTACATGTTCCAGCTGTTCGTTGGAAATCCTGATCCCCTGGATGTCGTCAAGCAGTTGGGGAATATCTACATGGGAACAGCTACAGAGGTCGTTGGAATCGAGGATATACTCGCTAAGCGGGTGGAAAAGACACAGGATGAACGGATGTCGTTTATTGCTGATGGTACACCTAAGTATAATGGTCGGAGTGTTGTGATGGAGCTTGCTTATCTGCAGCCTTTTGTCATGATCGATCATGGGTGCTGGAAGAAAGGTGTTGGTGATGTTTTGAAAGATAGGGTGAGAAGGGAATTTGTGGGTTTGGTTGAGAGGTTTACTGATTCTGTTGCGCTATGAGTGTTTTGTTTTCTACGGTTTTTGAATGATGCACTCTCATTTGTTGGGCTGCGTCAGTATTATAAACGATATAAGGGGGAGGCCTGCGGCCTGAAATATAGACAGACAGTCTTAGAACCTGAGTGCGTGGTAGTAGCTCATCCTGGCCCGACACTCTTAGACACATAGTTCGTGGTGGGAGGAAGCAGAATCGGCATTGCGCGAGCCTTGATAAGGAATAATTTTTATATCATTGTCAATCCTCTTCTCGCATGAATCTTGTCGCAGACCTTCACGTACATTCCAAGCACTCGCGCGGGTGCTCTACTGCGCTTGACATAGCTAATCTTGAGAAGTATGCGCGGATCAAGGGAGTCGATCTTCTTGGTACTGGAGACTTCACACATCCTATCTGGATCAAGGAGCTCAAGTCCAAGCTTTCTGAGGATGGAAGCGGGGTGCTCCGCACTGCTTCTGGTTTTCCTTTTGTGATGCAGACTGAGATATCGCTTGTATATTCTCAAGGAGGCAAGGGGCGGCGGGTGCATAATGTTGTGCTTGCTCCATCCATCGATGTTGCTGAGCAGATCACCGATGAGTTGAAGAAGCGTGGGCGTGTTGATTATGATGGGCGGCCTATATTCAAGATACCCTGCATTGATTTTGTTGAGATGGTACATGGGATAAGTGCTAAGACTGAAGTCATACCTGCACATATATGGACGCCTTGGTTCTCGCTCTTTGGAAGCAAGAGCGGGTTTGATTCTATCTCTGAGGCTTTTGGGGACCAGTTGAAACATGTGCATGCCATCGAGACTGGGCTTTCCAGTGATCCTCCTATGAACTGGAGGCTTTCGCAGCTTGACAAAATGCAGATCGTGTCATTCTCTGACCTGCACTCTTATTGGCCTTGGCGTATCGGGCGGGAGAGTACACTGCTTGACTTCGGGAGAAAGGAAGTCACTTATGATCTTGTGCTTAAAGCGCTACGGACTGGTGAAGGGATTGCAGGGACTGTTGAGGTCGATCCTGCTTATGGAAAGTATCATGAGGATGGTCATCGCAACTGTAATGTGTGCATGACACCAAAGGAATCGCTTGCGATCAACAAGGTCTGTCCTAATTGCGGACGTGGGATGACAATCGGAGTGCACCACCGCGTTGAAGAGCTTGCTGACAGGCCTGAAGGGTACAAGCGTGCGGATGCCAAGCCGTTCTATTCATTGATACCTCTGTCAGAGCTGATCGCCAATGTCTTCGGCAGGGGGATAGCTACCAAGAGGATATGGGAAGAGTATCACAAGATTGCTGCGCTAGGCAGTGAGATGGACGTCCTGCTGAATATTCCGTTCGAAAAGCTTGCTGAGGTCACTACAGAGAAGATGGCCAAGGCAATACTGCTGAATCGGGAAGGCAAGATAAAGATAAAGCCAGGATATGATGGTGTGTATGGTATTCCCCTGTTTGAGGAAAAGATGCGTGAATATTCCGGACCGCAGATATTCTTTGGAGAGGCTGCGCAGAACGCAAAAGAGCTAAAAAAGGCCAAAGAACCAGTCATACCCCGAAAAGACAGTGCCCAGAAAGGGTTAAATGACTTCTGAAGGCTTAAACAGCAGAATATAGAGCTTTCTAGCATTGATTAAAAAAATGACCGGGCCCAAAGGCCAGGCATCATAAAAAAAACTCAGAACTTATTTCTTCTTGGCAGCCTTTTTTCTCTTTGCTGGCTTCTTCTTCACTGCTTTCTTCTTCTTGGCCTTCTTCTTCACTGCTTTCTTCTTCACTGCTTTCTTCTTGGCCTTCTTCTTCTTCACTGCCTTTTTCTTTGGAGCCTTTTTCTTGGCTGCCTTTTTCTTTACTGCCTTCTTTTTCTTGGCTGGCTTTCGCTTTACAGCCTTCTTTTTTCGAGCAGGTTTTTTCTTAGCAACTCGTTTTCTTTTTTTTGCCAAAACACTCACCTCGTTTAAGAGTTTAAGCGCTTTAAACGCGCTTATTCAGTAATTATGCACTTTTCAGTATATAAAGGTTTCGGTTTTTTCGCAAAAAATCTGAAAGAAAACAAAAAATCATTGACGAGAGAGCAAAAACAAAAAAATTACGTCGTAATTTTGTCGACGAGAAAAACGCAAAAAACAAAAAATCTGCAAGGGTATCTGAAAATCAGAAAAAAACCAGAAAAAAAGCGAAAAAAGAAAAAATTCAGAAAACGCAGAGTATCAAAAAAGATGCTGTAGAACTTTCATCTGAACTGTTCTGTGAGCTGTTTCTTCATCGAACCGTAAACAAAATCAGCAATCGGTTTCAGATTGACTGTATCTTCTGTGTTGTACTCGACGAGAAGCTGAAGCGAGTCATTGTTGCCATTGCTTGCGTAATCATGCCAGAGATACACTGCGTCTTCGCCTGAAACGCTTAAAGTGTCATTACTGCGTAGTATTTTTAGTTTGCGTTCGATGTTCTTCAGACCACCATTGAAACCGAGCCTTGCCAAAGGAAAACGAAGATCAAGATGCGGGATGCCTGGAACTATGCTATTGAAGCAACGGTTGATGACAGGCACATCAAAAGACAATCCGTTGAACGTGACAAGCAGTCTGTATCTCTTAAGAATACTCTTCAACATGTTCTTGTCAAGGTTCCTGTTCTTCACCATGGTCATCATCTGTTCTCCATCATACATTCCGATCACTGTTATGTCACCATAATAGCCGCTTGTCTCAATGTCAAGGAAGAGGCATTCATCGCGGAACCTGTTGTACAAACGCCAGATCTCAGACTTCGGAAAGCGGCCTGCGAAGTAGGAAGAGTCATTATTGTTGAGATGCGCCCTTGCTTCTGCCAATTTCCTTACGAAATAGCCCTTGCGTTTGGTGGATATGCCTTTTACCTGCTCTGCATCATTGAAACCAGTCCAGTCTTTGATTCCCTGCTGCCAGATATTCGCTTCTGTGGTGTGGCTTATGCGCTCAAGAAAGATGAATGAGTTGGTTATCATGCAGTGTAGAAATGTTCCTGTGTTTTTATAGGTTGGGCGCGCATGTCCTGTGGGAAGTGCAGGTATATAAATAGATATTTTCCTTAGGTTCAATCTTTTTTAAAGCTATAGAAACAAATTTATACAGCTCTTGAGCAATGTGCAGTCACAATGAAAAGAGCAATATCAATCGGGATCATGCTGATCGTTTCAGCAGCACTTCTTGTTTCAGTACTGTTTAATGCGGGATGTGACAGGAAATTCAATTCCAATGTAAGTGTCAGCCCTGAGACAGAGGTCGAAGTCAACCCTGTGACAGGACAACCTCCACAGGACATCGTGGAAAAGCGCGGAGTCGTGACAAACATAACAGAGTTCAATGAACTCATGACACGCGCGTCAAGGATAAACTCATTCAAGTATACCATAACTGACACGGATCTTGGTGAAGACCCGTACAAGGTGTTTGTGCTCGGAAGGTTTGTCAAGATAATGCTGCCTGACCTGCAGCAGCACAATAGTGGAGAGTTGTTCGATGAGATACTCATGGAACGGCGTGATAGGATTGCGTTCTCGCACTGCAGCAAGTATAACTGTGACCGTGACCGCGAGCTGGAGAAGGTTGAGTTCGATGATTATTACATCAAGGATCCCATGGAATACCTTTACATGACCACGCAGCCGGAGTTCCTCAAGGAAGAGATGCTCGGGAATGATTATACAAAGGTATTCGGCGTGAAGTTCGAGGGTAAAGATGGCAGGATATGGCTGCAGGAATATTATGGGTATCCGCTGAAGATCATCGTGAAGGAAGAGGATGGCTCCAAGAGGACAATCAAGTTCGAGGAGATGTTTGTGGATGCAACGCGAAGCGGTGAGATAGACACGCCAGCAAACTTCACAGTGAAGGGAGAGGATGGCCAGTGGGTCTTCTGGAAGCATTATCTTGGAGAATGGCCGCCTAAGGGAAGAGTAGTCCAGCCAGGACAGAGTCCTTTGGATGCGGTAAATGAGATCCAGGAGAACGCCTAAAGTAATTTTTTATTATTCTTTCTTGTTCTTACACTTCTGAATACAGCAAATTCAAGGCAATTTTTGCCAACATTAACTTCTCTACAATCAGCAAAGTCAAGGCCGCAGTCGCCCCTTTGCGAAGCGCATTCCAACAACAGTATTAGGGCCGCCGGGGGGAAGCCCCATCCGGGGACGGCGGCCATATAGAGAACTGCATTAAGCGCTTCGCCTGGCGACTAACGGAGCTTTTGTGAGCGTAGCGAGCAAAAGCGTAGTAGGCCTTGACTTTGCGACCCAAGGAAGTAGGATTTTTCTCATTCTGTCGCCTTTAGTGTGGGTTTGAGAGCGACAGCTTAAGGTAAAAGAAACGATATAGAAAGGGTGGCTTTTCCCGCGGCAAGCGCGGCAAACCTTCAGGCAGAGCCTGAAGCTACGGCCAAGAACGATAGTCAGTAAGTCTTAGAACCTGAGTGCTTGGTGACAGCGGCAGGGTGCGTGGTTGCGACTCAGACTTCGTGCCCTGTAAGAGCCCTGCCTTTGCCAAAATAACAGAATCAAACAAACTTCTCCTTCACCTTATCAAGAAATGTCTTCTTGGGTGCTATCTTAGCTCCCATCTCTTTTGCGAAGTCCTTTAAAGAATCCTTCTGCTTCTTGTTGAGATTGTCAGGTGTATGGACAACCACTTTTACGTATTGTTCCCCTGTGCCTGCACCTCTTATATGGGGCACGCCCTTGTTCTTCATCTTGAATAGTGTGTTTGACTGAGTGCCTGCAGGGATCTTCAGCTTTGCCTTGCCACCTATCGTCGGGACTTCTATGCTGTCGCCAATCACTGCTGTGACGAATGATATAGGGACTTCTACAAATAGGTTGTTCCCTCTCCTGTCGAATATCCTGTGCGGCTTTACATGGACAACAACGTATAAGTCGCCTTGCCTTGCACCTTTCTCTCCTGCTTCGCCTTCTCCTGAGAGCCGCAGGGTGGTGCCTGTCTCTACACCTGGAGGGACTTCCACATTTATCTTGCGCTCTTTCTCCACACGGCCTGCACCGTGGCACTCTTCGCAGGGCTTGTCGATTGTCTTGCCTTCACCGCTGCATCTCCTGCAGGTACTTGTAGTCTGAAATATTCCGAATGGCGTGCGTTGGGATCGTGTCATCATGCCTGAGCCATTGCAGTCAGGACAGGTCTTTATCGCAGACTTTGAATCTGCGCCAGAGCCATGGCATCTTGTGCACGTCTCATATCTTGGGATGACTATGTGCTGCTCTGCGCCATTTACCGCGTCTTCCAGCTCTACCTCTATATCATAACGCAGGTCTGCTCCGGGTCTCGGTCCGCGCCTGCGCGAACCTCCTCCAAAGCCGAACGGGTTACCGCCGCCGAAAAGGTTCTCGAAAAGATCATCGAAATTGAAATTGCCTGAGAAATCAAAACCAGCACCCGGGCCTGCACCGCCAGGGAACTCTGCAGTGCCGAACTGATCGTAATGGGCGCGCTTCTGGTCATCAGCGAGGACTGCTGCAGCCTCGTTGATCTCCTTGAACTTCTCGGTGGCGCCAGCTTCCTTGTTGATGTCAGGATGGAACTTCTTTGCCTTGCGCTTGTAGGCCTTCTTTATATCATCCCTTGATGCGTTCTTGTCAACGTCCAGTATCTTGTAGTAGTCTTTTGCCATGGTGATCACTTCTTTTCTTCTCCTATCCCCAGCAGCTCACACTCAAGCTGCCTTGCGAAAGCTATGTATTCGCTGAACCTGTCTTTGTCCTTGGGGCGGTAATGCTGTTTTATGTATTCGAAACGCTCCTCCAACGAGACAAGCTGTCCTCCATTGACCTTCAGGTCTGAATACATGAGGAGCTTCTCTTCTGCAGTCTTTGGAACGAGTTCAGGATCGTTAAGGTTGTTCAGGCAGTGTTTTTCCACCACAGCTGCGACCTCTGGAAATCCTCTCTTCCGCAGGAACTCCCCACCTTCTATTCCATGGCATGCGTGCGCGTCCACTTTCAGTACATCGTGCAGCAGGGCGGCAGCGGTTATGAGCTCGCGGTTGACAGCGATGCCGCGCTTCTCTGCAATGTCTGCGAAGTGCAATGCTGCGTTCTTGACAGCTATGCTGTGGTTCATCACACCTGAAGGTAGGTCCATCCCAGAAAGCAGTTCCAGGCATTCGGATTCTGATGGGATTCTTGCATCCATAGGCATCATTTCAGATAAAAATGAACAAAAGGATTAAATGATTTGCTATTTGAGGCTGTTCTTACTTCTTCTCCTCTTTCTTGTCGTCTTTCTTGTCGTCTTTCTTGTCGTCTTTCTTGTCGTCTTTCTTGTCCTTGTCATCTACTTCGTAGTCTGCGTCGACTACCTTCTCGTCATCTCCAGGAGCGCCTTTTGCATTGTCGCCTTCAGCCTTCTTCTTCTCGGCCTCTGCTTTCTGCTGCTCTGCAGCAGCCTTCTGGTACATCTCTGTGGCAGCGTCCTGGACAAGCTTCTCCAACTCTTCGATCTTCTTCTTTATGGTCTCTACATCCTTCTTTTCCGGCTCCAGCAGTTTCTTTATCTCTGCAATCTCTGCCTTGATCGGCTTTATCTTGGCCTCATCAACCTTGCCTTCAAGATCCTTAAGAGTCTTCTCTGTGGTGTAGACCAAAGAGTCTGCCTTGTTGATTATCTCAGCATCTTCCCTGCGCTTCTTGTCATCCTCTGCGTGAGACTCTGCTTCCTTTCGCATAGTCTCAACATCATCGTCCTTCAGCTTGTTCGGTGCTGTTATTGTCATGGCCTGCTGCTTGCCGGTTCCCATGTCCTTTGCAGAAACATTCAATATACCATTCGCGTCTATGTCAAAGGTCACCTCTATCTGAGGTATTCCTCTTGGTGCTGGCGGGATGCCGACAAGATCAAAATTGCCCAGCAGCTTGTTGTCGCCAGCCATAGCACGCTCACCCTGGAAGACACGGACGGTGACTGCAGGCTGGTTGTCGGCTGCAGTCGAGAATATCTGCGACTTCTTTGTCGGGATTGTTGCGTTGCGCTCTATCAGCTTTGTGAAGATTCCACCAAGGGTCTCTATGCCCAGGCTGAGCGGGGTCACGTCAAGCAGAAGGACGTCTTTCACCTCTCCTGCGAGCACACCGCCCTGTATCGCTGCACCCATCGCTACGCACTCCATCGGGTCTACGCCGCGCTCTGCTGTCTTTCCTACAAAATCTTCAACAAACTTGCGTACGGCAGGCATCCTTGTCGGTCCTCCGACCAGGATTATCTTGTCTATTTCACTATGTTTGAGCTTTGCATCTGCAATAGCCTGCTCCATCGGGTGCCTTGTCTTCTCAACTAGCGGCATCACAAGCTGTTCAAGTTTAGCGCGTGTGATCTTCATGACAAGGTGCTTGGGGCCCTTATCTGTGGCGCTTATGAAAGGCAGGTTTATGTCAGACTCCAGTGTCGTTGACAGCTCTATCTTGGCTTTCTCTGCGGCCTCTTTCAGGCGCTGCATGGCTGTCGCGTCCTGGCTCAGGTCGATGCCTTCGGCGTTCTTGAACTCTTCTATCAGCCAGTTGGAGATCTCCTCGTCCATGTCGGTGCCGCCTAGCTGGGTGTCGCCGCTGGTTGACTTCACTTCAAAGACACCTTCTCCGAACTCCATTATCGTGACATCCAATGTGCCGCCACCGAAGTCATACACAAGGATCTTATGCTCCTGGTCAGCCTTGTCCAGGCCGTACGCAAGAGCTGCTGCAGTAGGTTCGTTGATTATCCTTACCACATCGAGACCTGCTATCGTCCCTGCGTCTTTTGTAGCCTGACGCTGGTTGTCATCGAAATAAGCAGGTACTGTGATGACTGCCTTCTCTACCTTGTCACCAAGGAACTCCTCTGCATCCTTCTTGATCTTCTGCAGGATGAACGCGCTTATCTGCTGCGGGGTGTATTCCTTGCTGTTTATCTTGTACTTGAAGCTCGTGCCCATCTTACGCTTTGCAGCTGTGAGAGTGTTCTCTGGATTGGACACTGCCTGTCGTCTTGCCGGTTCACCTACGAGCATCTGATGCTCTTTTGTGAACGCTACTACGCTCGGGAATGCTTTCCCGTATTGGGATGCACCTTCAGCTGACGGGATTATCTTGGGGCGACCTGCCTCCAAGAATGCTGCAGCTGAGTTTGATGTTCCCAGATCGATTCCGATTATCTTTGACATTTTATTTTCCCTCCTACTATTTGTTATGTATTGTAAATCACTCTTTTCTCAACGCATCATGCCTTAATGTATCTACAATCTCCTCTGTGAGGAGCTGTTTCTTTGCCACAGTACGGATGCTCACTGCCTCGAAAAACTTTGCCAGCTTGTTCAGCCTGAAATTATCGTATTCCTTCACTGCGCCCAGCGCGTGGTAGACCTCCTGGTCTGTCGTGACGAAACAATGCTTGTGAGGGTTGCAGATGATATGCGTCTCCAGCTTCTCGTCAGAGCCTATCAGGTAGCGCAGTATCTTTGGTGCATCTATGAACACCTGGTTCAGCTGGGAGCGTCTCCGCATGTCGTTCTGGTAATGGTCCATCTTTTTATTCACCCGAAATAGCTTGGAGCAGAGATTGTCTTCTTGTCGACAGGCTTTGCCTTGATCTTCTTCTCCATCTTCTCCAATGCTTTGGGTTTCTTTATCTCGCCAAACTCATTCTCGTAGTCTGTTATGACGCGATTGAGCAGTTCCAGCATGCGCTTTGCATGGTATGGGTCTGTCATGACGACATTATGCGCTATGTTGATCACAGGCCCCTGCTTGGAGCGCATGTCAACCCTTGGCGTGACGCACTTGAAGTCGAAAATGACCTGCATCGGGTTGAAGTTGAGCGACACTTCATGGCAGAAGAACGCTTCGCCATCGTTTATGTGAACATTCATATTTTTCGGTTGTTCCATTTTGTTTCACCTTGTTGACGCGCGGCTTCCAAGCCTCTCCTCCGCTTTTGCTGCGCAAAAGCTCCGGCCAGCCACGTGAGCAGCTGCTTCGCAGCAGCTCACTCAGGGGGCACGGACGGTCTTGGAAACCGCGCTATCATCGTTACATGAATCTTTCATAACTCAATATCTGTTTCAGTTTTTCCTTGTCTGGAAATATTTTTTCGAGTTCTGCACCCGGGAGGACTCTACCGCCAGTATCCAGGTAGGATTTGTACTGGCGGATGGACTCCGGGTCGTACGCGTTTAGGCAATGATTGACTATGAACCAGGTATGCAGGTCGTCGCCACGCTTACTGCAGTTTCCGATCCTGCAGTGCAGGGGTTTTACATCCTGTATCTTGCACAGGTTGTTCTCGAGGAACATACATGGACCGTATGGCTTGCTCTCTTTTTTCCAGGGATTTATCTTGAATATCTTTGTGTGGAATATCTCTGTCTCTTTTGTGAGGTCCTTGATGAACTTCTCTTTCGGTATGTTCAGGAATGCGGTGATCCTGGGAATCTCATGCTCCAGGACAAAGCCTGAGCCGTATGTGCAGCACTTTCCGCACTTATCGCAGTCTTCTCCGAGCTTGAGGATGTCCTGCTCTTTGGTGTCTTTTGTTATATTGATAGTATCACCTGTGCTCTTGTCTTTTTCACTCATTTTTTCGCTACCTTTACCTTGGAGTGCCTCAGGATATTCTCGTTCAGCTTGTATCCTTTCTGCAGTTCTTCCAGGATGGTCTCATCATCTTTGTCGGACTTCTCTGAGAGCATCACCTCATGGAAATACTGGTCGAATTTCTGGCCCTGTTTGACCTCTATGGGCTGCAGGCCTTCGTCCTTGAGTATATTATAGAATTGAGAGTAGATCAGCTCTACGCCTTTCATGAACTCTTCAGGGTTGTCTGTGTTCTTGAAGGCCATCTCAAAGCTGTCCATGACTGTCAGGAACTTCTTGACCAGCTGTACCTTTGTATAATCGCGGAAATTGTGGTTCTCTTTCTCGCAGCGCTTCTTGTAGTTCTCGAACTCTGCCTGGACACGTTGGAGATCATCTGTGAGCTCTGCAATCTTATCTTTTGCAGGGTCTTTCTTTTTCTTGTCTTTTTCCTGCACTTTCTTGAGTTCTGCTTTGATCTCTTCCTTAGCGTCCTTGTTGTCTTCTTTGGTCTTGGAGTCTTTAGACATTATCGCACCCCCGTTTGGTTGACTTAAAGTCAACGAAATGGTTGTAAACTCTCCTCATATATAAAGGTTTTGGAGAAGATTTATATATCAGAACTACCTAAAGTCAACAAAGAGGGTTTGTTTATAAAGGTTTGACAATGGCATTCATACACCAAAAGATCACGATCGTAAAGATACGTAAGCCTAATTCTAGTGATGTCAATGATGAGCTTCAGTTCCTTGGAAATTCTCTTGGTCTGTTCAATCTTAGGGACAAGGACAAGAGCTGTTTCCGTGTGTTCATTGAGCTTCTGAAGGCTGCAAAGCAGAAAAGGCCTATCAGCTCTGATGAGTTGGCTTTCAGGCTGAACCTTACGCGGGGCACTGTGGTGCATCACATCAACAAGCTGAAGGATGCTGGGATTGTGGTGCATGAGGGGAAAAGCTATTTCTTGCGCGTGGACAAGCTGGAATCGCTTATTCTGGAGATCAAGAAAGATCTTATACGGACTTGTGATGATCTGCAGGATATAGCCAAAGAGATTGATGCAGGGTTGAACCTGTAAGAAGTTGTTGTGTTTCTGGTACTTCATATCGATTAAGTGCTTTGCCTGCAGGAAAAGGTTGCGCTTCCTCAAAATGAATGATATAAAGAGAAGGCCTGAGGCCTGAATTATAGTCAGACAGTCTTAGACACTGAGAGCTTGGTGATGGGGTGGCTGACATCGTGGTTGAGCTGCCCCCCACAGTTAACTATATATAATAATAAATTCTCACCTACCCCATGGCAAAGAAGTGTGCTGTAGGTGGGCAGGCCGTCATTGAAGGGGTTCTCATGAAGAATGATTCAAAGGTAGCGATCGCTGTCAGACAGCCTAACAACAAGATACATCTGAAGAAACAGAGGGTAATCCCCTGGGCCAAGAAATGGAAGTTCCTCGGCTGGCCTTTTGTAAGAGGTCCGGTCCAGCTTATCGAGATGCTTGTCATCGGAATGAAAGCATTGAATTATTCTGCGAATGCATCGCTCGGAGAAGAAGAGGAGCAGATCTCTGATAAATATCTGGCCCTTACAGCGATAATTGCCGCAATCGTCGCGATAGCCCTTTTCAAGCTGCTGCCTTTGGGCGTCACAAGCGCTCTTTACAGGTTCAAATTGATCGACAACACAATATCATTCAACCTGATAGACGGCGTGATAAGGATCACGTTATTCATCCTCTACATCCTGGCAATATCCCTGATGTCTGATGTGAAGAGACTCTTTCAATACCACGGTGCAGAGCACAAAGCAGTGCATTGCTATGAAGACGGGAAGAAACTTACTGTCGCAAACGTCCGCAAGTATACTACCGTGCATCCGCGATGCGGGACCAGCTTTCTTTTCATTGTCCTGATAATCGCCATACTGGTTTTCTCTGTCGTAGATATAGACCTGCCCTTCTGGCTCCTTTTCTTCTATCGGATACCGCTGTTGATCCCGATATCTGCCATAGCTTACGAGGTGCTCAAGCTCACATCCAGGTTCAAGACTAACATATTGATGCGGATCATCATGGCTCCGGGCAGCTGGATCCAGAAGCTCACCACAAAAGAGCCTGACAAGAAACAGATTGAGGTCGCCATCAAGGCATTGAACGCTGTGTTGGGCAGATGATTGTTTACTTAAGATAATTCTACAAGAAGCTTTGCGGCGAGCTTGCTCGTCATGTTATTAATATCTTTATCAGGGCCTACCTCTACCAGGTCAATCATCTTCAGGTTCTTCAGCAGGCGTATGCGCTGGACAAGGTTTATCAGCTGTCTTGCAGTGAGGCCGCCGGGCTCCATGTAGCCTGTGCCTGGAGCGCAGCTTGGGTCTGCCACGTCGATATCTATCGAGAGGTATATGTTCTGCCATGCGCTTATTGTCTCTGTCAGGCCGTCTATGACATCATTGAAATCATTCTTTGTGATCTGCTTCATGGTGAAGTATCTTATCTTGTTGGAGTCCAGGAATTCCTTTTCATTTCCTGTCCAGTTCCTCAGTCCGAAGAGTATGAGCCTGTCTTTCTCTACTATGCCGTCGTTGACTAGTTTTCTTACAAAATCTTCATGGCTCGGAGGGTCTGTCTCCTGCTCGCAGTCAGGGTGTGCGTCGAGTATGATCAGGCCTGCTTCAGGATGTTTCTGTGCGAATGCCCTGAATCCTGCGTATGTTATGCTGTGGTCTCCGCCCAGGAGGCATATCTTTTCCTGGAAGGTCTGCTGCTTCACTGCTTCTAGTATCGCCTTGTTTGTTGTCTCTATGTTTTCCTGGTCGACAGCTATCGCTTGCGGCTTAAGTCTTGGTGAGAAGCCTGACTCGTTAAGGTAAAGGTCTTCGGCCTGCTTCAGGATTGCGTCCGGGGCTTCTGAACTGCTCGGGTTCTTTCCCAGGCTGCCTTTTGAGAAGGGTGCTTTCAGGATTATCATGGCGATAAATAATCAAAGGGGTTATTTAAAGGTTTAGCAGAATTTAAATCATGTCGTGTACCTGATTATCAGCAGCGGGTCGTACTAATATTTATTTCCTTTCTTCAGATTGTCCGGGGCGAAGACCTCGTTGTAGATAAACAAGGATCCTTTGCCTGTGGCTTTCAGCTGCTGCTTGAATTCTTTGTACTGTCCCTTTATCCTGCTGAATCCTTGGTCCATGTCCTGAATTACAGGGTTGTCGTCCCTGTTGTTTAATAATTTTTTCTAATAATAAAACATTGCGTCATGTTTAAATAAAAAACGAAAATCCTTCTCTGGAAGATGATCGGATTATCATTCGAACGCAAACGGTCTGTAAGTCCCGAGTCGGGAATTGAAGAAACCCTGATATTGTATGAAGGGTTGATGCAGGATAGAGAGATTGCCCGTATTACATACAGGTCAGGCATATCGTCCCCGTATGCGTTGAGCCATATCCGCACAGGAGCGCTCAGCAAGGATGGACATAGAATGTACACGCCTGAAGATTATCAGGACCTGCTTGTCGAATATGTGATGAACAAACCTAATAGAAATGTCAAGACCCTTAAACCGAAAAGATTCCAGCAGAAGACACCTCATGATGAGAAAAAGCATGAGAAGCCAAACATCGTCGACTTTGTCAATGGACTGATGCAGGACCAGCGCGGCATCCTTGCGTGGGTAGAGCCGGCAAATTATGCCATGGACACAATCGTCTTCTTTGCACCCTCCAGCGCATTATACAGGATCTTTGAGGCAGAGAAACACTATCCACTGGATACGCTGATGCAGGAGCATTGGAGAAAATAAAAAAATATTCAGAGCAGCGGAACACCCATCCTCTCGAATTCTTCCTCTACTTCCTTTGGCCAGACACTTGACTGTACCTCGCCGATGTGTGCCTTCTGGAGCAGGAGCATGCAGAGCCTTGACTGGCCTATCCCGCCGCCGATGCTTAGCGGGGTTGTGCCTTCTAGTATTCCTTTCTGGAATGGGAGTTCTTTTCTCTCGCTGAGTCCTGCGAGTTCAAGCTGTTTCAGCAAGGATTCTGCGTCTACCCTTATTCCCATGCTTGAGAGTTCAAGCGCGTCCTGTCTTTCCGGGTCCCAGACGATTATATCTCCGTTGAGACCTTGCCTGCTTTCTGCTGATTCTGTTATCCAGTCATCATAATCTGCTGCGCGTACGTCGTGGGGCTTGCCTGATCGGAGCGGTGCGCCGATGCCTATGAGGAAGACTGCGCCGAGCTCTTCTGCGATGGCGTGTTCGCGTTCTTTCGGGGTCTTGTCAGGCCATCTTTCCTCTAGCTCTTCTGAGTGGATGAATTTGATCTCCTTCGGCAGCCTTGCCTGGAGTATCGGGTATTCCTTACCTATCAGCTCTTCAGTCTCCAGCAGAGCTTTGTATATGTCCTTTACAATCTCCATCAAGAATTCCAGTTTCCTGTCCTCTTTTGAGATTACCTTTTCCCAGTCCCATTGGTCAACATAAATGCTATGGATTGGGCTTACATCCTCATCCTTTCTTATCGCGTCCATGTCAGTGTACAGTCCTTCGCCCAGCTTGAATCCATACTTGCCAAGGGACTGCCGCTTCCATTTTGCGAGTGAGTGGACAACCTCTACTGGCGATGTCGCGAATTTTGTGGTGAAAGAAACAGGCACTTGAGTTCCTGCAAGATCATCCTGCAGTCCTGTACCTGTTATCAGGAATCTTGGGGCTGAGACCCTATGCAGGCTGAGCTTTTCTGACAGGCGTCTTTGGAATGTGTCCTTTACCAGCTTGATGGCTCTTTCTGTCTTGAAGAAATCCAGCTTTGGAGTGTAGTCTTGCGGCAGGATAATTTGTTCTTGGATCTGTATGGCTTCTTGTCTCATCGTGATACCTCTCAACACCTTCTGTAGTGTATTACTCGTTCTTTGTATATAAACGTATCCTGGAAAATATGGGAAAATAGTCTATTTTTACCGAAATATTTATATAATATGGAATATTATTCCAGTTTATGTCTCTTGATAAGAAAGATTTATTGATACTCGACGAGTTGAAAGCGAATGCTAAGCTCACTACAGGGCAGATCTCCCGCAAGCTGCGCATACCAGTCACGACTGTGCACAACAGGATAAAGAAGCTTGAGAAGGAAGGGGTTGTTGAGGGTTATACTGTGCGTGTGAATCACAAGAAGCTGGGTCGGCCTGTTGTGGCTTACATACTCATAACTGTTATGTACGTCCTGCCAGGTACGGGCAAGAAGATCAAACAGGACGAGCTTGCACTCCGTCTTAAGAGGTTTTCTGAGGTTGAGGAAGTCAACATCATGGCAGGGGTGACTGACATATTGATCAAGGTGCGAGTGGATAGTGTTGATGGGTTGAATGATTTCATCATAAAGAAGCTGCGCAGCGTGGACGGGGTGGATAAGACGCAGACCATGATGGTGCTGAGCAAGGCTTAGATCTTCTTGATCATGTAAGGTCCTTCTTTCTTATAACCTAATCTCTTGTAATATTCCCTTACACCGATGCCTGAGATGACCACCATCTTGTCTTTCTTGTGCTGCTTTGCTATGCGCTCTGCAGTCTGGAGGAGGCGCTTGCCGAAACCCTTGTGCTGGGATTTTGTCTTTGTCTTCTCACCAACTGCCGCAGCTTCTCCGTAGACATGGAGTTCCCTGAGAAGTGCGGCGTTCTTTGTTATCTCCTTGCGGAGTCTGGCCTGCGAAGGGAATCTCAGCCTTGCGAAACCTACAAGCACGTCATTCTTTGTGTCCTCTGCTGATATGAAAAATTCTGTGCCATCGCTTGCGTCGTATCTCTGCACTGTGATGCTCACTTTCCCCACTTTCTTTGCTCTACCCACTTCCCTGCAGCGTATGCAGCTGCATTTTATGTTCTCCATCTTGCAGAGCCTGTCGACGTACTGCCGCAGGTTCGTGCGCTGTACACCTGCCTCTATGCTTGGCGTGGGGATGTCGCGCTGGATGCGCATTATCCTTGTGTATCTGGGAATGAAACGCTTGAACTCGCAGATCATCTTTGCTGCCTGTGATGTCGACAGCGGCTCGTATTTATTCTTCTTCCATAGCTTGTAGAGTGGCGTGCCTTTCATGACCATGCAGGGATATAGCTTGAGCATGTCTGGCCTGAAGTTGGGGTCTTCGAAGAGTAGCTTCAGACCTTCCAGGTCTCTCCAAGGGCCTGAGCCAGGTAGGCCAGGCATGTAATGGAAATTCAGCTTGAAACCCAGGTCTTTCAGCTCGCGGATCGAATCTATTGATTCCTGTACATCGTGGCCGCGGTTTATCTTCCTGAGCACATCGTCAAAAACAGACTCTATGCCCAGCTCTACGCGGGTGGCGCCCAGCTCCAGAGCGAAGTTACCGTGCTTCAGACGGCCGTAGTCAGGCCGTGTCTCTATTGTCATGCCCACGCATCTTATCTTTGTCTTCTCGTTCCTCTTCTGCTCTGCCTCAAGCGTTGTCTTGCAGGTAGCCTTGAGCTTCTTCAGCCGTCTATGGACTGAATCTATCCTCTTGTCGTCACCAACAGCTCCGGGAAGCTCAAAGAATTCCTTGAACTTCCTTATATCTATGTCGGTGTCCTTGAAGAACATCTTTGAGAAGTCATTCATCGCCTTGAGGGCGTGCTTCACGAAGCTCTTCTGATATGTCTTGCTTACTGAAGGGAATGTTCCGCCCATGATTATGAGTTCCACCTTGTCAGGTATATGGCCTGCTACCACGTACTGCTCCAGTCGGTTGAAGACCTGGAGGTATGGGTCAAATCGGTTTCTTATGGCGCGCATCGTGGCTGGTTCCTTTCCTGTGTATGATTGAGGGACCTCTCCGAAATCAGATGCGGGGCCGCCGGGGCAGTAGTCGCACTTTCCATGCGGGCATTTGTGCGGCTTTGACATTATCGCCACGACAGCGACGCCGCTTATGGATCTTGTGGGTTTTGTCTGCAATGTCTTCTTGAGAACCGGTATGTCCTTGTCATCTGCGTTGAGAAGGATGTCTATGTCGGTCGGGACACGCTTCATCTTGTGCTTTGCACAGAGCTTGAACTTCAGCCGGGCTATGTCCAGCTTTGAATGGGGTCTCTGTTTTATGGTCTCTACCATATCCTGATAAAACTCAGATGTCATGGATTGAGGTTCTGACGGGTTGTTTATAAAATTTTAGCAAAATAGTGACCATTGGTCCTCAAAATCACCACAAGAAAACATTTATAAAACAGAAAGGGCGCTTAATGAAAAAACAGGTGCCAAAATGGTCGACACTATAAAGAAACTGGACAAGGACATCATCGAAAGGGTCCTCAAGATACAAGAGCTCCTCCATGACCTTCTGGACAAATGCGTCTATGAGATCGGCAGGAACGAGCGGTTCATGCATGCTGACAAAGAGGCTGTGGAGAACATACGCATGACTGCAAACGGGCTCTATGAGGAGATGCATACCGAGCTGAAGAAGGTATACAAGGACGCGCTCGAAGAGGAGCACCTGACTGATGAGCTCAGGATAAAGATTGAAGAGCAGGTAGGCCTGCTTGTGCAGCAATAATCTTGTCCTTTAATTTTTATTATATATTTTCAATAGAACTCATGCGTCGTCTTCTTGATTATCCTCGTGGCTATAGTCCCGACTATGAACACGCCTGCCAGGGCGCCGAGCATCCAGAGCCAATAGACAGAGCCCAGGGCAATCACACCGAAATACTTGCTTAGCGGAGTATATACAACCACAAGCTGAAGTCCAAGCGAGAGTGCTACTGCACCTATCAGCCACTTGTTCGAGAACGTCCCTGTGTGATAAGACGAGCGTATCATCTGGAGCCTTACTATCTCGAGCAGGACAAGGGTCATGAAAGCCATGGTCCTGCCAGTCTCCACAGACTGCTGGCTTCCGATGTAGTACACGAAGAGCGTCGCAGCCGCAATCAGGATGCCCATCGAGAATATGTTCAATGACATGCCCCTTGACATTATCTTCTGCGTCAGCTTCCTCGGCGGACGCTTCATCGCATCCTTTGCAACAGGATCCACACCCAACGCTATTGCAGGGGGTCCATCCGTGACAAGATTGATCCACAAGAGCTGGACAGCTATGAGCGGAAGGGGCCAGCCCATCAACACTCCCAGGAATATCACAAGCACCTCACCCACATTGCATGAGAGAAGATAGTTGACAAACTTCCTTATGTTATCATAGATACCGCGCCCTTCCTCAACTGCACTCACTATGCTCGTGAAATTATCATCAGTAAGTATCATCTCGCTGGCTTCCTTGGCAACATCAGTGCCTGTTATTCCCATCGCGATGCCTATATCCGCCTTCTTTATCGCAGGAGCATCGTTAACACCATCACCAGTCATTGCAACCACATGACCATGAGACTGGAGGGCTGTAACGATCTTCAGCTTATGCTCAGGATTCACCCGCGCGTATATGGAGACATCCTCGACGACCTTCTCAAGCTCTTCATCACTCATATGAGAAAGTTCCGCGCCTGAAAGCGCTTTCCCTTCGATGCCGAGCTCTTTTGCTATCGCCTCTGCAGTGGTCTGGAGATCTCCGGTGACCATGACAACCTTGATCCCTGCTGCCTTGCACGTTGCTATGGCTTCCTTCACCTCTTCCCTCGGAGGGTCTATCATGGCCTGCAGGCCGACAAATACAAGCCTGCTTTCCCAGCTCTCTTTCTTATCTGTCTTCTTTATTTCTTTGAACGCGAACCCCAAGACTCTCAGGGCGCCCTTAGCATACTCCTCGTTCTTGGCAAGGATCTGCTTCTTGTGCTTAGGGGTAAGCTTGACAATCTTCCCGTTCAGCCATAGCTTGTCGCAGAGGTTGAGCATTATATCTGCTGCACCCTTGACATATGCGAACTGCTTTCCGTTAATGTTGTGCACCGTGGTCATGCGCTTGCGCTGGGAGTCGAAAGGGATCTCGTCGACCCGCAGGTGTGACTTGTCGAGTTCTGTCTTGTCGAGCCCTGCCTTGAGCGCTGATGTTATCAGGCAGCCCTCTGTAGGGTCGCCCATGCAGGTCCACTTGTCCCTGTCCAGCTTTGCATCGTTGTTCAGTGCGCCGATCTTCAGTATCATGTCGAGCTCTTCTTTCGGGACAGAGAAGTTTCCTTCAGGCAGGTATCCTGAACCTTCTACCTTGATGTCTTTCCCGTTGGTGAAGATGTGCTTGACTGTCATCTCGTTATGGGTGAGTGTGCCTGTCTTGTCAGAACAGATCACAGTAGTACAGCCCAATGTCTCCACGCTCGGAAGATGCCTCATAAGCGCGTTGCGCTTCACCATGCGGCGGACGCCAAGCGAGAGAGCGACAGTGACCACAGCAGGAAGTCCTTCAGGTATCGCTGCAACAGCCAATGCGACGGCCGCAAGGAATGCCACCATCATTGATCCCTCCTGGGTCAGCCAGTTTGTCAGGAAGACCACCGCGCATATCACAATGACAAGGATGCCTAGCCACTTGCCAAGACGCGCCAGCTGCTTCTGGAGCGGTGTCGGCTCTGTCTCTGTGCTCTGTATCAGGTGCGCTATTTTCCCTATCTGGGTCTCCATGCCTGTGGCGCACACAATTGCCTTGCCACGGCCCCTTGTTATTATCGTGCTCGAAAAGACTGTGTTGTGCTGGTCGCCCAGAGTGACATGCTTGTCGATGATATCTGCGTTCTTTGAAACAGGGGTGGATTCTCCTGTAAGCGCAGCCTCCTGGGTCTCAAGATTCGCAGCCTCTATTATGCGGGAATCTGCAGGGATCTTCTCACCTGTCTCGAGGATTATGATGTCTCCTGGGACAACATCTGCAGCGTCTATCTTCTGCTGCTTCCCGTCCCTGATGACAAGGGCCTTGAGGCTTGCCATCTTCTTGAGTGCATCTATAGCCTTCTCTGCCCTGAACTCCTGATAGAAACCAAAGCCTGCATTGAGGACCAGGATCATGCCTATTATTATTGCGTCCCTGAATGCCTCGTGAGCATCCCCGTTCCCTGAGATGCCTATGAACAACGAGACAGCCACGGCACCGAGAAGTATCCAGACCACAGGAGAGTTGAACTGTTCCAGGAGCATACCCCACCAGGGAGTGCCTTTCTTCTCCTTCAGTTCATTGCGGCCGTATTTCTGGATGCGGCGCGCGGCCTCTTGTGATGAGATTCCGTTTTCTGAACTGTCGAACTGCGTGAACAATTCCTTGATATCGGTCCTGTAATATTCCATTTTGGTCTTATATATTTACCCCGCAAGCGTCAGCGTGGCGTCATGGTTGGATCTTATCATCCGGTATCTCAGTGCGCTGCTTTTCGGAGACTCTGATCCCCTGTTGTTGTAGAGCAATTCTATGGTGTATGGGTCAATGGTCTCCTCAAGCTGCAGCAGTATGCTGTTGAAGACCAACACCATCAGGCCGCGGAAGACCACTGTGTGATAGAAGACATCAAAGAACCTCTTGCTGAACCTTGACCTGCCGCTCATCAGGATCTCCATGTCGGGATCATACACTGCATTGAACTCAAGAAGCTCTCCGTCGCTTAGCAGTGCATCATAAGAGTATCTTGACGCGCTAATCCTTGTCCTCATGCTGCTGAACTCAAAAGGATCCTCGTACGGGACGTAATTGGTGTCAATGTATGCTGCCAGGGCTGAATTGTGTTCAGCAAGTGATGTGGTGCCATCATCGAATGCGCTGTTTGACTCCTGCTTGTTCAGGCGGGCGTACTCGCGCACCATGTCTGACCTCAGCTCGGTTATCCCGTATGCCTTGCCTGCAATTCCTGAAACCTTCAGCTGATCCTCTGCAAGCAGGGTGAAGTAGTTGTCTGACAGGTAATCGTCCATCCCGAATGAGTCCTTGAGGCTGGCTTTTATGTCCTGGGATTCTTTGAGAACATCTTCTGAAAATGAGATGATGTCCTGGGTCACCTTCAGGCCGAATATGTTCGTGTCACTCTCTTCAGTGATCTCTGCCTCTACATTCGAAAGGGACATCAGGACATTGCTCAGTGTATCTTCCTGGCTCTCTTTTTCCATTGCCGCGAACTGGAATGCTGTGAGGATGTAGGTCATGATTATGAGGAAAGCGAATACTGCGCAATAGGCTATCGCATGGAGCAGTCCTTTCTTCAGGTCGCGGCGTATATGTTGCCTGTCGAAGAACCGCAGATAAAGGAACTTTGTCAGGAAGAAATACAGCAGAAGGGTCGGCAGCAACCATGCCAGGATAATGAATATCATGCTGACAAACGAATCCCTGAACAATGCATATGAAAGGGCATAGGCGAACAGGGCTGCTGCTGTAAATGCCATGACATGGGAGTAGAACACTACAAGGAATGTCCTTGGAAAAGAGCGGTGGATCTCTTCATTGAGCTCCCGCTTGGTGTGGAACAGGTAAAGGACGCATCCTATTACAAATGAAAGCGCGTATATGATACATACCATCAGGCCCATCAGGTCGTCAAATATCCAATAGAAGAGATACAGGAATACAATGAGGATGCCTAGCGACAACGCGCTCCTCAGGAAACGGGATCCCTCAAGATGGAACCGGTGGGACCACCACCACAGGAAAAGCCCGAAAGCAAAGTAGAACAGGAACGTGCCTATGCTGCCGAAAAGGAAGGCAAGTACAGCCACGCAGATGAGGAAAGAGATGAAATAGAAGCTTAGGGAACCCAGGCCCTTTGCGGACGCCCATGCATCCCTGAAGAACGCGGACTCTTCCTCTATTTTTGTAGCGGACATGACAGAGACCGGCGCGACTGTCTTGCTGTTATCCACTGCATCCTTGTAGCGCTTTATCTCAGTCTCTATGCTATCCATATCAGTATCCAATGCTGATTTCGGCTTTACTGCTTTTGGTGTCGGTCCGGCCTTCTTTTTCCTTTTCTGTCTCTTCTTTGCCATGATGAATCAACCTTCAATCAACCTTGAAATTCAGCCTCATCGTATTATCTGAACGTTCTTGTGAGGATGCCATTGACTGAGCAATGATGCCGTATCTAATGGCGCTGCTCATCGGCTGCAGGTCTGCTTCCCGATGTGCATAAAGCTGCTCGACAGCTGAGCTTGACGCACTCTCATGACTTATGAATACTATCGTCTTCACGACAAGCCTGGTAAGAGCCCTCATGCACTTTGAGTGCTTCAGCACTGAAGCAAGCTGCCTGCCCAGTATCGAATCTGCACCGTATATCTTAGTCATTCCCGACTCAATCGCGAACCAGTAGAATAATCCCTGGTTCTCAAACCTCGACACGCTTGCTGATTGGTCGTTCATGATGTCAAGCATATCCTGGAAATCAGAATCTAGCGTTATGGGCTTGAATTCCTCATCGACGGTTGTCTTAATGTTTGCCACATATCCATCTAATGTCAGGCTGCCATCTGCAAAGAATCCATCCTCATCAACAACGGCACTCAATTCCTGATGCCTTGACACAATATCCTCTTTCAGATTCAGAAACTCACTTTGCATTATCACAAACTGGACAGTCTTGTAGCTA
The DNA here is from genome assembly GCA_042576705.1 of Nanobdellota archaeon. GTDB lineage: Archaea > Nanobdellota > Nanobdellia > Woesearchaeales > UBA11576 > JABMQF01. The sequence goes on along the minus strand of JBHPEY010000012.1, from coordinate 12,212 downwards.
TTGCTGCCTAATGTATCTAAATATGAATCATCAACAATATCTGCAAAGGATAATGTCCGCTCGTCCGCGTAGCTCTTCTCAAGAGACATTGTCTTGCGTACCTCCTCTCCAAAAACTTCAAGATCCTTTGTCACTATGAGCATCTTCACGTCTTCAGGTATGTCATCAATAATATCCTCTGCGTTCGAAAAATCCAGAAGTGCCTGGTCAAGCCTTGTATTATATCTCCCGGCAGTCGAGTTGTAGAAGTTCACAGCCAGCAGAGCATACACACACATCAGTATAACTATGAAAGAAAGCGTGTATATCATCGTATGCTTCAGGCTCCTTGCAAGATCATGCCTGATATGCTTCCTGTCAAAGAAGTAAAGATAGAGGAACTTCGATGCGAAGAACAACACGAACGATACCGGCAGCATGAAGATGAAGATGAGCTCGAATACACTCATGAACGTATCAGGGAAGATGAACGGCAATATGCACGCGACTATCACGGCCAGTGTTATCGCTATTATCTTCGAATACGTCACCTGCCACATTATCTTCAGCGGCGTGTGTGCCTTCCTGTGCACGTAGTAGATTATCACCGTCGACAGCAGCGATAACAGATATACTGCCCCCAAGAGCAATGTGAACACATCCCTGAACGCCATGAGGGTTATGGCCAATGGCAGGAAGAACAGGCCCAGTATCGCCAAGACGTCGTGCGGCCTGTGATGGCGCTTCAGGAAATGTGCGAAAGCAAGCACGGCGATCGTCAACCCTGCGTAGAAGATGATGCTCATCGAGTTCAGCAGGAACGCAAGTATTATGAGGGCGGAGACGAACGTGACTACATGGAATTCCTGGGGGCTGAGAAGGAAACGGACCTCTTTCTTGACCAGCTGCTCCTCCTTGGTGATCAGGTCATGGGCTGAAACAACACCTCTTCGACCTTTCCTGACGGTAGGAGCCTTCTTTGCTTTTACAGCAGGTCTTTTCCTTACGGATTTCGCCAGGCTTTTACTGGCACGCCTCTTGACGGGCTTTTTCGGCCTGCCGGCTTTCCTCTTAGGGCTGGACTTAGCCTTACGTTCACCTCTTTTTTTCATGAAATCACCTTCCTTGATCGTAATATCCTTTTTTATGCCACTCCCTGATCTAGCACCTCTCCAAAAATATCTGAACCCTTGCATGGCTGCAGGCCACGCGGTCCTTTCCTGTCAATGGATACAATGTGAGCACGTCCATCCCTCTCATCCCCTGATTGCCGAAGTTCAGGTTGTGCGACGAGGAATGGCCAGGCTCTATGCTCTCCTTGATAATCATGTCCAGATCATAATCCGCGTCAAGCTTTACGTTGAGCCCTGACAGTCTCGTCGTACCTACATTATCCACAGCGAAATATATCGCGTTGTCTGTATAACATGCCTGGACTATATCGTTGATCGTGATAAACCCTATCTCCGTGCCCAATGAACAATCGATCATCTCATCTCTCGTGATGGCTGCAGACTTCCCTGTCAACTCTATGCCGACAAAAAGACACAGTGCCATTATGGCAAGGAACAGCCAGATGAGAAGAGACCTATTCATTGCACACCTTCCTGTCGCTTTCCTTGTTTTCATTGATGGCCTTCACCCTCTGCTCCATGTTCGAGATGAAATACTTCAGGCAGTCAAGTGCGCAGAAGCTTGCCTTTCTTCTCAGGCCTTCAGGGCCCAGCAGCAGGGTGTAGTTGTGCGTGCTGTTCGGGTCGATCTCTGACTGGCAGACATGACAGTACTTGTTGATCTCCTTCTCCTTTGTGAGGATCTTGTCCTCGACCATCTTCGCTATCGCGTGGCCGCCTGTCTTCAGGTCCTCGTGAACGTCCACAAGCTCGCGATAGTCCATGCTCGCCAATGCGTCGTTGAATTTCAGCTTCATATGTCTCACCTTTTTGAATAAAAAATCCCGGCCTGTTTTGCTGCGCTGTAACCCTTTTGGTCTCCCGTCGATGTGAGCAACCTCTCTGGCCAGGGAAAATATTACCTCTTTTTTACAACTCTATGACATCACCTAACTTAGGAGCATATGCTGCCATCCCGAGCGCATCTGCCCATTGTTTCAGATTCATCACAGAGCGTTCCTCTCCGTGAAGGAATATGACTTTCTTTGGATTTGCTTTTCTCACAAGTTCCTTGAGTTCGGACATGCCTGCGTGGGCTGAAAAGTCGAACTGCTTCACCTTGCAGTTGACCTTCCGCTTGTGTCCGTCGATGAATATATCTCCTTGTTCCAGCAGAAGGCGTCCGTTTGTCTCCTCTGCCTGGTAGCCTGTTACCAGCACAGCGTGCTTCGGATTGTCATGCATGTACTTCAGGTAATGGAGTATCGGTCCTCCTGTGAGCATGCCAGATGTCGTGAGTATGATCGACTGCCGCTTGATGGCTTCCATACGGTCACCTCTTGACCTTATCAGCTTGACTTTCTTGAGCGCTGCGTTGAGTAATCTGCCGTCCTTCACAGATTCAGGATTCTGCAGCATGAGGTCTGTGGCGGCGACACCCATCCCGTCGAAATAGATCGGTACCTTGAACTTGTGCGTCGCTAGCAGGAGAAGGATCTCTTGCGACCTTCCTATCGCGAATACAGGTATGATCACCGAGCCGCCTTCTGCTATTGTCTTCTCTATCTCCTCTATGAACCCGTCTTCGACTTTTCTTCTCGGCGGATGGTCGCGATCTCCGTACGTCGACTCGCATATCATGACGTCTATCTCAGGGAAATCTGTCTCTGCTGCATGATGGAGCTGGGTCTCGCTGTCGTTTATGTCGCCAGTGTAGAGGAATCTTTTTCCCTCTACGTTGAGGTATACTGATGCTGCTCCAGGTATGTGGCCTGCGCCGAAGAACTTGTAATCGATGTCCTTGAATGTGCCTTTCTGGTCTATCTTGACGCGCTGCATGCAGTTGAGGACCTTCTTTATGTCGAGCTCGTCATATTCAAGATGAGCATGGTTTATCTTGCCTATCTTGAATGCGTCTTTCAATAGGAGTCTTGTTATTGCTTTTGTCGTCTTTGTGGCGAATATAGGACAGTCCATGCCTTTGTGGTCCAGCAGGGGAAGAGCACCTGTGTGGTCAAGGTGCGCGTGTGAGATGAAGACCGCGTCTATGTCATTCACGCTGTCGAACCCCAGGGGGAACTCTGTGCCTTCGGGTGTGAGCTTAAGGCCACAGTCGAGCAGGATGCGTTTTTGGGGGGTGGATATCTCTATACATGATCGTCCTACCTCTCCTGCTCCACCGTGGAATATGAGTTTCACCTCTTCCCACCTCTTTTCTTTGGTGCCTCTTCTTCTCCAGCTTCGAAATCGATGTACCAGCGGTTAGACTGATCATCGAACTTGAACAGAACATTGTGTTTTTTTTCTTTGTCAAGGGCAAAAAGTAGCGGCATAGGAATAGTGGTCTCGAATGAGCTGCCGCGCCTGTAGAGTTTTCGCTTGAGTGTTGTCATGTTTTGGCCTTGATTTTGTTGGAAGGTCTATACTTATTTTTATGCTTATAGATATACTTATTTATAAGTGTTCTTATTTATATCTACTTATTTTTATGCTTATTAATTTACTTATTTATAAATGTTGCGGGTACTCAGAAATGGTTAAATCCTGCCCTGCGGTCAGGATTAACCATTTCTGGTCGACCTAGTGTCGATACCCCTCCCTTCACGGCCGGTGACCAGGTCATTTTACAAAGATTTTAAAGAAAGGAGGTTTTTGTCTGGAGCATGAAACCGTCAATCATAGTGTCTACACAGGACAAGGCAGGGATGAACATCCGGGATGTTCTTCGGTCCCTGCATGGCTTCTCTGAGAGCACTGAGAAATGGCATGGGCATCCTGTGTATACAAAGGAAGGGATCAAGCTCTATACTACTGATGAAGAGACCATCCATTCTGAGGGTGTTGATACAGATGTCGAGGGGGACTGGATCATCTTTGCTACCCGGCACCAATCGGCCGCTAAGCGTAAATCGTTTTCTGTGCATGTGCCTGGGAATTGGGGCGCTGCTGAGGCTGGCGGGTCTGAGAAAAAGTTGTGCAATGCATTGCCTGACCTGATGAAGGATGCTCTGCGGAAGATATCAGGGATATATGGGGGGGATGAGTTTGAGATCATACTTGAGTGCACGCATCATGGGCCATTTGTCGATAAGCCCTGCCTGTTCATCGAGATCGGTTCGTCTGAGGAAGAGTGGGGGCGTCGTGATGCTGGTGAGGTCATCGCTAATGTGGTGAACTTTATTTCGATGAACCCTGCGCGGAAGTATAAGTCTGTGGTTGTGCTTGGCGGCGGGCATTATAACATGATCGGGACCAAGCTGATGATGAATACTGATTATGCTGTGGGGCATGTGTGTCCCAAGTTCCTTCTTCCTGAGCTTACTGAGGAGCTGCTGCAGGAGGCTGTGGCAAAGAATGGTGAGAGGTTTGCGCTTGTGGTGCTTGACTGGAAGGGTTTGGGCACTGAGAAGGCGCGTGTTGTTGCGATGCTGGAGAAATCTGGGATTAAGTTTGAGCGGTATCAACGTCTTGTCAAAGAAGATTAGTCATTTCTAATTCAGTTGTTGCGTTTTCAGTAAAAGAAACGATAAAAAAGGAAGGCCTACGGCCAAAAAATAATGACAGACAGTCTTAGACGCAGACTTCGTGGTTGCAGCGAAGCTGATTTCGTGGTGAGCTTGGTGGATTTCTCGCTGATTAGAGAAAACATATCAAGAAAACAAAAAAATTATCCTTACTTTATGCTTATCGTGTCTGCAACCAAGGTGTTTTCTGACGCCTGGTATTCGCATCCGGATTCTCCTTTATTCACTATGTCGAAACCGTCTGATAGCAGGCTTTCTGGCGGGATGTAAGCGGATGCTGACATGCAGGGCCTTATGTTTATGTTCTTGCTCGGGTGGATCTGGTTGCGTACCTTGACCCTCCTTACGATCACAGGGTGTCCGCCAGGTTTGGCATAGGCCTCTATGGTCACGTCCAGATTTGTCTGTCTGGTGCCGTCTATCTCTGATTCCCTTGTAGAGTATGCATTGCTGAAGACATTGTTGTCGTAGAGGCGGATGCGTCTTCCAGGGCGGTCCATGGACTCCAGACCTATCCACATCTCACTTGTTGTCGGGTTGTACTCTATCTTCTCCAGGCTGTAATCCTCACCTATCATGTTGACATGGATGTTCTTAAAATATACATCAAAGCCGTCTGCTGTTGTTGCGTCTTTTGTCTGCAGCTCAAGGCCATCTATGAAGTCAAGAGCGTACTTGAAGAGGTTTGATCCTCCGCCGAAATTCATGATCGTGCCTTCACCGGTCTTTCCCACTACGCCGCTGCGCTCTGCGAACTCCAGGAGCTGGGTCGCAGCATCAGTGCTCTTCAGTGCACGCCAGTCATCACCTGTAAGAATATGCGGGTTGTCTCCGAGGCTCTCGCCATCGTTCAGCTTTATCTCAAGCGGGCCCTGCACACCTGGTTCTTCAGGTAGGGTGTCAACCTCTGCTGTGGGGTCAGGCTGAACCGGATCCCTGTAATCCCAGTTAGGTGCGGTGCATGCGAATGATTTCGCTGCGACGAGCGCCACCAATATTTCCTTCCACTTCATCATTTCACCTTCATAACACGTTAAAGGTTCATTCGCCAAAATCATGGCTTATAAAGTTGTGTGGTGAAATACTTCCCCTCACAAACTTGTGATTGATTCGGGATACCCTTCAAAAGCAAAGAGGCGCCAAGAAAGATTTATATATCCTGGATGCTATAATAACCCTGTAAAATGGCAGGTGAAGCCGAATCGAGCGACTCTACAAAAGAGTGTCCTGTTTGCAGTTCTGATGTAGAGCTGAATGCAGAATACTGTCCAGAGTGCGGCAATGATTTCTCTGAAGGAGGGTGTGGTTACTGAAAATGGCAGAGTTCAAATGGGTGAACGAGGAGCTTGATGATGACACTTCAGATGAGGTTGAGTGCAGTACGATGACTGAGGAAGAGGCCAGTGATGAAGAGGGTGACCTGGAGAATTCTGATATTGATGGGTTTGATTATTGAGCTTGTTCTTTAAAAAAAAGAAATAAAATCAAAAAAATTAGAAAAGAAGACCTTACTTCTTCTCTTCCTTCTCTGCAGGTGCGAGCTCGTTGATGACCGGAGAAGGTATCTCTGCCTCTATCAGCTTCTTCCTGATCTCAGAGTTAGACTTGCCTTCCATGCTCGTGATCACGCTGTTGGCCTTTGCTATGTACTCGTCGCGCTTTACCTTCAGCTCTTCCTGGAGACGCTTCTTCTCTTCATTAAGCTTCTTCATCTCCTCGTCAGAGAGCTCGGTCTTCTCCTGCTTGATCGGCTCGTCGAACTTTCCCGCGTTCACTGCCTTGACAGCTTCAAGCCCTGGTAATCCTTCTACAAGGATACCCATCGACTGACATGTGCCGATTATCTCCTTGACCTTCTGCTTCAGGTTCTTGCCGAGCAGCGCGTCTTCCTTCATCTTCGCTATCTTGATGACCTGCACTATGGAAAGATCTGCGACCTTCTCAAGCAGCGCATTGGAAGCGCCTTTATCTACACCTGCTTCCTTCTTTATGAGCGCGGAAGCCGGAGGCGTACCTACAGTTATAGTATACTCTTTTGTATCAGAATCGACTGTCACCTTCACAGGCACCTGCATGCCCTTGAAGGAATCTGTCTTCTTGTTGATGTCAGCCACTACCTGGCCGATGTTCACTCCCAATGGTCCCATTGCAGGTCCCAGTGGCGGAGCAGCTGTGGCCTTTCCGCCTTCAATCAAAACATCCACTGATTCTTTTCCCATTTTCTTTCTCTCCCACAGTCTCCTGTGTTGGATTCCCACTCCGTGGGCAACCGGTTATTAAAATATTGAAAATGAACTATTTCACTCTTCTGGGTCGTCTGTGTCCCTTCGGATGACCTTTACCGAGTCTATCTTCAGGGTGATCGGGATAGGCACTGCGGCTTCCACGAGCTCTACAACGACCTCTTCCTTCTGCTCATCGATCCTGGTGATCTTTGCTGTCTCGCGCTTGAACGGACCAGAGATTATCTCCACTATGTCGTTCTTCCTTATGGTCAGCTCGCGCTTGACAGGCTCTACCATGTGCTCCATCTCAGAATAGTCAATAGCTTTCGGCAGGATGCCTCTTGCGTATGGAATCCCGTGCGCAGCCTGCTCAGCCTCTATCTGGCTTGCAGCCTCTATGAATATATAGCCCCGCATCCCATGCGGCCTTGTCACGGAAAACACGTTCAAGCCCTTCTTGGTTATGTTGCTTGACAGGAAATCCATGACCTGGTCCTCACGGTTGGCAGTTGTCCTCAGTGCGAAAATGAGCGGTTCGTCCTTCTTTATCTCTCCTGAACCTTTTTCTTCAGCAGGAGCGTCTTCAGATTTTGGCTTTTCTTTGTCCTTTTTCTCTTCTACTTCCTCAACCTCTTCCTGCAGAGGTTTTATGTCAGGCAGTTTAGCGACCTTCGTTTCAGGTTCAGGCTTCTCCGGAATTGTGTTGAGCTTCGGCTCTGGCATCGGTATTGGTTTTTTCTCTTCAACAGGTTCCTCATCTACATCCTGCACTGTATCCTCTACAGGTGTTTCAGCCTTTGGCGCTTCTGTCTCTGTCTTTGGTTCTGGTTTTTCCTGTTCCATCTTAACATCATCCTTTGTTCCTTTAGGTTTAGTATCATCAGTCATACTCAAAAACTCCGTTTTTGGTACCTTAAAATCCTTCGGATTTCAAGGTTTTCAACCTCTTTTTACAACAGCAGCTCCTTCATCAATACAAAAAGGAAACCTATGAGTCCTACTATGATCATCCCCAGTCCAGATACCTTGACTATGGTCTTGAACTCTACGCTGTCAGGCTTCTTGGTGACTTTCAGGACACGCATGCATTCCAAGCAGTAAATCTTGATCCTTCCAGGCCATGATTTCACATTCATTTTTCATTCCCTCTTCAGTCGATGAACTCGATTCCGAGCTCGTCCTCCATCTCGCGCCTCTTCTTGTCAGAGACCTTGCGCTCAGGACCGAATATCTGCGTCGAGCGGACACCAGTGACAATCAGCAATGTCCTGATGGTCTGCTCCAGGTCCTCTGATATCTGCGCGCCCCAGATGACCTTTGCCTCCGGGTCGAGCTTGTCGGATATCGTCTCGACGATCTTCCTCGCTTCCTCGAGCGTCATGTCGCTTCCGCCGCAGATGTTTATCAGCGCGCCATTGGCACCGCTTATGTCAACATCAAGCAGCGGGTTGTTGATTGCCTTCTCTACAGCCTCTATAGCACGGTTGTCTGAATCAGACTCGCCGACGCCTATCAGCGCGACACCGCCCTTTCCCATGACAGTGCGGACATCCGCAAAGTCCAGGTTCACAAGGCCTGCTTTTGTTATGAGCTCTGCGATCCCTTTCACAGAGTTCGCGAGTATCTCGTCCACGACCTTGAACGCTGTCTGGAGCGGAAGGTCGGGTGCAAGCTCAAGGAGCTTGTCATTCGGTATCACTATGAGCGTGTCAACGATGTTCTCCAGCTTCTCAAGGCCGATGACCGCGTTCTCATAACGCTTCTGGCCTTCCATTGCGAATGGGAGAGTGACCACGCCCACGACAAGTGCACCCATCTTCTTGCCGATATCTGCGATGACCGGCGCAGCACCGGTGCCGGTGCCGCCTCCAAGACCACAGGTCACGAATATCATGTCAGAGTCCTGCAGCAGTTTCTTGATCTCAGACGAGCTCTCTTTTGCAGACTCCTCCCCGATCTTCGGCTGGGAACCAGCACCAAGACCGTTAGTAATTTCCTTCCCTATGAGTATCTTCCTTTTTGCATTGGCGTAGAGCAGGTCCTGCGCATCTGTGTTGATGGCAATGATCTCTGCACCCTTGACGCCGATCTCTGTTATCCTGTTGATCGTGTTGTTGCCTGCACCGCCGACACCGCATACCTTGATGCGTGCCATCTGCTGTGACAATAGCGCTTCGAGCTCGGCGTCGATCTCATCCTTAAATGATGATGACGGCTGGGCCTGTTCTACCTGCGGCTGCGGTTCTGGCTCGCTATACTGCGGCTCAGGTTCCGGCTCGCGGTATTGAGGCTCAGGTTCTGAACGAACCGGCTCCTCATACCTTTCAGGCTCTTGATACTGAGGCTCTGGTTCTTCGCGAACAGGTTCTTGATACTGTTCAGGTTCTCTTCTTGGTTCTTCGAACTTTTCCTGTTCAAACCTATTCTCCTCTTGCTCAGCAACAGGCTCCTGCTGCTCAACTCTTTGGGTTGCCTCACGGATAAAACTGTCCAACATGCCCACCTCCTCTGCTTCTGTGTTCACTCTCTTTTTTTTGGTTCAAAATGTTGGATATGTATATAATCTTTATTGTGGTTTTTCTGCGGTTTCCGCAGGTTTGGGTGCTTCTGGAGCCTGCTTTTCTGGTTCAGGCTTTGCCTCTTTAGGCGCCTCTTTCTTCTCTGTCTTGAACTCTACATCCTTTATATTCGGAAGCACATTTGTTATCCTTTCCTTGACAAGGTTGAGGAGCTCGTCTGGGAATTCCTGCTTGACCTCGATTGTCGCCTTTCTTTCCTTAATCTCTACCGTGAGCGCGCTCTTCTTCTGGTTCAGGGCGAGCTCTACGAGTGCCAAGACCTTCTCTTTTTCGTCTGTGATCAGGCGCTTCAGGTTGACCTTGTAGACTATCTCCTTGTTCGCGAACGGGTGGTTGAAGTCCACTACTGTGCGGCCGCCTGTGACTGTGCGAAGTGTGCCTATTGCCCCATCGATATTGACCTGGAGCCCTACTACAGGGTTTATGCCCTGCTTCTTGAATATGCTTGTGGGGACCAGCTTCATGAGCTTGCCGTCCTTCTTGCCGAAGGCCTGCTCTGGAGGGAGTGTTATCTCATGCTCCTTGCCTACTTCGAGGCCTTCTAGGTTTGCGTCAAGGCCTTTGAGTATCTGCCCCTGGCCTACGCAGATGGATACTGTTCCGTAGGTCATCTTCTGGTCATATAGACCTTCTTTCCTTGCGACAGCCTCGCTAGAGGTGTCAAATACCAAATTGCCCTCTTTAAGCATGCCAGTATAGTCCAGTTCGACGAAATCGTTGTTTTTTATTGTTTCAGCCATTTTAGTTCCCTCTACCTCAGGATATGGTAGCGTAGAAAGATATGGATGTTTATCTGTGGGGTGTATTTAAAGGTTTGGGTTATCTGGCCTTTAAGAAGTCTAGGACCTTCTGTATCTCCTGCTCTTCTGTCAAATCGGTGGTATCCAGCCAGAGGTCATAATTGTCCTTGTTGAAGATATCAATATTATAATACTGTTCGTAGCGTTTCTTGTCTGATCCTACCCGCTTCCTGATGAGATCTGCCTGCTGCTCTACTGTGCCGCCATCCTGTTCGTTGCGCTGCTCGGCCCGGCCTTTCTCATGCATGTCCTTGAGTATGCGCTCTGCACCTATCTTCGTATCAACATCGATGAAGAGCTTTATGCTGTCTGGTATGAAGTGCCAGGCAGTGCGGCCTTCTGCTATGAAATTGTCTTTTGTTTTTCCTAACTCTACAAGATAGTCATCCACTTCCTTGTCTACTGATGGGTCTGTCTCTCCAAGCTTCAGGAATTCATTCAGGGTCATGTTGCGCTTTGCTGCAAGCTGTCTCAGGATGCCGCCCATGTAGAAATGTTTCAGGTTGAGCTCTTTTGCCACTGCTTTTGCAATGGTCGTCTTTCCTGAGCCAGGGTTTCCCGAAATTGTTATGATCATATAGGATGTAGAGCAGGTATCTCTATAAAAAGGTTGGGGGTGAATGTCTAAGCCACCGGATACTTATTTAAACTTCAACTGAACCAGGAAGTCGATCGGAGGGCGATACTTGATGGGCATACTTTCTTTGGCATATCATCAGCTGAAAGAGCTTGCGTATGATACTATCCATAAAATGCAGGGCACTTATCTTGGGAATGATTGCATGGAGCTGCGCAGTAACATGGCGAAGGTCTTTCGCAGTCCCCGGCGAAGGATCGCTGTCAACACCACATTCGGCAGGAGGGTTGAAGGCAACCTGGTCAATTACAACAGCCAGGCGTTCAATCTTGAGGATGTTGTCATGACAAACCATGTTCCCTGTCTTGATGCTGAGGCAGACAGCCTGCTCAGGAATGATGATTGGAATCCTTATAGGAACAGGTATCCTGAATTCAGCATCGAAAGCAGAGATGTCCTGAAATCATATCTTATTGAGTGAACCATATTTGCTATATATTTAAATAAATCAGATTCTGCTTCTGTTGCATGAAACAACGCGAGCTTGTGGAGCAGGTGTGCATGATATTGCTCCGTAATGAGTATACTGTGCGGAGTCTTGTAGGCGGGTGTTTTGATATTGTTGCGCGGTGCGGTGAGAAGGTCGTGCTTGTGAAGGCTGTTGAGGATGCTAACACGCTTTCCTCTGCTGTGGTTGGCGAGATGGTCAAGGTTGCTTCGTATCTTTCAGGGGTGCCTGTGATTGTCGCATCAAAAGCAGGGTTTATGCTTGAGAGGAATGTGGTGTATATGCGGCAAGGGGTGTTCACGCTCAATCCTGATACATTCTCTAACTGCGTGGTGAATAAGCTGCCTTTCATCAAGAGCAGCAAGGCAGGGGCCACTGTGCGTATCAATGGTGATGTGCTGCGGAAGAAGCGTGAGGAGTTCGGGTTGTCTTTGAATGAGCTTGCTTCCCGGCTGGGTGTGTCGCGGAACATGATACAGAAATATGAGCATGGTGCTGAGATCACTGTGCAGAAGGCAGTGAAGATGTATGATGAATTCGGGGGTGAGGTGTTCAAGCGGATCGATGTGTTCTCTGCCCGGCCTGCGGGGGTGCGTGCTGGTGTGAAGAAGGGGGATATCGCGCGGAAGTATTCTGATCTCGGGTTTTCTGCGGATGATATGAGAAAATCTCCGTTTGATGTTGTCGCCCGTAAGCGTCACGAATTGATACTTACCTCTATAGGAGACAAGGTGAACAAGCATGTCGCCAAGGTCTCTGAGATTATGGGTGCTGACAAGCTTTCCATCTATCGCAGGAAGAGACCTGCGGATGTGCCTTCCATGAAGAAGAAGGAATTCCTTGAACTGGAGAAATCCAAGGAGCTTATCCGGTTTCTTAAAGAATTTTGATTGGTTTTTGTTTTAACA
>JBHPEY010000011.1:0-48627 GCA_042576705.1 Nanobdellota archaeon | reverse complement strand
TCTCCACCATCTCGGAAGTGGTGTAATTAGACATTCCATTGAACCACAATGAGATGCTGAACGCAGTAGTCTCATTAAACCTTAATGTTTCGTCATCTGTCACACGGATATAGTCTCCCAGGCCATTGAACTCATAAGCACCATGCCCATCATACCCTCCTGTACTGTTCCAGGTCGCATTGGTCACGTTTCCATGATTCGAGAAGTTTGTATAATCCTTTGTCCAGTTGCTCTCATTACCGCTGACAACCGCCTCAAACGGCATGTTCAACACCATGACAGAAGTCCCGTTCAGGTACCAGTTGGTCACATTAGTAACATTATCCCCATCACTATCAGACACATTCCAGTACACAGTAAGGTTCTCACTACTGTAATTGACAGCATAAGTAGAATTCAGCACCACATCAGAAGCGATAGGCGCCTCATTGACTGACGGCGTCTTGTTCGTGATCGGCCCCCAGTCAATGACATAGGATGACACATTGCCTGCAGTGGAGTTATATGGATAATCTGTCCCGTTGTCGCCGAACCCGTCGCTGTTCGAATCATATATCTCCAGGCCGGATACATCATCCCAGAAATTACCCCGCGCACACAGCGCACCGCATGAACTCCCGTTGGTGGTATTGAAATAGTTCCCAGACACAGCAGCGTAAGCATGATACAATGCACTTGATGTAAAGTTATTATAATAGAACAGGTTGCCGGTGCCTGATGCGATGTATACTCCATAGTCATCATTGAACACAGTCACATTGTGCACAACATTCTCATCAGACCCATTGATGTACACTCCATACGTCGAGTTCTCGACAGTGACATTGAACAGTTCATTGCTGCTGCCATTAATCAAATGGACTCCCATGGAATAATTGCTTATCGTGAGATGGTTCACATCGACATTGCTCACCCCTGAGCCATACACTGCACTGCCTGTATTGTTGCCGACCAGCACAGTATTGTTCCCTGACAGCGTGAACCCGCCTGTGCCGAAGCTGAGCAGCTGGGCATAAGGTCTATTGGCATTCCTTGTGTCCTCGAACGCCACAAGTAACCTGTTCTGTGATGCCCCGAACGAGACAGTAGGATCTGTCTGGGCATCTGTAGCATTGCTCACCAGGACCGCGTCACCGACTGTGCCGTCACTATCCACCAGCCTCACACCTATAGAGGTTGAATTTTGATACGTGACAACCCACTGGTCTGTTGATGGGATATAGTCGACAGATGGCTCATACGCCCCTCCGAAATCCTCTGCTATGTTGAACTCCGCCACAGTCACATTCATGGTGGAGTTCACGATGACCGCGCTGATATTAACTGCTCCAGAGCCCTCTTCCCAAACCACGATGCAGCTGCCCGCTGCATTGCAGGAGATATCAGGGAATTTTTTGATCTGGGTGCCATTGCTGAGAAGCACATTCTCTGAAGCATCCGTGCCCACATTATGTCCTGTGCTGTTGACCCTCTGTGCATATATGTGGCTGTCCACACCTGTATGGCGCCAGACCACAACCCATTCGTCCACAAAGCTGTTGTACGCGATTGAGCTCATGTAGACAGCCCCTGCAATCGCGTCAGAGAGATTCATCACATCACTGATCCCATCTGCAGTAGCATTGAGCGTCCTTACCTTAAGGCCAGCGCCGTAGCCGGACGTGGCCTGCCATGCCACCAGGAAAAGATCCTGCTTATAGTTGTATGCCAGGTCGATCTGGTATAAAGTTACAGCCCCACCGCTGACTGTTCTATATCGATCCCCGGGTGTGCCGCCAGTAGGCCAGATAGGATATGCCCAGAGAATATTATCAGTAGGCTCAGTCATCACAGCAACCCACAGGTTGCTTGCATTGCCATACGCAACCGCAGGCACTGTCTCACCATCATCGAACCCGAGATCGCAGGCGCCGCCAATGATTGTCGAGTTGGTCACAATCCTGCACTTGATGTTATCTGATGCGTACCCTGCGATAAGCCAGCTCTCATTTATGCTGTTGTATGCGGATTTTGGATAATACAGGGGCTCGCCCATCATCTCAAAGTTGCTGTCAGCGTCTGTCTCAACCAATGACATAGTGGTCGTCCCGTTGAGCTGTATGAGCCCGTCACTTGCAGTGTCATTGACATAGTATGTTCCATTGCAGAGCACAGTATCATTTTCTATGACCAGGCCGTCATAAGGCGGCAGCACAGAAGCATTGTTGTCATCGCAGTCATAGGCGTAAGTATAATTACAGCCTGTTATGGTCAGTCCCTCTGCCCCGAACCCATCATTATCATTATCAGTGCAGGTAGCGACAACGACCACTTCCAGTGTATTGCTGCAGTTCTCCAACCCATCCTCGACACCATCATTAGGAGTGATACACGCCTGCCACACATCACCAATGGATGTCTCATTGGAATGTATCATGTCTGTCCTGTTCTGGTACAGCAGAAGCACCTGCTCAGGTGACAATGACCTGTTGAATATCATTACCTCATCGACATATCCCGGCAGAGGTCCTGCAGACCAGGAGTGGTTCCCTATCACCAGAGGCTCACTGTTATCAACGCTCAATCCTATATCGCTATGCGTGGTTGCCTGCGACAGGATCCCATCAACATAGATTCTGCTGGTTGTGCCTGACCTTACCCCTACAATATGATGCCATTCATCTGTCGAAACCGTCTCGTTCTTCGCACAGGCATCGCACCAGCTCGTCTGGCCAGTATTGTAGAAATTGATGGTCACGTTTGTCACTGGCTCGCTCTTCCCCCATGATGACATCTCGATACCCCAGCCTGCAGATCCCTGGAAATATGCATTCTTGTTTATAATTCCCCTCTCTTCATCCGCAGACAGGTCAGCGCCCCTGACATATATCCAGGCGCTCACAGTGAAGTCAGAAGTGCCGAAGTCAAGAGGACTGCTGTCAAAGATTGTGATGAAGTCAGAGACACCATCAAGATTATACGCCCCGAACCCGTTATACCCCCCTGTGCTGTTCCACGTAGCAGAGGTCACAGCCCCATGATGGCTGAAATTCGAATAATCCTTCACCCACGACGACTCATTCCCGCCAGTAGCCTCGAACGGCATGTTCAGCACAACAAGGGAAGTTCCGTTCACATACCAGTTGGTGATATTGGTGACATTCTCCCCGTCACCATCGCTTGAATTGAACCACACAGTGAGGTTCTCGTTAGTATAATTAGTGACATAGGTGCTGTTCAGCACCACGTCACTAACTATTGGTTTGGTGTTTGGTATTTCTGAGACCGTAAGTGTATCAGAACAGTTCTCGACCCCATCCTCAATGCCGTCATTAGGTGTCACGCAAGCCATCCACACATCACCGACAGAAGTCTCATTGAATGATATCATGTCTGTCCTGTTCTGGTACAGCATCAGCGCCTGTTCTGGTGTAAGTGCCCTGTCGTATAACCTGACAGAATCTATCGAGCCGTTGAACACATTGTTGTTCTGCCTCCTGGACCCGATGGTCAATGCATAGTTGTTGGTATAATCGATAGAGAATCCTGGCGCATAGTCATTCGCAGTGTATGCCACGGTAACCTCTGTGCCGTTTATATATATCTTCCCGTCGGTAGCATCATAGTTCTCTTTCTTCCACACAGCGACGATGTGAGTCCACTGGTCCACAGGCAGTGATGTCTCGTACTTCCATACAGGATAGTCATCGATGGTCGGGTAGTTTGACACATAGAAGTATGGCTGCCTGCTATCGTCAATTGAGAGCGTGTAGCTCTGCCATCCTCCAGTAGAAAAGCTTGGTTTCGCGATTATTCCCTTGTACTCAGTAAGCAGCCCTGGCTTTACCCATGCCTCGAGCGTGAACTCTCCGCTGAACTGCACGCTGCTGGATGTTCCCGCCTCAATGTAGCCAGCAGAGCCATCGAACTCATAGGCGCCGCGACCATCGAACCCGCCGGTCGAGTTCCATGTAGCAGAGGTCACCGTCCCATGGTTGGTGAAGTTGGTGTAATCCTTAGTCCAGGAGCTTTCGTTGCCCCCGGTGCCCTCGAACGGCATGTTCAGCGCAGCAATCGACACGCCATCCACATACCAGTTGGTGATATTGGCCGTGCTGCCGGTTGCGCCAGCCACATCCCAGTACACAGTGAGGTTCTCAGAAGTGAGATTGGTTCCATAAGTGCTGTTCAGAACGACTGAAGTGGCTGCGAACGTAATCTCCTCGACCACTTCCAGTGTATTGCTGCAGTTCTCATCCCCATCCTCAGTGCCATCATTAGGCGTCACGCATGCCATCCACACGTCACCAACAGATGTCTCATTCGACACAATCATGTCTGTCCTGTTCTGGTACAGCAACAGTATCTGCTCTACAGACAGTGTCCTATTATATATCTGGAAGCTGTCTATCGCTCCTGCAAACCAGTAATCTGCAGTGTTATAGATATACCTGCCCAGGAAATTATCGAGACTGTCAACAGGGACGTCATCAAGGCAATAATCACTATCATTCACATCATTCTGCAATACACCATCTACATACATCTTCATGCCTGCATCGCCGCAGATCAGGGCAAAATGATGCCAGGTATTTGTACTCAAGACATCATTAGAGAGTATCTTGATGAAGTCAGTCCCATTATTGATGATGAACCTTGCCTTCCCATAACTCCCCACATTGCAGTCATTCAGGTCAAATTCGACTGAGTGCGTGGATCCTGTCCCGTTCTTGTAAGACCAGACCCGTTCACAGTCTGTACCCTGCTCTTTCGCCCATAAGACAATGGTCGCATCATTGACGCCTGATAATCCTTCTGTCCCCATATCGATATACTGGTTGTCAGCGAAGGAATAATATGCCGACCCATCTGGACTGTCCGTAGAGTTCCATGTCGCATCAGTCACGTCTCCATCATTAGAGAAATTAGAATAATCCTTCACCCAACTGCTCTCATTCCCGCCAGTTCCCTCGAACGGCATGTTCAGCACCATGATAGAAGTCCCGTTCAGATACCAATTGGTGATATTGGTCACATTATCCCCATCAGCATCGCTTGAATTGAACCACACAGTCAGGTTCTCACTAGAATAATTAGTCCCATAAGTAGAGTTAAGCTCAGTGATGTTCACCACAGGCGCCTCGTTCTCACCCTCAAGCACCCCTACAAAGCTGCTGAAATAGCTGGTATTGAACTCAAGCACCCCTGATGCATAATTCACTATCTCACATGAACCACCGACGCAGTCCGCCCCGTTCTCCAGGATATAGCTGCTGTTCGTGCTGTATGCCTCAAGCCTCATCACCTGCGTAACATCATCTGCGACAAGCTGCCTCAAGGTTATATTCGCGCTGGAGTTGATCTGCGCGCTCGCCCCGAAAGCAGATGTGTTCAGCGCTGCTGTATTGTTCCCTATGAACAGGTTCACGCCAAGACCTATATCTTCATTGATATCCATGTCCTTGAGGAACCCGTCATCAGCTGTCTCTGACCACTTGATCTCACCGAATGAATTATTATATACCATATAATTGACATAAACATTTCCTGACTGGTCATTCACATTCCCTGTCAGGTTGTTATTGAGCAGCATTGTGCCGCCGACACCGGTCAGCAGGTCCACTGACCTGTAGCTGCTTGATATCGTGTTGTTCTCTATCCAGTTGTCTGACGCAGTTATATGGAGATACAGCCCTGTCATTACACCGGCCTCATCAGCAGCCAGGACACTGTCCTTCACTGTGTTGTCGTTTGAGGTATATCCTATATACAATGCAGTGGTTTGGGTGGGGCCGCTCGCGTTTATGTAGCAGTCATCTATGATATTGTTATTGGAGCCATACACCCACATGCCCTGGCCTGTTACTGTCATGAGGATGCTCGTGTTGGTGATATTGTTATTGTCAGACTCCCTGATCCATACAGCAGGGAGGAGATAATTGAAATCTGTGCTCGTGTTGACCTCAGTGTCTACGATCTGCGAGTCATTCGTATAATAGAAGACGATCGCATGCCCCACTGAATTGTTCACCCTTGTGTTGTTGATGATCGAACCTGTACTGCCTGCGAGCTGGATGCCGTCAGTGCCCAGCGTCAGGTTCTCATACGTCACATTATCGCAGTATCCGCATATGATCTGGCCGTATGTCGAGCTGAAGTCGCTGTCAGAGTAGACTGTCATGTCGCTGAGCGAGTGGTTGTACACGATAGGCAGCCCATCCGCGAGGTTGTCTGTGCCTATTGTATGGTTGAAGTATGATGCCTGAAGCGAGCTGGCCCAGACAGTGAGCGAGCTTCCGCCGATCGATGTTATGTTGTTGTTTTCCAGTGTATTATTGGTAGAGCCTGCTATGTCGATTGCGAAATGGGTATTGATGTATTCGACAGTGTTGTTGGAGAACGTGTTATGGTCAGCGTTCAGGCTTATACTCACAGTCTTATAGCCGGACCCGTATATCGTATTGTTGTAGATGTTGTTATACATCGCTGAATTATACACTGTTAATCCTGAACTTATGCCAGACCGCAGGGTGTTGTTCCATGCCCTGTTCCGGTCAGCACCATACAGGTAGAGTGCAGTGCCTGCGATGGACGAGACATTGACCTCATTGCCTGTGAAGTTATTGTAATCCGCGTATATGGCCCAGATGCCCTCTGCCCCGACGCCGGTGTTGGACGAGTTCACAGTGTTGTTGACCACTGTGCTGTTGTCCATGTTGCGCAGGTACATGCCTTCTGACAGGCCAGCCACCCAGATGGTGTTGTTCTGTATGGTGTTGTAGTCTGTATCATTGAAGTATATGCCGTGCTTGTCAGCAGTGGTGGCATTGCCTTCATATATCACGCAGTTCTTGACAGTCACATTGTCATGTCCTGTATTGTTGATGCCATACCCGAGCGTGCCGTCTGTGGAGTAGTTTATGACATGTCCTGCACAGTCGAGCGTGACATTGGATGTGTTTATGATGAAGCACGAGCTTGTAGAGTCCACATCGTGGTTGAGCACAATGTCCCCATTGACATTTCCGCACGCAGAAGGCGCTGCCTCGACAATAAGGTTATTGCTGCAGTTCTCTGTCCCATCCTCAACCCCATCATTAGGCGTCACGCAAGCCTGCCACACATCACCGACTGAAGTCTCATTGAACGATATCATGTCAGTCCTGTTATTATAAAGCGCAAGCACCTGCTCAGGAGACAATGACCTGTTGTATATCCTCAAGTCATCCATGGATCCATTCAAGGAGAATTTATAGACCCCATCTCCTGAATCATATCTTGCGCCGATTGTCAGCCTTCCGCTGCCGGAATAGATGCTGCCGACAGTATCTCCATTGCCGTCCGTCGCTACCTCTGAACCATTCACATAGATCTTATACGTCCCTGAAGAATATGTCGTGACTATATGGTTCCATTGATTGAGAGGTATGGCGCTCAATGTCCTTTCACCGGTTGCAGTATTGCCGTCATCTGAGACATAGAAAGTTATATTTGCACTGCCTAATGATACTGCATAAGATATTTCCCCACTGGCAGCCCAATCCTCCAGTTTTGCAAGAAGATACTGAGAAGTGCCCTCTTTTCTATATACCCAGGCACTCACGCTGAGCTCATCAGTTATGTCCAGGCTGGCAGCATCAGTTACCCCAATATAATCAAGCTCACCATCAAACTCATAAGACCCGGACCCGTCATACCCTCCAGTAGAGTTCCAGGTCGCACCAGTCACAGCACCATGATTAGAGAGATTAGAATAATCCTTCACCCACGACGATTCATTCCCACCAGTAGCCTCGAACGGCATGTTCAAGACAGCAATTGATGTCCCGTTCACATACCAGTTGGTGATATTGAAAACACCCTCAGTCATGGTGCTGGTCAGGCTATAGTACACAGTGAGGTTCTCAGTAGTATAATTAGTGCCATAGGTGGAATTCAGCTCGATATCAGTGATACCTATCGCTTGCACATCCAGTGTATTGCTGCAGTTCTCATCCCCATCCTCGACACCATCATTAGGAACGACACAGGCCATCCACTGCTCGCCAGCCCGCGTCTCCTGCCAGACGATCATGTCAGTCCGGTTATTATACAGCGCAAGCACCTGCTCTGCAGACAATAGCCGGTCATATATTCGGACATCATCGATTGTCCCATTGAACCAGTAGTCACCCGCGCTTCCATCATGCCTGCCGATATGGAGGTTCTCAAGGTTCGCGGTCGTGGAAGGTATGGATCCTGTGAACGCAAGGGTCTTCTGGACACCATTGACATATCCCTTCAACCTGGTAGCATTGGTGCTCTGGGTCCCGTCATATACCATGGCAATATGCCGCCATTGGCCGAGTGGAGCTGGTGCGGATGTTGTAGTCCCATAAGAGTTCACGCCATTTGCGAGGACAAAAGATACATTACCGTCAGCTGTGCTCCAGACCTGTGTCCGAAGGGTATTTGCAGGTGAGGAGTCTGTCTTTGAGATTGCCGGGTAGGAGTCCAAGACATCGACCTTCACCCACACGCTCATAGAGAAGACCTGGACCGCGTCCAGTTCAGTGACATCCCCAAGATAGATGTGATCATCTATGCCATCAAATTCATAGGCTCCCCATCCATCGCGGCCACCAGAACTGTTCCACGTAGCATTACCACTGCCTGTTATGCTTCCATGATACGAACTATTGCTATAATCCCGGACCCAGGAAGACTCATTACCGCCGGTAGCCTCGAATGGCATGCGCAGCACAGCGATCGAGCTCCCGTTCACATACCAGCTGGTCACATTGGTCACATTCTCCCCATCACCATCTGACACATTCCAGTAGACTGTAAGATTCTCATTAGTATAATTAGTGGCGTAGGTGCTGTTAAGCACCACGTCACTAACTATTGGTTTGGTGTTTGGTATTTCTGAGACCGTAAGTGTATTAGAACAATTCTCAACACCATCCTCTGTGCCGTCGTTAGCCACAACGCACGACATCCACACATCACCGACAGAAGTCTCATTGAACGATATCATATCAGTCCTGTTCTGGTAAAGCAATGATACCTGCTCTGAAGACAACACACGGTTGTAGACCTTCACATCAGCGACAGTCCCGTTGAGATCAAAATTGATATCCGCAACGCCTTCACGGGCCCCTATGATAAAGTTCGCGCTTGAAGTCAGGTCCTCTCCTGCAAAGCTGGTAGGATCATCTGTAGTTGACTGCAGGACACCATCGACATAGAGCCTGACACCATCTGTCTCATCCCTGTCAACAACAGCCACGACATGATGCCACTGGCTGTCATTGATCATGCTGTCTGACTCGACAACGGCCACTGTCGAACCATTACGCACCTGGTAATCCACAGAACCGTTCCTGATATACAGGCCATGTCCCTCGAGATTCGACAGGAACCCCTTGCCTGCAATCGCACCATAGCGGTTTCCCAGATAAGAGTCCTTCTGCAGCCCTGGAACCATGACCCACACAGCGATGCTTACGTCACCTGTACCGACATCCAGCTCAGACCCGACTCCGCAGGTCATGAAATCATCCACACCATCAAACTCATACGCACCCCAACCATCATGCCCGCCAGCAGAGTTCCACGTAGCATTGTCACCAGTCATGCTGCCATGATTGGAATAATTGCTATAATCCCTGACCCACGACGACTCATTCCCGCCGGTGGCCTCAAACGGCATGTTCAAGACCGCAATCGAGCTCCCGTTCACATACCAACTGGTCACATTGGTCACATTATCATTATCACCATCACTCACATTCCAGTACACAGTGAGGTTCTCAGTAGTATAATTAGTATCATAAGTAGAATTCAGCACGACATCGAAAGCAACAGACGCCTCATTCTCAGAGACAAGAGTCAATGTATTGCTGCAGCCCTCCACTCCATCCTCTATCCCGTCATTGGCGACAATGCACGCCTGCCACACATCCCCGATAGACGTCTCATCAGAGATGATGAGCTCATCCTGTCCCAGGTACAATGCCTCGACCTGATCTGCAGACAGGCTTCGGTTGTATATCCGGACATCATCGAGATAGCCGTGATGATAATCACTCCTTGCTGTGTATGGTGAATCACCGCTCGCCCTTGCGCCGATCACGACAGGCACTGCCGCATCGCTGTTCAGGTCACCGCTTGGGCCGGTATTCTGGCCCTGCTGCGTTCCGTTCACGTATATTCGGACAGTCTCGCCATCATATGTACCGACAAGGTGCACCCAGACAGTCGACATGCCAAGGGTAGTGTCAGCCCAATAGGCAGAGCTGCCTACATAGACACCGAACCTGTAATCCCCGCCATTATCGTCGGTCTGCAATGACCAGGAGATATCTGCAGCATCACAGCAGCTTCTCTTTGTGGCAATACCATGCCACCCTGATGTCGAGCTCAGTTTCACCCATGCAGCGACAGTGATCTCAGTCTGCTCAAGTTCTGCACCCGTCCCTATATTGATATAATCGCCGCTGTTGTCAAAGTAATAGCCCCCTGATCCGTCCTGGCCGCTGGTAGCGCTCCACTGGGCATTGATCACACTTCCATGATTGGAGAAGTTGCTGCTGTAATCCTTTGTCCATGAAGACTCATTGCTCCCGCCAGTTACCTCGAATGGCATGTTCAGTACAGTGATCGATGTCCCGTCCACATACCAGTTGGTGATATTATACACATCATCCCCGTCATCATCCGAAACATTCCAATAGACTGTCAGGTTCTCAGTAGCATAATTAGTGCCATAAGTAGAGTTCAGCACGACATCAGAGACAACCGGCAACGCATTCACCACAGTCAGTGTATTGCTGCAGTTCGCATCTCCATCCTCTGTCCCGTCATTAGGCGTGACGCACGCCTGCCACACATCACCGACCGAAGTCTCATCACTCACAATAAGATCAGTCCTGTTATTATACAGCGCAAGCACCTGCTCTGCAGACAGGCTCCTGTTCCATATCCTCACAACACCCATCGAGCCATTGAAATGGCTGGCATACTCCCCGCCGGCATTCCTGTAACCGCCGATCCTGAATGGGCGGTCGCTGTCATGGATACTGCCGTATGCACCTGACTGCAAGCTCCCGGCCACCTCTGTACCATTGACATAGAACGTGACTGAAGAAGGCGTGTGCACCACAGCGATATGCGTCCAGACATCTGTCGCGACCACAGGATCATCAGAATCATACCAGTTGACTGAACCGCAGCCTCCATCAGCATCCCATGTCCATCTCAGCGTCCTGTTGTCGCGGATGATCAGGGAGTATGCGAATTGGCTGCCTGTGCACCACTGCTTGGCGACCACTGCCTGGCCCGAAGCAGATGCGCCAGACTTCACCCATGCATCCACAGTCCCATAGCTGACCAGGTCAAGGCTGTCATCATCAGGCGCCATTATGATATCATCCACGCCGTCGAACTCATATGCCCCGAACCCGTCCTCGCCGCCGGTTGCATTCCAGACAGTGCCGTTGTACACTGTTGCGTTATTGGAGAAGTTGGAATAGTCCTTTGTCCACACAGTCTCATCCGAGGCATTCACGTCATGCGCCTCGAACGGCATATTAAGCACCAGGAGCGAGGTCCCATCAACATACCAGTTAGTGATATTGGTGACATTGCCCCCATCAGCATCACTTGAATTGAACCACACAGTGAGGTTCTCAGAAGAATAATTAGTGGCGTAGGTGCTGTTGAGCACCACGTCACTAACTATTGGTTTGGTGTTTGGTATTTCTGAGACTATGAGCGTATTAGAACAGTTCTCCAATCCATCCTCGGCACCGCCATTTGGAGTCACGCATGCCATCCAGACATCACCGATGGACGTCTCATTGAAGCTTATCATGTCCGTCCTGTTCTGATACAGCAACAGCACCTGCTCTGGTGTCAAGGAGATATCATATATCCTGACCTCATCGATAGTGCCATCGAAGTTCCTTACATCATTCAGGTAAGAGCTTCCGATATTATTCTCTCTATTCTGGGAATTGTCAGGCGTGCCTGAACTTTCAGTGGTATTCTTCAGCTCTCCATTGACATATATTCTCAGCTCATCCAGATCAGCATCATAGACTCCGGCCAGATGCACCCATTCGCCTGTATCATAATTTGATGGGGAGCTTGCAGCATATGAAGCTGCGCCATTGTAGAAGCTGAATTGCCACACATTTGAAATAGCGTCAAGGACAGCTATCCTGCCTTCAAGATCGACTATCCTGTCCATATCAGAGGTGGATGGCAGGAAGTCTGCATTGACCCACGCCACCACAGTAGACGAGCCGGCAGTCAGGAAGTCGAAGACATTGTTGCCTAATCCGATATAGTTGTCATCACCATCGAATTCATAGGCACCGAACCCATCATATCCTCCTGTGCTGTTCCATGTCGCTGAGACAGCAGATGCATGGTTACTGAAGTTAGTGTAGTCCTTTGCCCATGAGCTTTCATTCCCACCAGTAGCCTCGAATGGCATGTTCAGCACCATGATCGATGTCCCGTTCAGGTACCAGTTGGTCACATTAGTGACATTATCCTCATCAAAATCAGACACGCTCCAGTACACTGTCAGGTTCTCATAGGTATAGTTAGTTCCATAAGTCGAGTTCAGCACGACATTGGATGCTACCGGCCGCGAACTTGTCAGCTCGAGTATTCCATAATCACTCGCAGGATTAAGATCTACCAGGCTCAGTTCATCCGCAGAGGTGTCAGGGGTATTATTGATCACTGTCCAGCCGGATGAATTGTACACCCACAGCTCGAATAAGGTCTCGTTATAGCCCCCGAGCTCTGACTCGCTCCAGTGCCAGGTGATGGAATCGATAGAGACATCACCAGTATCCCTTGTTATGTTGATGAACTTGTCAGCGAAGCTGACCCTGCTGACAGGCTTGGTGATGTCATTGACTGTCCAGTTCATGAAATACTCCTCCTCATAAATCCAATCGACCATGGAGAGGTTTGTATAGTTCTGGTAGTCCCCTGCAGGATTGTCGAATATTACATTAGAGAGATTGATGCGGCGCAGTTTTCCATCATAGCTCCACGCATTGAAATCATTGACGTTATTGTACAGGTGCACCGCACCTATCAGTGTGTTGTTCGCATGTTCGAAGTAAAGCCCTGCAGAACTAGTGTTGCAGACCACTGTGTTATTGACGATGACCAGGACTTGAGAGCTGAAAGCCAGACCAGTAGTGCCATTGCACACGATGCTGTTGTTGACGTAATTGCCTGCTCCAGCGTCAGCAGTGAATCCGATACTGGTCCCCCTGACAGTCTCATTTTCAAATCGGTTTCTCGCGCTGTTATCTGTCACGTAATGGGCGCCGCCCGTGCTGTCGATCAGGTTGCCTGTGAACAGGCTGTCAAATGAGTTGCCGAGATATAACGCCTGATTCTGCATGTCTGTCAGGTTGTTGTTCTCAAAGGTGTTGTTATAGCAGCCAAACCATGTATAGATGCCCCGGGTACTATCATTTATCCTGTTGTTTGAGAAATTGGTGTAGTTCGAGGCTCGCAGCTCCACTCCACGGGAACTGTTCTGGAGAAGACTGCCTGTCACAGTCACGTTGCTGGATTCCCACAGGTGTATGGCGCTTGTAAAGTTGGATATGTCACAGTTCATGATAGTCACATTGGCGAGGGTGTGGTTTGTCATGATGCCATACGTGCTCCCTGTTTCATTGTTGACGATGCCGTACCCATTGCAATCAAACACGACATCTGAAGAGTTTATTATCAGGCATGCAGTCGACGAGAACAGGCCAGTAGCGTGAGGTGCTCCAAGATAGTCTGCTGTCTGGACATAGGTACCAGGCGAGTTTATCACATGACAATTGAGGTATCCCACAGTAACTGTATTGCTGCAGTTCTCATACCCGTCACTTATGCCGTCATTAGGAGTGACACATGCCCTCCACACATCACCGATGTCAGTCTCGTCACTCTTTATCACGTCTGTCCGGTTCTCGTAAAGCGCCAGCACCTGCGCTGCTGTGAGTGTCCTGTCGTATACCCTCATGTCGCTCATCGTGCCGACAAAGTTACTGTCATATCCTGATGGGTCATAGCCTGTAGTGGTCGGCCTGACTCCGAGCAGGATATCATTGTCGCACAGACCTATTCCCTCACCGAATGTCTGTGAGACATTGAGGGCTCCGTCGACATATATCTTGCTTGTCTTGGCGCTGTGGTTATACGTCGCGACTATGTGATGCCATTCCTGATCTGTTATGGTCTTTGTGGTGTAGGTATTGTGATTGTCATTAGCGGCGTCTTCATACCCTAACTGCACAGTGTTGGATGCTGTGAGGGTGACCCACCATCCAGGCTCGTCACTGCCTGCCCAGTAGAGCTGGTTCTGTATGATGACTATCTGCGCCACGCCATTCTGCTTACGCTTGATCCACATGGCGGCAGAGAAAGAGTCACTTATATAATTAGTAG
The DNA here is from genome assembly GCA_042576705.1 of Nanobdellota archaeon. Taxonomy (GTDB): domain Archaea; phylum Nanobdellota; class Nanobdellia; order Woesearchaeales; family UBA11576; genus JABMQF01. The sequence goes on along the minus strand of JBHPEY010000011.1, from coordinate 34,188 downwards.
ATTCCGCTGTTATGCGCACCCTAGCATCTGTTGTGTCGAACTCATACGCCCCGAACCCATCATGACCTGTTGTTGCGTACCAGTCGACATTGGTCCCGGAGCCATGATGCGAGTAGTTGCTGTAGTCCTTTGTCCATGAGCTCTCGTTGCTTCCACCGGTAGCCTCGAACGGCATGTTCAGCATCATCATAGGAGTATCATCAACATACCAGTTGATTATCTCTGTAGCATCAGCACGGGCACCGGTCATGTTCCAGTAGACTGTAAGGTCCTCGGTGGTATAATTGGTCCCGTAAGTGCTGTTGAGGATGACATTATTGACGGCGAATGGAAGTGTCTCAACCACAGTCAGTGTATTGCTGCAGTTCTCCAGTCCATCTTCAATGCCGTCATTCGGCGTGACACACGCCTGCCACACATCCCCGACAGATGTCTCATTTGATACGATCATGTCAGTCCTGTTCTGGTAGAGCAGGTTCACCTGTTCTGCAGTCAATGTCCTGTTGTATATCAGGACATTGTCTATAGTCCCGTTGAAGTTGTTGTCATCACCTTCGGTGTCAGAACCGATGGTCCAGTTCCTGGTTCCTGATGTGGATATGAGTGTCGAAGGTTCAGAGTTCGAATTGTTCAGCTCACCGTCAATATAGATATACTTGCCGCCAGAATCCATGGTGGCGACAAGGTGGAACCATTCACCTGCAGCCAAGGTTCCATCAGAAAAGAGATTCTCCCAGCTTGATCCTCCTTCAGATGTCCAGAAATTTATGTGGCCTGTAGTATTTATGTTGATTTCTAACTTGTCGCCTGCTGCTCCACCACCTAACTGTGAATTGCTGACGATCAATTTTGTTTCAGAACGGACACCTGCCTTGACCCATGCAGCGATAGAGATGACCTGTCCCTGGATGTCAAGCAAAGCGCTGGTATCTATTGTTATATGATCACTGGAACCGTCGAACTCGTAAGCACCCCATCCGTCATATCCCCCTATGCTGTTCCATGTCGCAGAGACAGAGAGTGCATGATTGGAATTATTACTATAATCCTTTGTCCACGAAGACTCATTGCTCGCATTATTTGCCTCGAACGGCATGTTCAGCACAGCAAACGAGGTCCCGTTCACATACCAGTTGGTGATATTGGTCACATCATCCCCGTTATAATCAGAAACATTCCAGTACACTGTCAGGTTATATGATGAGTAATTATTTCGATAAGTGCTGTTCAGCACGACATTCTCGGCAATCGGCAGAGCATTTACGAATCCAGTCACATTCAATGTATTGCTGCAGTTCTCCAACCCATCCGAAGTACCATCATTAGGCGTGACGCAAGCCATCCATAAATCACCGATAGAGGTCTCATTGGAGTGTATCACGTCTGTCCTGTTCTGGTACAAGAGCAGGATCTGCTCTGGTGTCAGGGTGCGGTTATAGATCTGTACATCATCGATTGTGCCATTGAAGAACTCGCCGCTGGCTCCATCATCCTCGCTCCCGATAGCACCATCAAGCGATGGAGATACATTTGTCCTGGTCTGGGAGAAACTGACTGACTCATTCAACCTCAGTGTGCCGTTGATATATACACTGATCATATCATTTTCATAGTCAATGACCCCTGCTACATGATACCAGCTCCCTGAAGAAAGAGTCTCTCCGGATGTTAGTGCTTTCCTGAGCGATCCGCTATCTGGAGCACGTCCAGCAACAAGCACGCCTGTAGCATTTACAGCAAGTGTCGCACGGGACAAGTTGTTTGAATCACCTGTCGATACAGTCACGATTACAGTAGTAGAAGCGATTGAATCTGCATTGACCCATGCTGACAAGGTCACTCCACTGACATTGCTCAGGATAGTCAGATCTGAACCAAGATCGATAGTATCATCCACACCATCAAACTCATAAGCTCCCCAACCATCATGGCCTCCCGTAGCATTCCACGTCGCATTAGAACTGCCGGTAATGCTTCCATGATTAGAACTGTTAGAATAATCCTTCACCCATGAGCTTTCATTCCCACCGGTAGCCTCAAATGGCATGTTCAGCACAGCAAACGAAGTCCCATTGATATACCAGTTAGTCACATTGGTCACAGCATCCCCGTCATCATCAGACACAGTCCAGTACACTGTCAGGTTCTCAGTAGTATAATTGGTGCCCAACGTGCTGTTCAGCACGACATCCGAAGCCTGTGGAGCAGAGTTCTCAACCTCAAGCGTGTTGCTGCAGCTCTCTGTCCCGTCAGCATTGACGTCATTAGGCGTCACGCAAGCCTTCACCACATCGCCCGCAACTGTCTCATCAGAGACAAACACATCTGTCCTGCCCTGGAAGACCCTCTGCACCTGCTCCGGCGTGAGCGCCCTGTCATACATCACCACATCGTCGATGATCCCGTCAGTCGTCCTTATATCTGTAGGATGCGTATAAGCACCTATGGCGATCGGGTCTGCAGGCGAGCCTGAACTCAACGAGCCCTTGGATGTTGTGTCTGTATTGGCAAGGCTGCCGTTGAGATATATCTTATAATCATCAGTGTCTGCGTCGTACGTAACCATGACATGATACCACACATCAAGCGTGATTGCAGCACCGTTGTAGACAGCGAAAGTTGATCCTGTGTTGGTGTCCCGCATCGCGCCGTACACCGAGCCATTGGCGTTGTACCACACGCCGAATCTTGTGTAGCCCGCAGATGTCGTGGATTCATAATGCAGTGGTCGGTTGCTCGCAGGCGCGGATTGTGCCTTGAACCACATCCCCACTGATGCCTGGCTCTTTCCTGCCAAGCTTGCTCCTGAAGAGAGCTCGATACGGTCTCCCTCAGTCGTGAAATCATACGCTCCAGTGCCGTCATGGCCTCCTGTCGCATTCCACTGCGCACCGTACACTGTTCCGTCATTCGACAGGTTGGTGTAATCCTTTACATCCTGGAAGTCAAGGTCATGGACTGTGAAGTTATCGAACGCTAACACCTCTCCCTGAGGTCCTGCGCCTGAGAATGCTGAGACACCTATCCTTGTCGGGCTCATCGAGAGTATCACATTGCCCAGGAAGGTGTAGGTGACCCCTCCATCAGTAGAGTAATATGAGTAATAATAAGTTCCTTCCTTCCTGATCCTATAGTGTACGCCTCCGCTCGGGCAGGCATCTGTATGGACATTTGAGTATGACTGTGAGACCTCTTTGGAGAGGGCGCACCTTATAGAAGTGCCGTATACATACGTGAACCTCAAGTAATTGTCATCGTCCTGCCATATCATTATCACTCCCTGCTCGCTGGCAGTATCAGGCGTCCCTGTGATCCTCACTTCTATCTCATAATCATCTGAAGAGTCTACGGTCTGGTAGAAAAGCGGGGCATCGTCAGTGCCTTCCCAGAAGTCATCTGCCTGGACGGTGATCCTCAATGTCTGTGATGACTCGCTCCACCACCCGACATTCTCCCTGAGTATCGCCCACTCCTGGGTGTTCAGCGAGTTGTCATTGAAATCGTCATACATGGACCCGCGGAGCACCCTGCGCTCTGATGCATTCATGTTGAACGGCATGTTCAGCAGCATGACCGATGTCCCGTTCACATACCAGGTCGTGATGTTTGTGATGCGCGAGTCAAGCGGTGATTCCGCAGTATGGTATACAGTAAGGTTCTCTGTAGTGTAATTGGTGCCGTCTGTAGAGTTCAGCACCACGCTGTCATACGCGAAATCCTCCACAACAAGTCCCTCGCCGCACTCTTCCAGAGAGTCCTCGAACCCGTCATTGCCGATGACGCATGCCTTCCACACGTCTCCTGTGGTAGTCTCCTCCCAGAAAAGCAGGTCAGTCTCGTTATTGTACAGCGCAAATATCTGCCCCGCAGACAAAGAGCGGTTATATATCCTGAAGTCATCCAGGTAAGTGCCTTCCTGGGAGCCTGCGATACTTATATTGGTAGCATCATAGGATATCGAGCTCGGACCCGGCTGTGCTGTTCGCTCCAGACCATCGATATACATCCTCTGGTACTCCCCGTCATACGTGGCTGCGATATAGTGCCACTCATTGAGTGTCAGGAGATCCACGGAGTTATACTTGAGGTCATGGTATGTCGAGCCGTCGAGCAGCCTGAATGTCAGGTAATCATAATAGGATGTCGGGATGCTGAAGTACATGTTGAATCCCTTCTTGTCGTCCCAGTTCTGCTTGCTGATCAGGCCAGGATAGGTTGATGCCATCAGGTAAGGCCTCTTGGATAGCTTTATCCAGAACGCTATGGTGAGCTCAGCAGGTCTCATCGACGGGGAATCCGCTATGCTGATCCGCTCAGAACCACCGACAGAGGCGTCGAAATAGTATGCCCCGAACCCGTCATGTCCTCCTGTAGAGTTCCATGTCGCGTTCATGATGTAAGGATGGTTGCTGAAGTTGCTGTAGTCCCCTGTCCAGCTGCTCTCATTGCGCGAGACAGACGCCTCGAACGGCATGTGCAGCACAGTGATGGACGTGTCATTCAGGTACCAGGTAGTGATGTTGGTCAGCGCGTCATCATCAGCGTCTGACATCGTATAATACAGCGTGAGATTCTCAGAGGTATAGTTCGTCCCATAAGTGCTGTTCAGCTCAAGGTCGCTTATCACCGGAACGCTGTTCACCAGCACCTGGAGCGTGTTGCTGCAGTTCTCAGCCCCATCCTCTGTCCGGTCATTAGGCGTGACGCACGCCATCCAGGTATCATTCTCCTGTGTCTCATCAGACACGATGAGGTCTGTCCTGTTATTATATAGTGCAAGTATCTGCTGTGCTGACAGCGAGCGGTTGTATATCTGGACAGAGTCTATAGTGCCATTGAAGAATCTGGATTGGCTCGACCTGTTCTGGGTGCCCAGCCGCAGGCTAAGATCGCCATTCACGAACGGATTGGTATCTGCTGTCCCGCTTCCTGCAATCGTGCCGTTGATGTAGAGGGTTATAGTGGATCCATCTCGGACTGCAGCTACATGGTTCCAGGAATCCAATCCGACGGTCGTGGTACTGGCTGTAATGTTATATGGTAGAGTGCCCCAGGAATCCCCACCTGTTGTATGCCATGTGTACGACACAGTCTGGTCAGTGCTGACTGCAATCATGAACTCGTTATCAGCGACAACATCGCCACCCCATTTGCTCACTACGACATCCAGATTTTCGGATATTCCTGCAGGATTGATCCAGGCCATTACAGTCATAGCTGTTCCAGGCGTCAGCGTATCATCATCAGGTATCTCTATGAAGTCATCAAGACCATCAAGCTCGTATGCGCCCCAACCATCATGCCCTCCTATTGAGTTCCAGGTCGCATTACCACTGCCGGTCATGCTTCCATGATTAGAGAAATTACCGCTGTAATCCCTGACCCACGACGACTCATTCCCATCAGTCCCTTCGAATGGCATGTTCAGCAGCATGATCGAAGTGCCGTTCACATACCAATTAGTCACGTTAGTGACATCATCCCCGTCGATATCACCAGAGGTATAGTTCAATGTGATGTTCTGGTAGGAGAAATTATAGTAGTTGGGCGTGCTTATCTCAAGATCAGTCACATAAGGTGCAGCATTGGACACGTTCATCCAGCTCCAGTTACTCGTGGCCTGGCCCTGGTAGCTGACATTCACGCTCACATTATAATCTCCCTCCACGGCAGGTGCTGTGAACGTGTAATCATAATGCCCTGTGCTGTTTGTCTGGTACATTAACTCCTGCTCTCCTGTGAATGTATGCGTCGGCTCGTTGTTGTTGGTGTATTTCCTGACGATGAGGTTGTCGAACTGCGCGACAGGCGTCATATAGCATGCCCACACCCCGAACCGGCCGTCATTCTTGTCCGATGCTGGATTGAGGTTGTAGCCTCTCCTTGTTCCGTCTGTATAGATGTCGCCCCTTATCGATGTTCCGCTTCCCCACACCCTCGCCTCTATCGAGTGCCAGGTTCCTGTGCTTACAGTGCCGTAGGCATTGTTCCAGTTCTCGTTCGCGTCTGCCTGGTTGGTGACAAGTGCGGTCTGGGCACCCCACGCTGTATCGCCGAAGCTGAACACTGCGCCGTACTGGTTCATGAATGCAGTATACCTGAACGCGACTCCTGCCACGTCATCGTCTCCTGTTGACTTGACATCTGCGGATATGACCATGTCAGTCAGTGTAAGGTCCTTGACCAGCCCTCCGTAGCACTCATGGGCATTCGCGCTCTGCAACACACCACCAGTCACAGTCCATCCTGGTGGTGTGCCTGTGTTCTCCCCGTCATTGCCGCCCATCGCCACAGAGTCATAGTCTCCTGTGGTGTCTGTTGAGAAATCATCATACCAGTAGAACGCCTCCCTTCCATTGCTCCCATTGGAAGCAGAAGGATTGTCATAGTACATATATATAGTAGAGTCAGAGTTGGAGAAGAGGGTTGCCATCTTCACCCACACTGTTGTGTCTGTGGTGTTGCATCCGCTCTCTATCCAGTGCCCGACTACACCATCTGTTGTGTTGGCGAATCTCATGTCATCGCAGTCTTCCTGCATGAGCCCTGCGGATATCAGTGATTGTGTGTCTATGGAAAGGCTGACAGAGTAGTTTGTGAAGTCCTCTCCTGCATTCTCTGACACCTTGACCTCTTTCCTGTATTTCCAGCTGCAGTTCCACCACCCATCACCACAGTTCCACCCATCACTGAGATTGAGCAGGCTGTTGTTCTGGTAGATGCTCAGCTCTGCACCCGCCAGGACGCGGTCCCCGAGCACTGCCTGTCCGCTGATCTGCAGGGTATCTCTCTTGAACGGTGTGGTGTCATTGAGATCGACGCCGACGCTGAATGGCGCCTCTGCGACATCGAGATTATTGCTGCAGTTGCCTGAACCGTCCTCATACTGATCGTTCGCGACAACGCATGCCTGCCATGTATCCCCGACATTTGTCTCCTGGGACTGCATGACATCAGTCGCGCCAGAGTACAGTGCTGCTATCATCCCGTCTGAAAGCGCCCTGTTCCACATCCGGACATCATCTATGGTCCCATCGAACGTATTCTCCATAAGCACGTTGCTGCCGAATGACGGCGTCAGTGTAATAGGGACTGCATAGGGTAAAGACGCCTCGCGCACCTTGGTCCCATTGATGTACACTGCTGTTGAATCCTCATCAACGCTGACAGCCAGGTGGGTCCACTCATCCTCAGGTATGTTGTCTATAGGGATCACTGTCCTGTTGACGATCAGGTTGATCTCATTATCCTGGTTCTTTACCAGCTTCACCACAGCGCCCATGTCCTGGACACCCTTTCGGTACAGCGCTGCATTGTCGAGGTACATGCTCCTGTCCCCTGCTATGCAGACGTAGGTCTTATACTGGATGAACATGACCTGGTCATCGCTGCCAGGGGTCCATCCCAGGCTGATCATGTCTGCTGAGATGTTCCTATCGACGTAGACCCAGGCGCTTGTTCCCAGGCCCAGCGCGAATCCTTCCAGCCAGGTCTCTTTTGCATCGATACCATAATGGTAGGATCTTGATGTCCCGCTGTCATTGATGCCTATCACGATGTAACCTGCCAGGGAAGTCGTGACATAGGCTTTTGCATACATATACAGGTCATCTGTCACGTTGACATACCTGTCAAAGGATATGGTTGCAGCTGATGTTGAACAGGCTGTTCCATAGACGGCTCGCACCCTGAGCCTTTGGTTCTTGTTATAAGAGTCAATGTAGACATAATCCGTGCCGTCAGGATCGCAGGATGTCGTGTAACTGCCCTCTTCCCCATACAGTTCTGACACTGCGCATTCGGTTATCGTCTGCACCTTTCCTGTCTGCCAGGTATCTGCGTAGTATGGTTGGGACAGGTCTATGAGTGTGTGCGCCTTGTCATCATCATAATAATCAGGTTTCACCCACATCTCTACTGTTGTGCTGTTGATGGTCACTTCGTCAGCGATTATCCCCTCTGCACCGCCGTCGAACTCATACGCTCCGAACCCATCATATCCACCTGTGCTGTTCCACTCAGCACCTGTAATCTCGCCATGGTTGCTGTTATTGCTGTAATCCCTTGTCCAGCTTGATTCATTGTCCCCATCATTGGCCTCGAAAGGCAGGTTGAGCAGCATCGCTGATGTCCCGTTCACAGTCCAGCTTGTTATGTTCTTGACATCATCTCCATCAAGCTCTGTGATATTGAAATACACTGTCAGGTTCTCAGTGGTATAGTTAGTATCATAAGTAGAATTCAGCTCGATGAAGGTAGTGTTCGCCCGTGTATTGAACACCTCTTCCAGGATACCGTAGATGCTGTCTGGCGTGAGCGCGACAATGCTCAACTCATTGGCTGTGATGTCAGGTGTCTGGTTGAGCCCGGTCCAGTCTGTGCCGTTGTACTCCCATATGCCAAAGTCCTTCTCATCCAGCGGCAGGACAACCTCTGACTGGCTCCAATACCAGGTCAGGGAGTCGATGGACACGCTTCCGTCCTCCTCTGTTATCCGCACGAACTTGTCATGCACAGTGTTCACGCCCGCGGACAGCTCTGATGTGTTGGTTGTCCAGTTCAGCGAGTATGCATTGCCGCCAGTGACATTGTCGTAGATGCTGAGGGTTGTGTAGTTCTCATACGTCCCTGCAGGGTTAAGGAATATCGTGTTGTTCATGTCCAGCACATATGATGATCCTGCGCTGGTGTTCACAAAGAGGTCATGTCCATTGTCATACAGCACAGTGTCGCGGATCAGGCTTCCGTTGGCAGACTGGATAAAGAACCCATAAGTGTTATTATATGCAGTATTGTTCGTGAAGTTGTTGTCGCTGTTTGCCACATAGAACCCCACATCAGAGTTGTTGTACGCGATATTATCCGAGAACGTGTTGTTGTCTGCCTCGCTGGACATGTCTATGCCTCGTGTATTGCTGTGCAGGGTATTGCCGGAGAAGTCATTGGACCAGCCATACCCGACCAGGATGCCTGAATCAAGATCATGATATGTGGAGCCTGTCACATTGTTGTCATTGCTGTTGTTGACATAAAGCCCTATTGCACTCCCATCAGAGTATGCGGTGGTGCCGGTTATCACGTTTTCATGGCTGGTATGTATGTCAAATCCATATGATGTTGCATTATATGCAGTGACATTGGATATTGTATCCTCTGCTGTCTTGAAGAGATACACATCTGCCTCGTATCCGGACACGAGCGGGCAGTCCCGTATGGTCACATTGGTGTGATTGACTGTGTCAGAGCCGTTCACCAGTATCCCTGCCGCATCCACTGTCCCATTGTTCACTATATTATACCCTTCGCAGGAGAAGTCGACATCATCCGAAGCGATAAGTATGCAGGATGTCTGCACATCATCCACGCCAGAGACAGCATAAGGCGCTCCCGATAGGTCTGCCCTGAGCGTATAGGTGCCCGGCACGGTTATCTCTTCGCATGCAGGGAGTGAGTCGATGACCTCTACATCAAGCGTGTTGCTGCAGTTCTCAACACCATCCTCTTCACCATCATTAGGGATTATACATGCCTGCCACACATCACCGACATCTGTCTCATTGAAGCTTATCATATCTGTCCTGTTCTGGTACAACAGCAACACCTGCTCTGGAGTCAATACCCTGTCGTATACCCTGACCTCGTCGATAGTGCCTACAAAGTCATAATTATCATTCACATTCTGCCCTATGCGGGCGGTACCCGAGCCTGTCGCCAACGACTCAGAGTGAGATATCTCAAACACACCGTCTATGTAAGTCCTTGTAGTTGCGCCATCGTTTGTGCCTACCACATGATGCCAGTCCCCATCATCGACACTTGTCAGGCTGTCGTCACCCGCATCATTGTCAATTGACGAGGCGTCGAACGCACAGAGGACCTTTCCTGAATCGAATCGCGATACATAGCAGATTTGCCTTCCTCCGAATGTGCTGACTATTGTCTGGGTGCTTCCGTCTGTTGTCTTGATCCAGGCCTCGACCGAGAGCCCTGTGAATCCGGTTGAGCTCGTAGTGCCGGTCTCTATATATTCATTCCCACTGCCGAACTCATAGGCACCGAACCCATCATACCCGCCAGTAGGGTTCCACGTCGCATTGCTGCTTCCGGTCATGCCTCCATGATTACTGTTATTGCTATAATCCCTCACCCAAGACGACTCATTCTCACCACCCGTAGCCTCGAAAGGCATATGCAGCACAGCGATCGATGTCCCGTTAAGGTACCAGTTGGTGATATTGGTCACATCATCCCCGTCAGCATCAGACACGTCCCAGTACACTGTAAGGCTCTCGTTAGAATAGTTTTTGCCGTCGGTGCTGTTGAGCACAGGATTCGATGCAAGCGCAAGCTTGTTCAGGATGGTCAATGTGTTGCTGCAGTTCTCCTCACCATCAGCGACACCGTCGTTAGGCGTGATGCACGCCTGCCACACATCATGCTTGACTGTCTCCTCCTCCACGATGAGGTCTGTCCTGTTATTATATAGTGCAAGTATCTGCTCTGCAGAAAGGCTTCGGTTATACACCGCGACCTCATCAATAGTCCCTTCCATAAGATAATCAGAATTTATGCTTCCAGAGATCTTTATTGCGCCGACCAGGACATCAGCAGTGCTGTTATAGATCCCATCAGTATAAGAAGTGCTGTTGTCCAGGCTGCCATTGATATACACCCTTGCTGTCGCACCATCATATGTGGCGACAACATGATACCATTGGTCATTGTTCAGCAGACTGTTAGAATATAGATTGACTATATTAGTATCAGCAGTTCCGTCTCCAGATATGAAGAACATCACTCTATCCGTTGATTCCACCCTTCTTAAAGCCCAAGACCTCTGGCTTGAACCGGTATCCAGCTTTGTGACAAATTCATTCGTCCACACCTGGTCACCAGCAATATTTACCCAGACACTGAGACTGAATTCATCACCTAATCCCTCATCAAAGGTCCCATCACCTTCGCCGAGATTGATGTAATTGCTGCTCCCATCAAACTCATAGGCCCCGAACCCATCATACCCGCCAGTAACGTTCCACGTCGCTCCGCTCACAGTCCCATTATTCGAGAAGTTTGTATAATCCTTTGTCCACACATTCTCATCCGATGAATTCACCTGATGCGCCTCGAACGGCATGTTCAGCACCATGATCGACGTCCCATTCAGATACCAGTTAGTCACGTTAGTCACATTGTTCCCATCAGCATCAGTAACATTCCAGTACACAGTGAGATTCTCGTCTGTATAATTGGTGTCGCCTGTGCTGTTCAATACTACAGCAGAGACCACAGGGAACTGGTTGTCAAGACGGAGTATGCTGTACACGCTTGCAGGGTTCTCATCAGTCAGGCTGAGCTCATTCGCATCCATGTCCGGCGTGTTATTGAGTGTTGTCCATCCTGAGGAATTGTAGACCCAGATATAGAATGTATGCTCCATGCTGGTCCCGACATCTGCATCATTCCAGCGCCACACCAGCGAATCGATGGACACATTGTCGTTCGGGGTGGTTATGTTGACGAACTTGCCCTGGAAGTCGATCCTGCCCGCCGGAAGCTCTGATGTGTTCGAGCTCCAGTTGATGGCGTAAGATGTGCCTGCAGTGACAGCATCATTCATGCTCAGGTTGGTATAGTTCGCGTATGTCCCAGCAGGGTTGAGGAACAGCGTGCGTGTCATGTTGAACTGGACATCAGTATCAGAGCAGGTATGTGTTATGTTCAGGTCCTTGCCGTTATTATAGAGGACATTGTCGAAGAGATTCGCCGACCGACCGCCGCTGCAGAAGCTGAAGAGCATTCCCACACCGCTGTTGTTATATGCTGTGTTGTTGGTCAGTGTGATGTTAGATGAATCATTCATGCTGAACCCTGCAAAGTCATTATCATACGCTGTGTTGTTGAGGAATGTGATATTATCGTGCAGAGAACCCGTCCTGAAGCCTGACCCTGTGTTATTATATGCGATGTTGTCGCGCACAGTATAGGAATTGCCTGACAGCAGGAAGCCATCCGAGCTGCTGTGGACAGTATTGTCACTGACGTTGTTGTCATCACCGCCTATGGTGAACGCAGTGCCCGCACCATAAGCGGTATTGTTGTAGACAGTGCAGTTGTCAGACATGTTGACATCCGCAGCGACGAGTGTGTTGCTTATGAGCGAGTTGTTTCCATCCTGGAACCAGACACTGCCGTTCTGGATGTCATTGGACTGGAATATGGTCCCCGCGACCTGAGCATACACAGCATAACTGCCTGACGATATTATAGTATTCTCCAGGAAAATAGTGCCCACAGTGCCGTCCATAAAGATAGACTGGCTGCTGAGATTCATTATATTGTCATAGACTGTGTTGTCCGACCCTTCCGCAAGGTCGAACGAGTTGTTTCCGCCGTATATATAGTTCCCGCTGAAGTTGTTGTCATCTCCTGACACATAGAACCCGTCCCCGCTTCCCACAGAGTATATATTATTGTCCTGGAACAGGCTGTCAGAGGTGTTGAGCAGATAGATGGCCGTATCAGTCATGTTGTAGAGCGTGACATTAGTCACATTAGTATCAGTAGTGTTATCCAGCACTATGCCGTATGTGTAGTTGGCTATCACTCCACAATCCAGGATAGTGACATTTGTATGGTTCACAGATGTGGAGCCGTTCACAAGGATCCCTGCTGCGCTCGATGTCCCATCATTCACTATGGTGTTCTCATCGCATCTGAAAGTGACATTGCTTGACGCGATCACGATGCAGGCATTGTCCACTGAAGTCCCTGTCACAGCAACCGAGGCTCCTGTCACATCATACTCGAGATAATAACTGCCCGCGCTTGTGATGACAGTACAGTCTGCCACAAGCCCCTCTTCCAGCACAGTAAGCGTATTGCTGCAGTTCTCAAGTCCATCCTCTGTGCCGTCATTCGGAGTCACGCAGACCTGCCACACATCAGTCATCTGGGTCTCGGAAGAGACTATCACATCTGTCAGGTTATAGAATGTAGCATTGATCTGCTCCGGTGAAAGCGCCCTGCTGTATATCCTGATTTCATCTATCAGGCCGTTGTAGTTCCTGCTGGCTGAGCCGCTGCCACCTATATAGATCCCATTGTCGTTCTCGTCACCGTCGCCGGTCACGCCTGTCTGTTCATATGTCATGTTACCGTTGACATACACCCTTATGATATCTTTATCACCATCGTATGTAGCGGCTATATGGCTCCAGGTATTGATCGGTGCAGCCACTGCGCTGATGTGGTACACCTCCTCGCTGAGGCCATACCAGAAGAACTGTGGCTTGCAGGTCCCTGCCTGAAGGTTCATGTAGTATGCGCTGGCCCTGTCGGTTATGGTCTGCACCCCGTCCCCGGTCCCTGTGCAGTCATGCGGGTATATCCATGCCATGATTGTTATGCTGTTCCCGTCCATGTCAAGCGAATCAGTTGCAACAGTTCCCACATAATCATCAGTCCCGTCGAACTCATATGCACCACCGCCATCATACCCCCCTGTTGCATTGTATCTCGGCTGGATATCATAATCAGTATTGCTATCACCTGTGTATTGTATGTAAGCCACAATCACGTCTGAGTCGACCGGGTTGAATGACGCCCATGCGTTGTTGGTGTTGTACTGCCATCCGCTGCTGTACCTCACTGCGATGAAATGATCGTGGACCGATGCGTAACCAAGGGTGAATCTCGAGGTTGTATCCTCCTCTGTATACATCATGAATCCTGTTCCTGTTGCACCCTCCAGCACAGCGATGCACTTGTACGTCGATGTTACATCATGCGTGCCCTGGTCATCGGTGAAGTAGTTGCCGTTCACGTCGAATTCCTCATCATTTGTGACGCCATTACACTTATCTGACACGACATCGATGTTACCATCATAATACCCGAGCTTTATCCCGTAATAGGAGTCCCTACCTTCGATATTATTGTCATATCCTGAATAGTCCTTTGCGTATCGCGTATCTGTCCCGCCTTCGAACGGGATGTTCACCACGGTTATGGATGTCGAGTTGACCTTCCAGTTAGTTATGTTATACACCACATCCCCATCAGGGTCTGTCGCATTCCAGTATGCTGTAAGGTTCTCGTAGGTGAAGTTAGTCGCGAATGTGCTGTTCAGCACCATGTCAATCACAAACGGCGTGGAGCTCTTCACCAACAGCTCACTGCTGCAGTTCGCAAGCCCGTCCTCTGTTCCGTCATTCGGGGTTATACAGGCCATCCACTCATCCCCTGCAGTGGTCTCATCAGACACGATCAGGTCTGTCCTGTTATTATATAGCGCAAGGATCTGATCTTCAGACAGGGTCTTGTTGTATATCCTTACATCGTCTATGAAACCATTGAAGTAATCCCCGCCTGTGATTCCATAGTCATAGCCGATGGTCACTGGCTCGGCGCCCGTAGGTGGAGTGATTGCGCAGTACTCGCTGAGCCTGCGCGTCCCATCAAGGTAAAGCTTCATTATGCTTCCATCCAGTGTCCCTGCGACATGATGCCAACCAGTGCCTGCAGTGATCCTGACATTGCCTTCATTGGTCGTGGCACTGCATGCCGTCGCTCCATTGTATATCTGCCAGAGAAGATCCCCATCTGACTGCAGCCACATCCCATAATTCCGAGTAGATGATGCCCCCTTCCCTACAAGCCGGTCCCAGTCAGCGCCAAGGCCGCGCACATTGACCCAGAACGCGATCGTCTGCTTTGTGCCGAGGCGGAGTTCAGGGCTGTCAGGCACCAGGATATACTGGCTCGTCCCATCAAAGTCATACCCTCCTGTCCCGCCGAAACCGATCGTGCTGCCCCATGTAGCTCCCATCACTGTTCCATTATTGCTGAAGTTGGTATAGTCCTTTGTCCACACGCTCTCATTGCTGCTGTTGAAATCATGCGCTTCGAATGGCAGGTGGAGCACCTCAAAAGATGTCCCGTTCACGAACCAGCTTGTGATATTGGTAACATTATCGCCATCCGCATCCGAGACATTCCAGTACACAGTGAGGTTCTCAGCAGAATGATTGGTAGCATAGGTCGAGTTAAGCACGACATCAGTGGCGTTCGGAGCCTCATTGACACCTACCTCTTCTGTGACATTCAGTGTATTGCTGCAGGCCTCATCCCCATCCTGTGTGCCGTCATTAGGTGTCACGCACGCCTGCCACACATCACCAATTGAAGTCTCGTTGAAACTTATCACATCTGTCCTGTTCTCATAAAGCAGCTGTATCTGCTCTGCTGACAGGCTTCGGTTGAATATCATGAACTGGTCCAATGTTCCATTGAAGAATGATGTTAAACTGCCAGAGTTGTTTGCAGCACCTATGAGCGCATAGTCTGCTGTACTGAATCCATAATTATATTCTGGTGGAGAAGGATCGTTATTTGTGACTGTCTTGACCTGACTATCAAGATATATGGAAGGCTCTGTCGAACCTCCATTGAAGACGACTGCGATGTGATGCCATTCTCCGTCAAACAGCTCTGTCCTGGTAGCTGTAGTGTAACCGAGTATCCAGTTGGTGGTAGCGCCATTGGTGATTTTTGCCATTGATATAAGTTCGTCGGTCAGGCTTTCTGTGAATCCATCGCCTACAGATATTATAAGACCGTCACTGTCTGAAGATTCTCCTATCTTCAGAATGGTGCGGCTAACATCATTTTCTGACTTGACCCAGAATACTACAGCGCCATATGGCCCTTCATCGATGCCTGTGCCCACATCAATGTATGCTGAAGTTCCATCGAATTCATAAGCGCCCCATCCATCATAGCCTCCTGTCGAGTTCCATGTCGCGCCAGTCACAGTCCCATGATTAGAGAAATTAATGCTGTAATCCTTCGCCCAGGTAGACTCATTCCCACCAGTGCCCTCGAACGGCATGTTCAGCACAGTCATAGAAGTCCCGTTCATGTACCAGTTGGTGACATTGACCACATCATCCCCATCAACATCAGTCACGCTCCAATACACAGTAAGGTCCTCTGTAGTATAATTGGTGCCGGATGTGGAGTTTAGCACGACGTCACTCACTTCAGGAGCTGAATTCAATGCTGTC
This sequence comes from Nanobdellota archaeon, assembly GCA_042576705.1. Classification (GTDB taxonomy): domain Archaea; phylum Nanobdellota; class Nanobdellia; order Woesearchaeales; family UBA11576; genus JABMQF01. The sequence goes on along the minus strand of JBHPEY010000011.1, from coordinate 18,121 downwards.
AGGGTATTGCTGCAGTTCTCAAGACCATCCTCTGTCCTGTCATTAGGCGTCACGCAAGCCCTCCACACATCTCCAAGTGAAGTCTCATCAGACACAATCATGTCTGTCCGGTTATTATGAAGAGCAAGCACCTGCTCGGCAGACAATGACCTGTTCCAGATACGGAGATAATCTATAGTTCCGTTGAATGGCACTGTTCCGCCATCTATTGCGCCGATAGTGAAGTCATTGTATGTGCCATCATTAGGCAGTGTGGTCGCTGATGCGCTGGAATTCGACTCAGCACCATTGATGTAGAGTATTATGCCATTGATAGTGTCCCATGTGACTGCCAGATGTATCCATTCGCCATCTGACCAGGTTGTATTTGCAAAGATCGCTATGTATCCATTATCATTCTCTTCATAATCGAATGAAAGCGTATTGTCCTCGCGGGCAAACAGGTAGATCCGCTCCACAGAATTTGTATTGACCTTTGAGAATACTGCCTGGCTTGTCCCTGTATTGCCGTCCACCTTGAATCGTATCTCCCATGTCATCGCTTCGGGCACTGTATCAAGAAGTGTCTGGAAGGTGATATAATCATTCAACCCATCAAACTCATAAGCACCGGACCCATCATATCCTGCTGTAGCATTCCACGTCCCATCAGACACGGTCCCGTGATTGGAATTATTGCTATAATCCTGCATCCAGGAGCTTTCGTTACCCCCTGTGCTCTCAAACGGCATGTTCAACAACATGACAGAGGTCCCATTCACATACCAGTTGGTGATATTGGTCACATCATCCGCATCCGCATCAGACACAGTGAAGTACACAGTCAGGTTCTCATTGGTATGATTAGTATCATAAGTAGAGTTCAGCACGACATCCTCAACAACCGGCACAGTATTCACGAATTCAGTCACATTCAATGTGCTGCTGCAGTTCTCGACGCCATCCTCAACACCATCATTAGGGACAACACAAGCTCTCCACAGATCCCCGACTGAAGTCTCATCAGAGACGATCATGTCTGTCCTGTTCTCATACAGTGCAAGCACCTGCTCTGCAGACAATGACCTGTTCCACACCATCACATCATCCATAGTGCCATTGAACACATATGTTCCGGAATAATCTGTCCTGGTGCCTAAGACAGTGTTCCTGCTATTAGCAATAGAACCAGTTGTAGTGTCTGTTGTTGAATTTCTTTCGATTCCATCAACATAGATGAAAAGCTTATCCGATGCAACATCTCGCACACCCACTATATGATGCCAATTGTTATCATTTATTGCGCTCTCCCAGATTGCAACGGGGACGTTCGTTCCATCATAGACTATGAATCTTGCGTAGTTGTTCCTTATCTGAAGTTCATAAGGATACGCTTGTCCACCCACGCCGCTATATCTGGAGATGATATCATCTATTTTGTTTCCGCTGGTATCATCTCCGGTCTTCAGCCAAACAGAGACCGTTAACGAACCTGAAATATCCGTTGATGAAGAGAAGTCAATATCAATATAGTCATCATTGCCATCAAATTGATACGCTCCCCAGCCATCATGCCCTCCTGTGCTGTTCCATGTCGCTGAACTCACGCTTCCATGATTCGATCTATTGCTGTAATCCTTTGCCCAGCTGCTCTCATTCCCGCCTGTAGCCTCAAACGGCATGTTCAACACAGCAAACGAAGTCCCATTCACATACCAGTTGGTGATATTGGTGACATCATCCCCATCAGCATCCGACACATTCCAGTACACAGTAAGGTTCTCATTGGTATAATTAGTATCATAAGTTGAGTTCAGCACAACATCAGTGACGATTGGCGCTGCAGTATCCCTGATAGTCAATGTATTGCTGCAGCTCTCATTGCCATCCTCTTCCCCATCATTAGGCGTCACGCATGCCTGCCACACATCCCCTATGGATGTCTCATTGAAGCTTATCATATCTGTCCTGTTCTGGTACAACGCAAGCACCTGTTCTGGAGACAACGTATGGTTGAACAGGAGGACATCATCTATGTAACCGTCCATTGACTCGTCCGGACTGGACAGTGTGTAGACCGCTGAATCAGAGAGATTGCCAGGTGCCGGTTCCTGCCCGATGAGTGTCCCATTCTGATACAGCCTCATCGTGGTTCCGTCATAAGTCGCCGCAATATGTATCCATACACCTGTACTCAGGGCATCATCGACATTGATGTTATACACGGTTCCACTGACATTGGCATAGAAATGCAGCCGACCCACAGAATCCCCCCCGTCATGTCTCACCACAAATAATTCTGACAATAAAGTGAAATATCTCTGGACAGCAGCAGGTAAAGAATTGTGCTTCACCCATAAGCTGACCGAACGATGCTCTCCACTGATATTTAGCGGTATCGCCCCTCGGATCCTGTCCGCATCGCCGTCGAAATAATAAGCTCCGAATCCATCACGTCCGCCGGTGCTGTTCCATGTCGCATTGACCAAGGTCGCATGATGCGAGAAGTTAGTATAATCCTTCACCCAGCTGCTCTCATTCCCTCCGTTGGCCTCGAATGGCATGTTCAGCATGGCAAACGATGTCCCGTTCAAGTACCAGTTGGTGATATTGTACACGTCATCATCGTCAACATCAGACGAATTCCAGTGCACAGTGAGATTCTCAGTAGTATAATTAGTGGCGTAGGTGCTGTTGAGCACCACGTCACTAACTATTGGTTTGGTGTTTGGTATATCTAAGACCGTGAATGTATTGCTGCAGTTCTCAACCCCATCCTCAGTGCCATCATTAGGTGTCACACAAGCCTGCCACACATCACTGACATTCGTCTCATTGAACGATATCATGTCTGTCTGGTTCTGGTAGATCATCACTATCTGCTCGGTTGTCAATGATCGGTTGAATATCATGACCTCATCTATCATGCCTTCCCAACTGACACCGGAGATGTCGCTGTCTCCGATGTAGATGTTGTCACTGTACGCCCCCGGAGGGTCAAAGGCGCTGCTGGCCACCACCGCCCCATCCACATAGAGCCTGCCAGTCGTACCGTCATAGGTTCCTGCGACATGCTGCCATGTGTTGATGGCAATCGATCCTCCATCAGCGGTGCCGTACGGTTCGTCCGGGTTATTGACTATAAATTTGTAGCCAGTCCCTGCAGCATCAACGCCCAGATAGAAGCCGTCGCGGAAATCTGACTCCATGATCCGGTCATAACCGCCCTGGTTTGACAGGTCTGACTTGACCCAGGCCATGACAGTGAATTCATTGGCGACTGTTATTGCCGAGGTATAGACCACACTGTTGCTGGCATCGCTGAAGTGATACGCCCCGTTTCCACCATGCCCTCCGGTCTCGTTCCAGAACGCTGCGGACACTGTCGCATGGTTGCTGTTATTGGTATAGTCCTTTGTCCAGGAGCTTTCATTATTGCCGCCGGTCGCCTCGAACGGCATGTTCAACACAGCAATCGAGGTCCCGTTCAGGTACCATGTGGTGATGTTCCTGTTCTCTGCTCCGGCATCATTCTGGCTGTTGTAATACACTGTAAGGTTTTCATTTGTTGCGTTCGTGCCGGTTGTGCTGTTCAGCACCATGCTCTGAACTGTCGGGTTCGTGCTGATGATAGTAAGGCTGTTGCTGCAGTTCTCCAGCCCATCCTCGACACCATCATTCGGCGTGATGCAGGCCTGCCACACCTCATCAGACAATGTCTCCCTGTGGTACAGGAAGTCTGTCCTGTTCTCGTAGATGGCAGCTATCTGGCCGCTGCTCAGCGCCCGTCCGTTGTAGATGCGCACGTCGTCGATGTTCCCTGTGAAATAGGTCTGTGTCGCGCCGCAGGTCTCTGAATAGCCTATTCGGTTGTAGGCTGCATTGATTGTCCCTGAAAATGCATACTCCCCTGACTGCTTGACACCGTCTGCATACAGGAAGAATGTGGGCCCTCTCCTGACCAGCGCAACATGGTGCCATACATCATCATTTATCGTCGGGCCTGTTATCACACTCGCAGATCCATTGACATATACTGTAATGTAATCAGAATCATGCTGGAATATGGTAAGGGTGTTTGCAGTGTTCCACTTACCTATCGCGACCATAGTATCATAGCACGTGTCAGTACTGCTGCTCGTCTTGATCCAGAACTCTATTGTCAGGTCTCCTGCAAACGTAAAGTTGTCATTGTCAGGCAGGTCGATATAATCGCCAGTCCCGTCGAAATAATAGGAACCGAACCCGGACCTGTCTCCAGATGCCTGCCACAAAGCATTGGTCACGCTGCCGTGATTGTCATTGCCGGAATAGTCCTTTGTCCAGCTGCTCTCATTGTCGCCGTCATTCGCCTCGAATGGCATGTTCACCACCATGATAGACACATCATCAACAAACCAGTTAGTGATATTGATGACACTGACAGCAGCATTGCTTGTAACGTCATGGAACAATGTCAGGTTCTCATTGCTGTAATTGGTGCCAGAAGTGCTGTTCAACACAATATTCGTGGCTTCCAGCGCCTCAATCTCCAGTGTATTGCTGCAGTTCTCGACGCCATCCTCAGTGCCGTCATTAGGAGTGACGCAGGCCCTCCACACATCACCGACAGAGGTCTCATTGAAGTGTATCATGTCTGTCCTGCTCTCATACAACGCAATGACCTGGTCAGTTGACAGGCTCCTGTTGTATATCCTGACAGAATCGATGGTACCATTGATGAATCCTGGCCAGCCAGGATACTGCCTTGCACCGATCAATAATTTGGAGTTGGTGTCCTGTATAGGTCCATAAGCATCAGTGACAGTGGTCGCGTCCTTCGTCCCATTCACATAGAGATCCATCCTGGATGTCCCTGAAGCCACATAGGTATACACAGCAACCACATGGTACCATTTCCCTATCGCCACAGTTGTCGAGCCGGTGACGCTTGAAGCAGATGAATCATCCTCCAAGATTGCAAAGCTGAACTTCGGCACGCCAGTGCCTATGGAAGTTATCGACATCAACCACTCCCTGCTTGTGCCTACGCTATGGTCCTTTCCAAAGATGTTCTTCTGGTTGGCATCTGAGCTTGCAGACCCGGTAGGTACGTAATCCAGATTGATCCAGACCTCGACGGTGATATCTATAGGTGTTGGTATGTCACCGAGATCGATATTATCCCCGGTCCCATCGAACTCATAAGCACCGAACCCGTCATATCCTGCTGTGCTGCTCCACGTCGCATTGCCGCTGCCTGTCATGCTTCCATGATAAGAGTTATTGGAATAATCCTTGACCCAGGATGACTCATTGCCGCCAGTCGCCTCGAACGGCATGTTAATCATCGCATACGGGACCCCGTCCACAAACCAGTTGGTCACATTGGTCACACTATCCCCTCCAGCATCCGACGCAGTGAAGTAGACAGTAAGATTCTCAGAGGTGACATTACTTCCATATGTAGAATTCAGCACCACATCCGAGACAACAGGCACTGCATTCGCGATAGTCAGTGTATTGCTGCAGTTCTCAATGCCATCCTCGACACCATCATTCGGCGTGATGCATGCCATCCACACATCACTGGTAGATGTCTCATTGAAGCTTATCATGTCTGTCCTGTTCTGGTAGAGCAGGGATATCTGCTCTGGTGTCAGGCTCCTGTTGTACACTCTAACCTCATCTATAGTTCCGTTGAAATAATTATTAGTTGCGTTTGAAGCGCCGATGCGATTGACATTTGCTAGAGCACTAAAAGTACCCGCAGCAGTCAAAGTCTTTTCATCTCCGTCAACATATACTTTATAGCTTGAAAGCTGAGTCCTATCAACACCATCATAGACCAAAGCAACAAATTTCCACGCGCCCACTAAATCTGCGCTTATATTCCCGCTTGTACGTCCCTGGAGGAAATTGCTATTGCTCCCGAATACAACCCCCTGATAATTATCATTCTCACCATAAGCGACGCCAAATCCATTTGATTGATCAGTCATCAAATATAATATTCCAGGATACTGATTAGCAGATCCTTCTGCACCATAGTTATTCAAGTAAGTCCAGGCAACAACAGTCAAAGGCTCAGAGGAATCAAAAAGAACAGTTCCTGTAGACACATTCACAAAATCATCCACACCATCAAACTCATAAGCTCCCGAACCATCATACCCGCCAGAGGAGTTCCACGTCGCATTGCTGCTTCCGGTCATGCTTCCATGATATGAGTTATTGGAATAATCCTTCACCCAGCTGCTCTCATTCCCACCGGTTGCCTCGAACGGCATGTTCAGAACAGCAAACGAAGTCCCGTTCACATACCAGTTGGTGATATTTGTCACATTATTCCCGTCAGCATCCGACGAGTTCCAGTAAACTGTAAGATTCTCGTTAGTATAATTAGTGGCGTGGGTGCTGTTGAGCACCACGTCACTAACTATTGGTTTGGTGTTTGGTATATCTAAGACCATGAGTGTATTGCTGCAGTTCGCATCCCCATCCTCAATGCCATCATTAGGCACAACACAGGCCATCCAGGTATCATTCGCCTGTGTCTCATCAGACACAATCACATCTGTCCTGTTCTCATACAATGCAAGTATCTGCGCACTGGACAACGACCTGTTCCATATCCTTACCACTCCTATCGAGCCATTGAAATGGCTGGAATAGTCTCCGCCGGAATTCTGGTAATTTCCGATCCTGAGCGGCTGGTCGCTGATATGTATGCTGCTGTAAGCTCCTGTCTGCAGTGTTGCATCGACCTCCGAACCATTGACATACAGCCTGACTGCAGTAGGTGTATGCACTGCAGCGACATGTACCCATGCGCCTGTTGATACGACCACATCGTCAGAATAGATATAGCTGATAGCACCGCAGCTTCCATCATCATCCCAGTTCCATCTCAGCTTTCCATCCGACGTGAAGCCAAAAGTATAAGAGTACATATCGCCAGTACACCACTGCTTGGCAAGTATGTTCTGGCCGGTAGCAGCAGCACCGGACTTCACCCATGCATCGACAGTGGCATGATCAAGGAGGTCCAGGCTGTCATCATCAGGCATTCTTATCATATCATCTATGCCGTCGAACTCATAGGCCCCTGACCCATCACGATCGCCAGTGGCATTCCACACAGTGCCGTTGTACATGGTAGCGTTATTCGAGAAGTTTGAATAATCCCGTGTCCACACATTCTCATCAGAGGAGTTCACGTCATGCGCCTCGAACGGCATGTTCAGCACCAGGAGCGATGTCCCGTTCACATACCAGTTAGTCACATTCACAATACTATCTCCGTCATCATCAGACGCAGTGAAGTGGACTGTCAGGTCCTCATCAGTATAATTGGTTCCGGTTGTCGAGTTCAACACGACATCACTGACCTCAGGCACTGCATTCACGATTGTCAGTGTATTGCTGCAGTTCTCCAACCCATCCTCGACACCATCGTTGGGCGTGATGCATGCCATCCAGACATCTCCCACAGATGTCTCATTGAATGATATCATGTCAGTCCTGTTCTGGTACAGCAGCAGCACCTGCTCTGGAGTCAATGATGTATTGTATATCCTCACGTCATCTATGGTACCGTTGAAATAATAGTTCGCACCAAGATCAGTGATCGCTCCAATCTCTATAGGAGCTGTTCCACCTGAATCCATTGTGCCGCCGAATCCCGAAGGACCGAATATGATTGAAGAGACATTCGTATCCTCGCTTCCATCAACATACAATGTTATGTTGTTGGACGTTGATGTATCAAAGACTGCAACAACATGGTGCCACTGGTCATCCACCACATCAGTCAGGGAACTCCCTGAAACAAAATCGTTATTGTCACCCAATGCGCCGAACACCTTCAGCCCCAATTTTTTCGTGGTGCTGAATGCCCTGAATATCCACTGATGCTGACCACTGACCCATTTTGAATTGATTGTGAGCGAGGGAGTTCCATCTCTTGGCTTGACCCATGCAGATAACGTGAAGCTGTCTGTCAGGTCAAAGGAATCAGCATCAGTGATAGTGATATACTCACCGCTTCCATCAAACTCATAAGCACCCCAACCATCACGACCGCCGGCTGAATTCCACGTGGCAGATGTCACATCCCCATGATTTGAGAAGTTTCCGCTGTAATCCTTTGTCCACGACGACTCATTCCCATCAGTGGCCTCAAATGGCATGTTCAAGACCATGACAGAAGTCCCATCCACATACCAATTGGTGACATTGGTCACATCCTGCCCGTCACCATCAGACACATTCCAGTAGACAGTAAGGTTCTCAACAGTATAATTAGTACCATAAGTAGAATTCAGCACGACACCCTCTGCCACAGGCAGCTTATTGACTGGAAGTGCTATCACATCCAATGTATTGCTGCAGTTCTCAAGCCCATCATCATACCCATCATTAGGCGTGATGCACGCCATCCACACATCCCCTGCAGCAGTCTCATTCGACAAGATGAAGTGGGTCTTGTCCTCATACAACACGAGTATCTGCTCCGGAGACAATGTCCTGTTATAGATGCGCACCACATCAATCTTGCCGTCGAATGGCCTGTCATGGGCAGCAACATTCTCCCAGTTCCCTATGACCAGCTCATGTGCGGTGTTTGCTATACTGCCGGACTCCGATTCCCCATATATTGCTGTCCCATTATGGTACATGGTGACATTCACCCCATCATATGTCACGACGACATGCGACCACTGAGACAGTGCAGGTATGACCATGGAATAATGGGTCTGCAGGCTGGTCGTATAGAGACGGAAGACAAATCCTCTGCCGGAATTGGTCGTGACATCCAGCTCATATTGTTGATTAGCACCCTTTGCGACTATCCTATCCCAGCTTCCAGCAGACTCTATGGCGACAGGATATATCCAGGTCTCGATAGTGAGTCCAGTTGCTATATCCAGGCTGCTCTTGTCAGGTATCTTGATGTAATCCCCCGACCCGCTGAACGTATATGCTCCGGACCCATCATGCCCATCTGTACTGCTCCATGCGATCCCGTTTAGCGTTGTCGCATGGTTGCTGAAATTGGTATAATCCCTTGTCCAGGAGGTCTCATTCCCGCCGGTTCCCTCGAACGGCATGTTCAGCACAGCAATCGACACGCCATCCACATACCAGTTGGTCACATTGAACACATCATCCCAGTCAGGATCGACCACATCATACCAGACAGTCAGGTTCTCATTGGTATAATTAGTAGCATTGCTGCTGTTGAGCGTGACATTGGTGACGATCGGAGCAGCCGCCAGGACAGTCAAGGCGCTGCTGCAGTTCTCCTCGCCCTCCTCTGCATGATACACTGGCACGACGCATGCTATCCACTCATCATCGACTGATGTCTCATCCGACACCATCATGTCTGTCCTGTTCTCATACAGCGCAAGCACCTGCTCAGGTGACAAGACTGTTCCATATACTCTCAGATCATCAGCCCTTCCGCTGAAATAACCGGTTACAGGTGGACCCCCCGCATCCGCGGTTTCACTATGGAAATATCGTGTGGGTGTCGCGGCAGCCCCTTCTGTCCAGCTGCTTCCTGAATAGCTGTCTACAAGGGTCCCATTCACATACAGTCTGAGTTCTCCTTCATCTATATCCCAACTGAACACTACATGCTGCCATGATGAGCTGACTGTGCCTCCCTCAAGGTTTCTCCACACAGCTGCTGTGCCATCATAAATACCTGCTGCGAATTTGCTGGAGTTTGTATATGCCCTCCTGTCTCTGTACTCCTCTGTGTGGAACAGGGTCATGTTGGATGTCAGGTTTGCTTGAGCGACATTGACCCACACCATAAATGTTCCTTTGTTGCTGGTATCACGCATCTCGCCTCCAGCAGTACCGATATAATCATCAACACCATCAAACACATACGCTCCAAAGGAGTCACGCCCCCCGAACATCTCCCACTCAGCCCCATACACAGTTCCGTGCCGTGAGTTGTTGGAGTGGTCCTTTGTCCACTCGCTCTCATTATAGCTGCCTGTAGCCTCAAATGGAAGTATGATCTCTGCGAAAGAGGAACCGTCGACAATCCACCGGATGATATCCTTGTTGTCAGACCCTTCAGCATTCGTGCTGTTGTAATACACAGTGAGGTTCTCGCCGGAGTAATTGGCTCCGATTGTGCTGTTGATGATTAGATCATTGACAGCAGGATATGCCCCCAGGACAGTAAGTATGTTGCTGCAGTTCTCTGCGCCCTTCTCCACGCCGTCCACAGGCGTGACGCACGCCTGCCATTCCTGACCTATATCTGTGCCCTGATACATGACCATGTCTGTCCTGCCTTCATACAAGGCAGCTACCTCTGCAGCGCTCAGGCTGTAGTTGTATATTCGGACATCGTCGATATATCCCTTGAATCCATCAGCCACAGTTATATAATAAGCACCTATCACAAATGTCTCTGCATCATCAATATCAGTGCACGGGTCATCTGCAGATGATGCGACCTCTACTCCATCGACATACAGCTTGCCTTCTCCATCACCATAGGTATACACCGCATGGTGCCAGAGGTCATCATCATAAGCAGCTGTATAATCCATCTCCCCGCCTCTCACACCATCTGACTCGCACTCTGTCCAAGTCCTTATGTCCCCATCAGTATCATATGCCAGTGCCGTGCTGTATGTGGAAGTGCCTGATGAATCAGAGAACTCCACCAGCCTTGGACTTGATCCTCCTCCGCCTGGCGACCTGAACCACGCCGCCATAGTGTGCTCTGTGGTGAATTCCTGGTTCCACGTCCCCTTGATCCCGTCATTGCTGCCGTCGAAATAATACGCGCCATACCCGTCCTGGCCGCTTGTCGGTCTCCAGCTCGCATTCGCGCTTCCTGTGATTGCCGCGTGGTTCGAGTTGTTGGAATAGTCCTGCGCCCAGCTGCTCTCATTGTCACCGCCGGTCACCTCGAACGGCATGTAGAGCACTGCATAAGAAGTCCCGTCCACATACCAGTTGGTGATGTTCTTGTTGTCCCCTCCTGCAGAGCTCGAACTTGTATACTCCACAGTCAGGTTCTCATGGGTGAAGTTAGTCTCAAGGCTGCTGTTCATGTACATATTAGAGACCTGAAGCCCGGAACCCTGGATGCTCACTGCATCGCTGCATCCCTCATCTCCCTGGTCATAATTGTCATGCGGCACAGTGCACGCGGTCCACGAATCACCAGCATCTGTCTCCTGGGAGCTGAGCACATCCTCTCCCTGATAGATCAACATGATCTGCTCTGCAGACAGTGTATGGTTATACACCCTGACATCATCTATCGTGCCGTTGAATGCCCCCACCTTGGTCCCTTGAGGCCTTGATATGCCTATTGCGAACTGTGACTGTTCGCCGTCGTCAAGTCTCTTCCCCCACGACGTCCAGCTGTACACATAACTGCCATTGATGTACAGTTTGGTCTCATTGACCGAGTCCCGGTCATATGTCAGGGTGAGATGATACCACGCATCGTTCTGTATCCCGGCGTCATAGCTCTGCTCATCGCCCTCCAGTATCAGTGTATCCATATATACCTCTATATCTGTCCCCTCTGTCCCGATCTCAAGGTTGTCATTGTAGGTGTTTGATGCCTGTGATATCATGACATTATTGGTAAGATGGCCTGTATCGCGCGAAGTCCCATCACGGTCAAAGGCCCTCTTGAACCAGAATGCGACAGAGAAATACCCTGGCTCATCCATCTCATCCACATCAACAAGGTTGATAGAATCATTCTGGCCTCTGAACTGGTATGCCCCGAACCCATCGTGGCCCCCTGTCCGGTTCCACACAGCACCTGTCACAATTCCGTGATAGGAGTTATTGGAATGATCCTGCGCCCAGATGCTCTCGTTCCTGCCGCGGTTCACCTCGAACGGCATGTTGATCAGCTCCAATGACTGCCAGTCCACATACCAGTTGGTCACGTTCTTGAGGTCCTCATAAGCACCCGAGACAGTATAGTGCAGGGTAAGGTTCTCTGTAGTATAATTGGTATCATATGTAGAGTTGAGCACCACATCCTGTGGTGTTTGGGCCAGCACAAGCAGGGTATTGCTGCACTCTTCAGCCCCCTCCTCAGTCCCATCATTCGGAGTGACACAAGCACTCCACTGTTCACCCGGCAGCGTCTCTTCCCTGAGGATGGTGTCTGTGACATTCTGGTAGAGCAGCACTACCTGCTCTCCGACCAGGGACCTGTTATAGATAGCAATCCCGTCGATATCTCCCTCAAAGTCCCTGCCGATGATCACATTGCTGTCAAGCGCAATCACGCTTGGGAAGCTCTCACCGATACTGGTATCCACATCTGCGCAGCACCTGACATAATAGGCGGATGTGTCACCAGAGCATATCTTATTGCCGTCGTTCTCTCCCTTGTCGACATAGTGTCCGCCAGTACATTCTGTCGAGCTCCATATCATGTAACCGTCATAGCTGCAGCCTGTGTTCGCAGACTCATTGTTCGCGACCTCATCATAGGTGCACAGCCTGGCCCCTACACCCTCGCAATGGTCGACTGCAGCAGAATATGTTATCGCTCCGGAGCATGACATCCCTGCATCGCTCTCTCCGCAGACATCAGGATCGTTCCCTTCTGCAGTAGGCCAGCTGCCATGCAGTGCTGTGAGTTCTGAGCAGTTCTTCACGCTGACATTCGGCACCCATTGTTCGCCGTCCTTATAGTAGTAATAGGTGGCAGAGCTGTTCACCCAGTGATGCCATTCAGAGTCTGTGCTTTTCTTGGCCCAGAACATCTGTGTGATCCCTGTAGATGCCAGGCCTGAGACGCTTATCTCATCATCAGCACCGTCGAATGAATACGCTCCCCGTCCATCATATCCTCCTGTGCTGTTCCACGTCGCATTGCCTGCTCCTGTCATGGCTCCATGATTGCTTCTATTGCTGTAATCCTTTGTCCAGTTGCTCTCATTGGAACCGCCAGTCACCTCGAACGGCATGTTCAGCAGCATGATAGACTCACCATCAACATACCAATTAGTCACATTGGTCACATTATCCCCGTCAATATCCAACACAGTCCAGTACACAGTAAGGTTCTCATTAGAATAATTAGTATCATAAGTAGAGTTCAACACAACATCAGAGACAACAGGCGCAGTATTCGCCCCACCGGACTCAAGGATGCCGTAATCCGAAGCAGGGTTAAGGGAATTCACAGACAGCTCATTGTTCCCAGTGTCAGGCGTATTATCCATAACAGTCCAGCCACCGGAAGAGTTATACTCCCACATCTCAAACTCTGACTCATTGCTGCCTCCGAGCTCAGAATCATCCCAGTGATATTTGAGCTGGGTGATGGATACTGTCCCTCCAAGCCTTGTTATGTTCACGAACTTGTTCCCGAAGCTTGAACGGTTTTCAGGCTTTGTGACATCATTAGTTGTCCACTTCAATTCATAAGAGTCCCCTACCCCGGAATCAGATAACGAGATATTCGAGTAGTTCTGATAATTCCCCGCAGGGTTGTCTATTATCATATTGTTGATAGATGGTGCAGCGTTCTCGCTAGTCGCATTGACAAGCAGATCTGCGATAGAATTGTTGTACAGGTGCAGTCCTGAGTTCACCTCTGCTATGATATCCCCACCTTGCATGACAAAACCATAACCCAGGTTACTATAGGATTCCACATCAGTCATCCTGGTATCGGAACCGCTGCCGACAAAAAAGCCTGCAAGCCCGTTCCCGTAGAGAGCAGTCCTGTACATCCGGGTGCTTCCACTCTGGGTAACGATGGTCACTCCATACCTTCCGTTGTCATACGCCGCGTCATCGTACATCTTGCTCACGCTCGCATCAAACAGGTAGAAGCCATCCCGGGTATTGTTGTAAGCCGTGTTGTTGTAGAAATTGGAATATCTCCCGCACTGTGCCTGGAATCCATCCTGCCTGTTGCTGTGGAGGATGTTATTCACAAAGACGCCCTGCTCAGAAGCATGGAGCTTTATACCATTACGGTTCTCATAGATCAGGTTGTCAGTGTAATTCGAATAGAGAATGGTGTAGCACGTCGTGTATGTATGGAATATTCCGTCCATGCTGTGATTGTAGATCGTATTTCCGCTGAAGTTCATGTAGCTTACCCAATTCGCGTATATTCCATAGCCTGAATTGTTGTATATGGTGTTGTTCACGAAATCGTGATATGCGCCGTAGAGGGTCAGGCCATTGTTGATATTTATTCCGTCACCATCGTTGTTGTATATGGTATTGTTCACGAGCATGAGTTCATACATATACTCACCGAGAACGTTCGAGTACCATGCGACGCCAGCCCCATTATCATGTATCTCATTGTGCATGAACGTATTGTAACTCGCAGACTTATACATGTAGACTCCATAAGTGGCGCTATCATAGAACCTGTTTGATGTTATGTTAGCATTTTCAGCGTCATATATGTACAGGGCTCCAGAACAATTATACACAGTGTTATTCGTGAACTGAGCATAGCTCGCCTCATAATAGAAGATACCTGTACTATAATTCCTTACGTTGCAGTTGATGATGTTAACATAGTCCTCATTGTGGATATAGACCCCGTTTCCTGATGAGTAGCCTACAATTGTAGCACCATTACAGTCAAGAGTCACATTGCTTTCATTTATCATCAACACTCCAGACGCTCCAGTGTCATTTATGATGTAAGTATCCGTGCAGAGCGTGACATTCGCATTGACCCAGATGTTGTCTGAGTCGTTGACGACCTTGGTGCCATAGGTTGCAGGGTCGGAGAGATCGACGCACGGCTCAACATACTCAAGCACATTCAATGTATTGCTGCAGTTCTCACCCCCATCCTCAACCCCATCATTAGGCGTCACGCATGCCATCCACACATCTCCGATAGAGGTCTGCTGGCTGACTATGGTATCCGTCTGGTTCTCATACAACAGCTGTATTTGTTCAGCAGTCAGCGTCCTGTTGTATATCCTTACTTCATCGATGGTCCCGTTGAAATGCTGCGCTGCATTGCCTGCTGTACTGCCCGGGCGGTTCCCTATTCTCAGTATCAGGTTATTGTTGACAGGTGTCCGGTCGCCTGTCCCAGCCTCCGCTCCGTTCCTATAGAATGTCACACCCCCGCTGCTGTTGATGGTAATTGCCATGTGTACCCATTGATTAGTATCAGTGAAGTCCGCATCGCTCATCAGGTTGTCTTCACCATCTTGGGAGTATGCTATCTGATTAGAGTCCAGGAACGTATACATCGCATAACCACCGCCTGAGGCGCCATCAATCTTTCCTAGTACATATCCCCTGTCGTCTGTGTTTGCGACATATACCCAGGCCACAAGGCTGAACTGGCTTCCCAGGTCAATGTCTGCAATCTCGATCGAATCATCAACACCATCAAATTGATAGGCACCCCTACCGTCATATCCCCCGCTTGAGCTCCAGGTAGCATTACCCGCACCAGTCATTGTCCCATGATTGGAGAAGTTACCGCTGTAATCCTTCACCCACAACGACTCATTCCCACCAGTACCCTCAAACGGCATGTTCAGCACAGTAATTGATGTCCCATTAACATACCAATTGGTCACATTCGTCACATCATCATTATCCGCATCAGACAATGTATAATACACAGTAAGATTCTCAGTAGTATAATTAGTATCATAAGTAGAGTTCAGCACGACATCAGAAGCCAGCGGAGCAGAGTTCCTTATCTCCAGCGTGTTGCTGCAGTTCTCGACCCCATCCTCAGTACCGTCATTAGGTGTCACGCATGCCTTCCACACATCACCCACAGAAGTCTCATTGAATGATATCATATCTGTCCGGTTCTGCCACAACAGCATGATCTGCTCTGGTGTCAGTGTCCTGTTATATATCTGGACACTGTCGACAGAACCAGTGTAATCATTGGTCAGGTCTGGATTGATACCCACATAAGTGACTCCCGAAGTTGTCGACATGGTCTCAGCATACGAGTTCTCAAGATTACCATCAACATACACCCTTGTGAGGGTGCCGTTGCTTGTGCAGGTCACCATGTGCCACTCGTCGTCATTGATGCTTGTGGTGCTGTCATCATCTCCATCATTATTGCCTGATGACCCATCAAATACGCAGAGCAGCTTGCCTACATCATATCTTGACATGTAGGCCGCATATTGTCCTCCAAATGCATTCACTATGCTGTTTCCAGCAGCAACACCATCACTGCTCTTCATCCAGGCAAGGATAGAGATACCGGTGTTTCCACTGCCATCCATCGACATTGCCCGCACATAGTCATTGTCTCCATCAAAGGTATAAGCTCCGAAACCGCCGCGGCCGCCTGTCGGGCTCCATGCTGCAGAGGTGACGTTCGCATGCCTGCTGAGGTTGGTATAGTCCTTTGTCCAGCTTGACTCATTGCTTGCACTATTGGACTCGAACGGCAGGTTGAGGTGCATTATAGATATCCCGTCAAGATACCAGTTAGTCACATTAGTGACATCATCCGCATCAACATCAGAGACATTCCAATACACAGTAAGGTTCTCTGTAGTATAATTGGTGACATAAGTGGAGTTCAGCTCGATGGAAGTGACATTGGGCAGGTTATTCACGGGTGCTTCAAGCACCGCCAGTGTATTGCTGCAGTTCGAATCCCCATCCTCAGTACCATCATTAGGAGTGACACAAGCCTGCCAGACATCACCGACTGCAGTCTCATTGAAGTGGATATTGTCTGTCTGGTCCTGCCAGAGCAGCAGCACCTGATCAGCAGACAGGCTCCTGTTGTATATCCTGACGTCATCCACAGTCCCTTTGTAATGGTTGCCTACGGTCGCGCCATTGTCCCTCGCGCCGATGAGCAGGTCACCGCTGTTAGCTGCCTGGAGATCATTCGTGGAGATGCTTGCCTCAGCGCTTGAGATACATCCTGAAGACGTCCCGCTGCCTGACTGCTTGGACCCATTGATATAAGATGTCACGATATTGCTTCCCGACAGGGAATTATCAAATACCATCACGACATGATACCAGACATCCTGCGTGAGTGTGCTGTCTGCAGCATATCTTGTGACCTGTCCCTCAGCATCCTGCACATAGAACCCGAACTTGTTCCCGTTGCACAGGAGGATCATCATAGGATATGTGGAACCGTCAGCCTTTGAGAATATGAGTGAAACAGCGTCTGGATCCGAGTGTACCTTGGTCCAGAGAGAGTAAGAGATAGTGCTTGCCCCTTCTGCAGAATCCACGTCTGACAGGTTGATGAGGTTATCTACACCGTCGAATACATACGCCCCGGAACCACCACGGCCTTCTGTATCATTCCATGTTGCACCAGTGACTGCCCCGTGATTAGAGAAGTTACCGCTATAATCCTTCGCCCACGACGATTCATTCTCACCACCAGTAGCCTCAAACGGCATGTTCAGCACCATGATAGAAGTCCCATTCAGGTACCAATTAGTCACATTCGTCACATTATCCCCGTCACCATCAGACACATTCCAGTAAACAGTGAGGTTCTCGTTAGTATAATTAGTCCCATAAGTAGAATTCAGCACGACATCAGTCACGATAGGTAAGTTATTGACATCCTCGGTCACAGTAAGTTCCTCTGTGACCTCTCCGAACAGTCCCTGGTATGTCGTGTTCGCTGTGACATTATATATTCCTGTCACAGCCGGAGCTGTTACGTTATATGCATAGTCTCCGTTGCCGTCGGTCACCACGCTCTGGACTTCAGCTGATGTGTTGTATCCTGAGACCGGGTCTGTGTCTCCGCTTATTGTGTTGTAGTGCAGGCTTATCCTTCCGTCTCCGCCTGCTCCGCCTGAACCACCGCTCGGTCCTCCTGAACCTCCTGGTCCGCCTTCTGCAGTGACCAGTCCTGAGCCAAGTGTGATTTCATCTGCGTCTAGGAGTACTGCTCCACCTGAACCACCGCCTCCTCCGCCGTGGTATGTCAGCCAGCCGTCATAACCTTCCTCACCATCTGCCTCTACACTGCCAGTCACCTTCAGGAGAAGGATGGCTCGGCTACCCTACAAAGACTACCACAAGAAGCGACAATGCAGGCGGCGGTGGGTACCATTTCGGCCAGTCGACAGGAGCAGGCGGAGCGAGCTATGGAACTACAGGCGTGCAGGGCGGATGCGGAGTAGGC
>JBHPEY010000010.1:0-48763 GCA_042576705.1 Nanobdellota archaeon | reverse complement strand
TGACATAAAGGAGGACATGCTGCACTGGGGCATGGAACTGAACTGGTTCCCGAAGCACATGAGGAACCGCTACGACAACTGGGTGCAGGGACTGCAGTGGGACTGGTGCATCTCAAGGCAGATCTACTTCGGCATCCCGATACCGGTATGGTACTGTGAGAAATGCGACGAGGTTGTCTTCGCGAAAGAGGAAGACCTGCCAGTCGACCCATTGGAAGACGCACCTCCAGTAGACAAGTGCCCGAAATGCGGCCACGACAAGCTGGTAGGTGAAAGCGATATCCTGAACACCTGGGCGACATCATCCCTCACACCGACCATAGTCAAGGAGCTCTTCAAGGGAAAACCTTGCTACGAAGAGCTCAAGAACAACCCGATGTCTCTCCGCCCGCAGGGCCATGACATAATATCATTCTGGCTTTTCAACACGGTTGTAAAGAGCCGGCTGCATTTTGAGATGAGCCCCTGGCATGACTGCTTCATAAACGGCTGGATGCTCGACCCTAAGGGCAAGAAGATGTCCAAGTCAAAAGGCAATGTCATAGAGCCGCAGGTCATGATAGACAAATACTCTGCAGACGCATTAAGATATCTCGCCGGCGGCTCCAAACTCGGCGATGACCTGAACTTCCAGGAGAAAGAACTTGTCGCAGGCAAGAAGATGCAGAACAAGATATGGAACGCCACAAAATTCGCGATAATGAATCTGGAAGGCTTCGACCCAAAGACAAAGCTCGACGACGTAGAACTCCGCCCGATGGACAGGTGGATACTTTCACATCTCCAGAAAGTGATAAAGACATGTACAGATGAGTTCGACCAATACCATTTCTCAAAATCAAAAGCCGCAGCAGAAGTATTCTTCTGGCAAAACCTATGCGACAACTATCTAGAGATAGCCAAGGAGCGCATCTACAACCCTGAAAAACGCGGAGAAGACCAGAAACTCGCTGCGCAGTACACACTGTACCACACATTCAGGGACACGCTGAAGCTGATAGCACCCATAATGCCGCACATAACAGAGACAGTCTACCAGCTCTACTTCGCGAAGACAGAAGGCGACAAGTCAATCCACATCTCCTCATGGCCAGAGGTACAGGACCACCTGATAAACGGACAGGCAGAGGTGGCAGGCGACCTCATAGTGGAGCTCATCTGTGCAGTCCGAAAGTTCAAGGCAGAGAAGCAGGTCTCTCTAAAGAAGCCTGTGAAACTGACCATAGAATGCGACGACGAGCACAAGGCCAAGATAGAAGACGCAAAGCTGGACCTGATGGCGACAACAAACGCGACAGAACTCATATTCGGGACAGCAGAGACCAAGCTGGAAAAGTCTGAAGTCAAGGTCAGCATAGAGCTGGTTGAAGAAGAGACAAAAGATTGATTCACCACGCACCTGGCCGCCAGCACCAAGCACCTAGATTCTAAGACCGTTTTCGTAAAATGGCGCCGCAGGCCTTTTTCTATATATAATTCCTTTTAATAAAGTTGGAGCTCATCAATCTCAACATACTGCTCCAGAATAAGAACAACTCATATCCTCTCAAGCCGCGGACCCTCAGGAGTATCGACGATATTGAACCCTTTCTCCTTGATCTTGTCCCGCAGGAGGTCTGACACCTCCCAGTTCCCCTCAGCTCGGGCCTTCTCGCGCTCTTCGAGCCGATCAAGCACTTCCTTCGGAGCATCAACCTCCTCGCGCTCAAACCCTGACATGCCGAGACCGAGCACAGCATCAAACTTGTACAGGATCTCCAGTTTCTCACCAGGCACAAGCTCATCATCCCGCAGCACAGACCACATCAATGAAAGGCACTGCGATGTATTGAGATCATCCTCAAGCGCTTCCTTGAACTGCTCAATATACTTCCCAGTCTTCTCGACATCAAGCTCGCTCTCGTCGCCGCTCTCAAGCCCTTTCAACTCGATTATCTTCTCCTTGATCCGGGCAAACGTGTTCGCCGCCCCGTCCATTCCGTCCCAACTGAACTTGAGCTGCTGCTTGTAATGCGCGCCAAGGCAGAAATAACGATACACAAGAGGATCATATCCCTTATCTACAATGCTCTGCATCCGTAGGAAATCACCAGACGACTTGGACATCTTCTCCTTGTCCATGACAAGGAACTCATTATGCATCCAGTACTTCACCCAGGGCTTCTTGCCAGTGGCAGCCTCGGATTGAGCAATCTCATTAGTATGATGTATAGGCACGTGATCAACGCCGCCGCAGTGTATGTCAAACTGCTCGCCGAGATATTTCATAGACATCGCACTGCATTCCAGGTGCCATCCAGGGAAACCTCGCCCCCACGGACTGTCCCACTGCATGTCCTGATCGCCGAACTTGCTCTTTGTGAACCATAGGACAAAATCTGACCTGTTCTTCTTCGCAGAGTCCTCTTCCACCCGCGACTGCGTCTCATCATCATCAGGCTTGTGCCCGACAAAATCATAATAAGTATCAAATCTGGAAGTATCAAAATACACATTCCCATCAGCTGAATACGTAAAGCCATTCTCCTCAATCCGCTTTATCAGTTCTATCATCTCAGAGATGTAATCTGTAGCCTTGCACACCACATGCGGCCTGAGTATGTGCAGCGCATCTGCATCAGAGAAGAATGCCTCCTCATAGAACTTAGCCACCTCCCACACGGTCTTGCCCTCGCGCTCTGCTCCCTTCTGCATCTTGTCCTCGCCTTCGTCAGCGTCAGATGTCAGATGGCCCACGTCAGTCACGTTCATGACATGATTGACCTCATAGCCAAGTGTCTCAAGCGCCCTCCGCAAAACATCATTGAATATGTAAGCGCGCAGGTTCCCGATGTGCGCGTAGTGGTACACAGTAGGCCCGCAGCAGTACATGCCGACCTTGCCTTCCTCTATTGGAGAGAACTCTTCCTTTTTCCGTGAAAGTGTATTGAAGAATCGTAATGCCATTTTAGTATTTCTCCCACCATCTGCGGAGTTTGCGCAGGGATTCTGCCTCACCAGCAAGCCCTGACCTGAAGACCTCCACAGTTATCGTGTCATCATAACCCTTGTTCTTGAGGAACTTTATTATTCTTTCCCATTTTATGCTTCCAGCACCCAGCTTGAGATGGGCATCGTCCTCTCCGAAATTGTCTGAGAAGTGTACATGCCGCACGCGCTTGCCATATCTGCGCATGAGCTTGTATGTCTCGTTCGTCTTCACACCCACATTGGCGTGTCCCACATCGATGTGCAGCTTCAGCGAAGGGAACTTCCTCAGCATGTGATGGAGCATCCTGCCATTCCGGGGATCGTCAAGATAGTCTGAGTTGTTCTCGAGCATGAGTTCTATCTTATGTTTCCGTGCTTCAGCAAGAACAGCCTTCACCAAGTCAGTGTGCCGCTTCCTGGAGACCTCATAATCCCTTACCTGGACTGTTGGGGAATGCAACGTCACCTTTTTCGCGCCGAGCCTCTTCAGCACCCGCAACGCAGATATTATCTCTTTTTTCGACGCATCCCGAAGAGACTTATAGCCTGAATCCTTCGGCAACATCCAGTCACCCATGTGACCGACCACGCCCAGATCGTATTTTTTGAGTATCCTCTTTGCTCTTGGGACATCAATATCAGAAGGCATGTTCTGCGTAGGTTCTACTGTCAGGTCAACAAAGTCAAACCCTGTCTTTCCGATCCACTCTAACCCTTTATACAGATTAGCATGTGGGTCGTTCATAGCGCCTACTTTCAAAGTCTTCACCTACTTCTTCTTGCACACAAAAATGCAGTGGTCCTTCTCAAAAGGAGCAAGCTCCCGATAATCTACGATTGTGATATTCTTCTCGAGGTAATCCTTCACCTGCTTGAACACGTCCTTGGGCCTCTTTCCCACGTCAACACTCCGCGCTTTCACGACAAGTATGCCAAAACCCCCCTTCTTCAGGAATGCCTTGCAGTTCTTGATGAATATCTCTGCCTGGTCCCTCTGCGCGATGTCTTGGAACACGGTATCCACCCAGCCGACGTATTGCGCAAACCTCTGAGGATGCCGCGCATCGCCGAGTATCGGCGTCATGTTCTGACGCTCAGCACACAGATAGACCAGATTCCTCGTGGTTACTGGCGCGAAATCAAGCGCAAACACGAATCCCTCTGGACCGACAAGGTCAGACACGTGGCTCGAAGTGGTTCCTGTGCTCGCTCCGAGATAAAGGACAGTATTTCCGGGGTAGATGCCGAACTGAGATACATTCTTGGCAAGCGCCGCACCCAGCTTGGAGCGCTTTGTCGACCATTCCCTGTACTCAACACCCTTGTCCTTGTAGAGATCCTCTTCATAGACCTTCTTTCCAGGCACCATGTTCTGCGTGAGGAAAAGTTGGTTCTTCCCTTTACGCATGGTGAATATCCCCTGGAACTTGTGCGGCTGTATGCCTGCCTTGTATGGTTTGCTATCAAAGCGCTTCTCTGTCTTGTCGAAAGGACGTCTGTCCCTGGACCTGTCAGGTCGGGGCTTCCAATCCCTTGCAGGACCACCAACGCGTCTATTGCGATCGTTTCCCTTTCGCTTTCCTGAAAATCCGCGTTTTTGTTGATTCATTTTTATGAATATCAGCTTGGAAATTTAGCCTCAACCTCTTTCTTGAGCCTGTCCCCGATGAAATCCCCCTTGAAATAATCGATCTTCGATGCGATGGATATCTTGTCAGCGAGCATCCGCGCAGCCTTGCCTTTATCCGCACTCTTGGCCTTCGCGACGACCGGATGGTTGATTATAACACCGAACTTTGGCGGCTTTGCCCCTGTCTTGATGTGCCTGAACAAAGCCTTCTCTGCTCCGAGCAGCTGTATTGTCGACGCTGGGAACAGTGCCATCCTCTCCAGGCTGCCTGCGATCGCAAGAAGTTTTGCCCCGATATTAGGTCCGCTCACAGCAGTCACGTTAGGCACATGTTTTTCCATCATCTTCTCTATATGCGCAGCATGCTTCTCACGAAGCCCATACAGTGCAGTGATCTGCGCCGCGAGATTCATCATGGGCTCCAGATCTTCCTTGGAAAGCTCTGCACCCATGCTCTCTGATTCACTGACCCCGACCTCCTTGAGCAGCTCCTTCTTAGACTTCTCCTGCAAAAGCTCAACAAACTTCTCATGATCATCAAGTGATTTTGAGAACTCGGGATTGTAAAGCTCATACCAGTCGCGCAGCCTCTTGGAGAGCATGTTCACGGCCTTGTCAATCTCATCCATGTTGTTAGATACCTGTATTATGAGATGCTCTGGACGCAACGACTCTGCCACTTTCCGTTTGGTGACGATCATCGTAGAATCACTTATCTTGTTCCTGTACTCTTCAGCATTGAAGAACGCCAGGACCCACGAAGGCGCAACATTCTTCTTCCCCACAAGCTCAGCACCAGCATATTTCTTTAAGAACCCGGATTCCGCGTCAAGTGTCTCCCCTTTCTCAAGCAGCTTGTTGTTCTCAAGCAGCTCAGGCCTCTTGAAAAGCTTCTCCTCTGCAAGCACCTTATCCTTGAACACAAAGGTACCGATACAGTTCGAATATATCACGACACTCATGCCACAAAAAGAATAAAACTCTGTTTATATAGCTTTTTGTTTACACAATTCTGCACCCACAGCGCCCGTAACCCCAAAATATCAACATCCCACCTCACACAGGTCATTAGAAAACTATTTAAACGAACCACCATTAGTCACCTAAAAAGAAGTGAAAAAATGCTTGAGATTAGGATACACGGACGAGGCGGCCAGGGAGCCGTAACTGCAGCCCAGATTCTGGCAATATCAGCTTTCTACGATGAAAAACAGAGCCAGGCATTCCCTCGCTTTGGTGTTGAGCGGAGGGGTGCGCCGGTTGAGGCATTCTGCAGGATAGATGACACTCCGGTCAATGTGCGGAGCCAGGTATACACTCCAGACCTTGTCCTCATACTTGAACCATCACTGATGCAGGCAGTCGATGTCACTTCAGGACTCAAGGAAGGCAGCACGATAATCGTGAATACATCTCAGCCCATAACAGACAAGAAATACTCGAAATTCAAGGTCTTCACTGTTGACGCGAGCAAGGTCGCGCTGGAGATATTCAAGGCAGACATCGTGAACACAGCAATACTCGGCGCATTCTCCAAGGTCACTGGTCTTGTGTCAGTAGACGCTATCTACAAGGCTGTCGCAGACCGGTTTGAAGGAAAGCCGCACATCATCGACATGAACAAGGACGCCGTGAAGCGGGTCTACAACGAGGTGAAGTAGATGCTGCCGAAGAAGCCGAAAGCAAAAGCAAGTGAAACTGAGTTGACGATGGGTGCAGTAGTTACCCGTCCTGGAAGCACGACAGAGAACAAGACAGGCGGCTGGCGAGCGCTCAGGCCGGTCTGGAATAAAGAGAAGTGCACGCAGTGCATGATCTGCTGGATGTTCTGTCCTGACATTGCAATCCCGCAGAAGAACGGCAAGCGCCTCGAGACTGATTTTGATTTTTGCAAGGGCTGCGGCCTCTGCAAGACAGAGTGTGTCTTCGGCGCCATAACAATGGAGAAAGAGAAGAAATAAAAGAATGACGATGGGAAACCTCACGATACTTTACATCACCTGCCGCGACGCAGAAGAGGCAAAAGACATATCAAAGAAGCTTCTGGACAAGAAGCTTGTCGCGTGCGGAAACATGCTTCCCATGAACAGCATGTATGAATGGGAAGGCAAGCTCAACGAGGACAGCGAGGTCATCCTCCTGCTCAAGACCACAAAAGAGAAAGCCGAAGAGGCAGAAGCAGAAATCAAGGGTATGCATTCATACAACATCCCCTGCATCCTGAAACTGGATACGGATGCCAACCCAGAATACCTGGATTGGGTCAAAGAACAGACAAAATAAAGAGAAAATGGTAAAGAAAGTAACTGAAGCATCGCAAGCGGTCGCAGAAGCAGTCAGGCTGTGCAGGCCTGCAGTGATACCTGTATATCCCATCACTCCGCAGACTCACATTCCGGAAAGGATTTCTGACTTTGTCAACAACGGAGAGTTCGACTGCGAGATGATATACGTAGAGTCAGAGCACTCTGCGATATCAGCAGCGCTTGGCGCATCTGCCACAGGTGTACGCTCGTACACAGCGACCGCTTCCCAGGGCCTGGCCCTGATGCACGAGATACTTCACGTGGTCTCAGGCATGCGCCTTCCGGTTGTCATGAACGTCGCGAACCGCGCGCTTTCCGCTCCGATAAACATATGGAATGACCACCAGGATTCCATGTCCGCAAGGGACACAGGATGGATACAATTATACGTGGAGTCTTCCCAGGAAGCATTGGACACGACAATCATGGCATTCATGATTGCTGAGGACCACAAGGTACTCCTGCCGACAATGGTATGCTTAGATGGGTTCACACTGTCTCATGTCTATGAGCCGGTCGACATCCCCGACCCGAAGACAGTCGACAGATTCCTCCCGAAATATGTTCCTCTATTCAAGCTGGATACAAAGAAGCCCGTCACGATGGGGCCTATCGGCTATCCGGACTCATTCATGGATTTCAAGCATCAGCAGCAGGAAGCATTTGACAACTCACTCGACATAATAAAGAATGTCAACAGCGCTTTCAAGAAAAGCTTCGGCCGCTCTTACGGTGATGGCCTGCTGGAACCATACATGTTCGACGATGCCGAGTACGTGTTCATGGGCATGGGCACGATCTGCGGCACTGCCCGCGTAGTGATAGACAAGCTAAGGAAAGCAGGCAAGAAAGTGGGTATGCTCAAGATGAAATGCTTCAGGCCGTTCCCTGAACAGGAACTCCTGACAGCCCTGAAAGACAAGAAAGCAGTGGCAGTCTTTGACCGCGCGATGTCATTCGGCCACAAGGGTCCTGTATTCGCTGAGCTAGGATCGGCATTCTGCGACCAGCAGAAGAAGCCCATATTACATTCATTCATTGCAGGTCTTGGAGGACGTGACGTCACCCTTGACCATATTGAAGGAGCATTCAATACAATCATCAAGGAGAAGCAGACGACCAGCACATGGTTACGCTAAAGCAGGTAGTGTAGAGAGATGAATTCACATCATATTATTTGCGAAGATGACCTGAAAAGGTCCTGCCCGTATTGCGGCAGCAGCACCACGCTTAGGAAGTGGAGATCCGTATTCAGTACATGCAATTCACATTACAAGGAATGTGACTGCAAGTGCGGCCATAAGGTCAGTGTTAAGATGCCATTCATGGGCTCTGGCCACGACAGCTGGAACAAGGACCTGAAGAACCTTGACAAAAGGATTGAGGAGGAGGAGTGAAAATCCCGGAAAAACTGATAAACGCATTGCCTGAAAGGGAGCTTTTCTCTGCAGGACATAGTGGTTGTGCCGGCTGCGGCGCTCCGATAGTCGCAAGGCTGATCCTTAAGATATCAGGCCCTGACACAGTCATCTGCAACAACACCGGCTGCATGGAGGTTTTCACAACACCTTATCCGAGGACATCCTGGCAGGTGCCATGGATCCATGCTGCGTTTGAGAACGCTGCTGCAGTCGCGTCAGGTGTCGATAAAGGCCTAAAGAAGCAGGGCGTGCGTGACAAGACCAACCTTGTTGTCCTTGGCGGTGACGGAAGCACATTTGATATCGGCTTCGGTGCCCTGAGCGGCATGCTTGAAAGGGGGCACAAAGCCACTTACGTCTGCTATGACAATGAAGCATACATGAACACAGGCATCCAGCGGAGCGGCGCGACGCCGAAATACGCGAACACCACGACGACCCCCGCCGGCAAGAAGATACATGGAAAGACAGAACACACAAAACCCCTCCCGTTCATAGTTGCAGCGCACGGCGCGTACACAGCCACGGCAAATGTTGCGTTCCCGCAGGACCTTGCCGCCAAGCTGAAGAAATCATTCGAGTTCGACGGACCCTCATACATACAGGTCTTTGCTCCCTGCCCGACAGGCTGGAAGCACCCTACTGATCAAGGCATTGAGATCGCGAAGCTTGCCTTCAAGACCAATGTATTCCCCCTGTTCGAGATCGAGAAAGGCGTGCTCAAGCTGAACCGCAAGCCAGCCAAGTTCATGCCTGTTGAAGAATATCTCATGAAGCAGGGCAGGTTCAAGCACCTGAGCAAGGAAGACATCGCTGATGTCCAGGAGCACGTGAATTCTGAGTGGGAGAGGCTGTCGAAGCTGGATGAGTCAGGATTGAAACTGTTCTGATCAGAAGGACTCAAACTCCAAATCCTATAAGCACAACACCTAAGAATATGAGTGCAACCCCTACCCATTTGAGCAGGGTTATCTTCTCATCGAGGAATTTCCTTGAAAGCAGGTTTGTCCAGACATATTGTAAAGCCACAAAAGGATACAGTACTGACAGTTCACCGAATCTCAGAGCAGCTATTGAAATTATCGTAGCGAACCCATATAAGAATACACCAGAAAAAAAATGCCAGTTCTTGAGGAGCCTCCGGATGTTTCGTGTTATCTTGGACGCGCCAAGCTTGACCAGGAATGTGGCTATCGCACTGATCACAGATACGCAGATGAATACTGCTATGGTCCATAGTGGCGTTTCCATCAGACCTTCAACCTCAGTCTTTGTTTATTTCTGCTCGAAAGCCCTATGAGAACTACACCGCTCACGATAGCGACCACACCCACAATCTCGACAGGTGCTATCGGTTCTTCCAGTATATGGTAAGATAATATTGTAACCCATATGAAACTCAGTGATATGAAAGGGAACAACACGGAGAGTTCGCCGTGCCGGAAGGAAAACGTCAGGAGTATGAATCCTATGAAATAGAAGAAGATGCCGACCAGGAGAAAATAACCATCAAGCAGGCCTTGTAATGATTCTAAGGACAACCTATTCGCCCCTAACTTCATGAATAATGATCCTGTGGATGTAAACAGGGTACAGAATATCACTACAAGTATCGCCCAAGGTTTTGTCCCGCTCATTTAGAACCTCTTACTTCTTGAGGAGTATCTCAACAATCGCTGCGAACGCAGGCCTTGTGATGAACACTCCTATGGATATTCCAAGTATTGTGGTCAGCGCGAATCCCTTGAGCAACCCTGCACCTGCGAAAAGAAGCGGTACCATTGCAGCGATCCCTGTGAAATAAGCCACCATGATGATGAAGAATGCTCTCTTTATCCTTTCCTTCCATCCGAACTTCTGCGACTCTCCTCGCAAAGTCTCGTCTGCTATCACTATCTGGTCATCGACCCCAGTGCCTACTGCGACAATTATTCCTGCAATCGCTGCCATGTCTATGTTCCACTGAATGAGCGACGCGACACCGAATATTATTACGACCTCTGCGACCATCGTGACCAGCATCGGCAGTGCAATCTTTATCTGCCTGTACCTTATGAACACGACAATAGACACTGCAAGCAGGGCCGCCAATGCCATGACAAACGCGTTCTTGGCGAAATCCTCCCCAAGTATCGGTGAGATTGCATCTGTCTTCTGGACCTCAAGCTTTACAGGGAGAGAACCTGTTATCATTATAGTCTGCAGTCTCTTCATGTTATTAAGGGCGTCAAAGACTGCATCCTGTCGTGTCGCTCCCCCGCCGCTGCCGGAAATCATTATATCTGTGGATGCCCTCCCCTTAAGGTCAGACCCGATGTTGAGCTCATCCACGAGCGCATCATCAAGATATAGGTAAAGCTTCTCGCTCAGGTATTCATTGTTATTCTCTTCAACGACAATATCAAGGTTCCTGGTAGCGTCTGCCTGTTTCCTGGCAGCTTCTGGTGATAGTGATATGGTGAACCTGAATGAACATGCCCATTGGTTCTCTGCAGATTGGCTGCAGCCCCTCTGAGGATCTATGCCTGAGCAGTCTGCGCTCCTGCACACATATGTTATGTCATTGCCGCCCCTGAAGACGGTCGTATTGCCGACATTGGCCTCGAACTTGCCCTGCTTGGATATGAGATCCCTTACCTCTTCCTGGTTGGCGCCTGCGATCTCTATGAGCACGTACTGGTTGCCTTCAAGGTCTGACGCTTCCCTCACGACGACCTCACTGAGTCCGAAGACATTGAGCCTCTCCTTCAGGTTTGATAGGACGACATCCATGTCTTCTGCATCGACCTTTTCCTCAGGCTGGAGCAGGACCCTTGTCCCTCCCTGGAGGTCCAGGCCTTTCTTTACGTTGGTGGTCGGCGCGTTATAGACGGTCAGGCCGATACCTTCTGTCCCGACGACCTCTACAAGAGTCTTCTGTATCGACACTGTCTTGTTGACAGTCTTGTTGACCTCTTTCTCAAACCGCGTCCCGTTCTTGTATTTGAATGTCTTGTTGACAGTGACTATCTCTTCCACAGTCTTGTTCTCCCACTCATCAAGGTATGTCACATTGATGAGCGGTTTTGTCTTGAGCTGGTAGAATCCCTTTGATGTCTTCACCTGTATTGTCCTGTTCGGCTTGAATGTGGCGACGATGTCCATATAGGCCTTCTCATCAGGGATCGGGTTGTTGTTTATTGATAGTATGCGTTCCTTTGACATGGGTGATGATGTCGGAGTCGGACTCTCGATGCCTGCCAGGCTGGCAGAACTGTTCCTCATCACACTCCTTATGGCAACCCCTTCCGCGTTCGGGTCAGGATGTATTGCCACTATTGATAATAGCACAAACACGACTAGTATGATTATCCTTACGCTTTTTATGATCTGCTTCAGTTTAGCGTTCATTTTTCATGTTTATGATGCGCATGGCGCTCATGGGCCTTGTGATGCTGCTCGTGCTTATGCTCTTTTGCAGGCTCGTCCTTTGTTTCCTCAAAATCTGCATCAACCACTTCCCTGTATTCTGCCAGTGTATCTGCTGTCTTCTTCTTTGCCTTGCGCTCCATGTAGATCCGGAGTATGCCTACGTTCTGTATCCAGGTGTTGAGAAGGTCGAACAGCAGTCCTATGAGAAGGATGATCATTATCTGCTTGAGTGTCTCTGATTGCGTGAATATGAGTGAGACAGTTACCGCGACGATAGATGTCACTGTCATGGTGACTCCAGTCTTCATCGCACCCATCACCCTGTCGAACACAGTGCCTTCCTCGCGCTTGACGACTCGGGTGGTCAGCAGTACATCTGTATCGACTGAGTAGCCTATGAGCATGAGCAGTGCTGCGATGCCTGCTGTCTCGATCTTCATCCCGATTATGTCTATGACCGCTATTGTCATCATTATGTCTGAGACTGCAGAGAGTATCACCGCGCCTGAGGGCACGAGTGTCTTGAATGACAGGAAGACCACGACTGACATCAGTATGAACGCGACAAGTATCGCGAGCAGTGTCTGCTTGAAGAATGCATTTCCCAGCGCAGAACCCATGGTCTCGATGCTGAACTTCTCCACGTTCCCTACACGTTTCTGCACTGTCACGAGCAGCTCTTCAGCATCCACATCTGACGCATCGACAATGAAGCCTATCTTCGTGCCTGCCCTGCTCATCGCGCGGACAGTCAGGCTGGCATCAGGGTGTTCCTCCAGAAGATACGCCTGGAGCTCATCTGTATCCAGCGGCTCCTCAAAAGGCACAGTGATTGTCACGCCGCCCTTGAGCGAGACCCCTCTTGGTATGAACTCGCCGGTCATTGCTGTATGGACTCCGACAACTATGATTGCTAACACCAGCATCACTATGGTTATCCACATGTTCTTCTTGTAATTAGTGTCATAGAATTCAAGGAACCTGTTCCTCTGCTTTTTTCTGGACCGCACATGGACGTGTTCAGCAGATCCTTCACCGGATTCCTCGATCGTCCTGTCTGATCGGTATTTCTTGCCTTTCTTTCTCAGAAGCTTTCTTTCACGTCTAGACATACCTTGCGAGGAAAAGTCAGTTATTAATAAATGTTTCTAAGAACCCGAATAAAAAAGCCCGGATAATCGAGATAAATGATAAAAAGAAACTAATTCCCTTTTTTTCCTGATTTGAACTCTATTGCAGCCTTTACAAGGCCAAAGAATAGCGGGGCAGGCTCGGAAAGCCTTGACTTCAGCTCAGGATGCGCCTGTGTCGCTATGAAATAAGGATGGTCTTTCAGCTCTATGAACTCTGCAAGCCTGCCGTCCTCTGATGCCCCTGAGATCACTAACCCGCCCTCTGTGAGCTTGCCGTGATAATCAGGATTGACCTCATACCTATGCCTGTGCCTTTCCCAGACAATCTCTGAATTATACAGCCTGTAAGCGAGGGTGTCAAGCTTGAGTATCGCTTTATAAGCACCCAGTCTCATGGTCCCCCCTTTCTTCTTAATCTTCTTCTGCTCTGGCAGTATGTCAACAACAGGTTGCTTGACAGAATGGTTTATCTCCGTTGAGTTCGCGTCCTTGAGATCGCACCTGTTCCGCGCATACTCTATTACCGCCAGCTGGAGCCCGAGGCATATCCCCAGGAAAGGCATGTCATTCTCCCTGCAGTGCCTTATCACCTCTATCTTGCCCTCGCTTCCACGCGAGCCGAACCCACCAGGGACTATGACGCCGCTTACACCCTTGAGCGCTTCAGCAGCAGATACCTTGCCTTCCTCTATATCTGTTGTCTCAATCCATTTAAGCTTGACCTTGTGCTTGGTATGCGCAGAGCAGTGCATGAGCGCCTCAACTATGCTGGCGTAGCTGTCCTCCAGCTTCGTGTACTTGCCGCATATGGCGATGGTCAGCTCATTGTCAAGCTTGTCAAGGTTGTGCAGCAGTGTCTCCCACACCCTCATGTCGGGCGGTGAGTAGATACCGAGCTTGTTGTGTATTATCTCTGCAAGTCCCTGCTTCTCGAACATGAGCGGTATCTTGTAGACATTGTCCACGTCAACGCCGGTTATCACTGCATCCTCATCTATGTCGCAGAATACGGCTATCTTCTTCTTGATTGACGGGTCGAGATGCTCTGAGCACCTTGCGATTATGACATCAGGCTGTATGCCCTTGGAGCGGAGCAGGTTGACGCTCTGCTGCGTGGGCTTTGATTTCTGTTCATTCACACCATAAGGCACCGGGACATAGGTGAGGTGTATGTACATCACATTGTTCTCGCCGACCTCTTTCTTGAGCTGCCTGCACGCTTCTATGTAGAGCTCGTTCTCGATGTCACCCACAGTGCCGCCGATCTCTATGAGAAGTATATTGGCTTTCTCATTCTTGGCGACCTCATAAAGCTTGTTCTTGATGAAGTCAACGACATGCGGGATGTATTGTACTGTCTTGCCGAGATAGTCCCCCCGCCTTTCCTTGTCGCGTATCTCAGAGAACACCTTCCCCATGGTGATGTTCCAGTCGAACTTGCACGTGACTCCAAGGAATCGCTCGTAATGCCCGAAATCCATGTCCACCTCTCCACCATCGTCGAGGACAAACACCTCGCCGTGCTCGATAGGGTTCATGGTCCCGGGATCGGTATTGAGATACCCATCCAGCTTCATAGGTATGACCTTGAGCCGTGATGATAGAAGATGCCCTGTGCTCGCCGCAGCTATGCCTTTTCCAAGCCCAGAAAGAACGCCGCCCGTCACGATTATGTATTTGGTCTCTTTGTTGTTTGACATTACGGGTCTCTGATAAAAAAAGAGAATTATATAAAGTTTTAGTTTGTTATTTAAATGGCCAGAACAACAGGTTTCATTCAGTTATTAAGAGAACAACATCAAGACGTGTTCACGTCACAAAAAGGTCCTTGCTGGAGAAATTAGGGTCGCTGGTAAGGTTGACGCCAAGTCTTCTCAGGCCAGACTCATCTCCAGGGGTGGGGATATGGGTCATATGGATCTCACATCCTTTCAGCTCTTTCAGTTTTTCCATGGCAGTCTGTGCTGCAGGATTTGTGTTTGCGCTTATGCCAAGTGCGATCAGGGTCTCCTCAAGGTTCAGGCTTACAGACCTCCTGTTGAAGATATCTTTCTTGAGGGTTCTTATCGAGTCTATTATTGAAGGCGGCAATAGATGTATACCATCAGGAATCCCTGCCAGTTGTTTTATGGCATTAAGGACAAGGCTTGATGCCGCATGCATAAGAGGGGAGTTCTTGCCTTGCACGATCAAGCCGTCCTTCATCTCCATTGCCGCTCCACAGAATACACCGTCATTACCTTTATTCGATTTTTGCGCATCAACAGCTGCCTGCCTCGCATGATTGACAACATTCCTGTCCTCTTCCTGTAGATTGAGTTCAGCCATGATGAGTTTGGCTTTCTGCACTGTCTCCTTATCCTCCAGGCCCATCGCATACTCGCACGAATACCTGAAGTATCGCCTTATCAGCTCCTGTTTCGCAGCAGCCTTTACAGCCTCATCATCAAAGATGCCGTAGCCTGCCCTGTTCACGCCCATGTCTGTGGGGGATTTATAGATTGTCGCTCCCCGTATCTTCTTCAGTATCCTCTGCACGACAGGGAATACCTCTATGTCCCTGTTGTAATTGACTGTTGATTTGTTGTATGCTTCCAGATGGAAATTGTCTATCATGTTGAAATCGCCAAGGTCTGCTGTAGCAGCCTCGTAAGCCACATTCACAGGATGCTTGAGAGGGATGTTCCATATGGGGAATGTCTCGAATTTTGCATACCCTGCATCAACTCCCTTTTTGTGTTCATGATAAAGCTGAGAAAGGCACGTGGCCAGCTTGCCGCTGCAAGGACCAGGTCCCGTGACTACAACCAGGGGGTTTTTGGTCTCGATATAATCATTTGCTCCGTATCCCTGATCGCTGACAATCATGTCGACATTCGAGGGGTACCCTTTTGTTGCGCGGTGTGTATGCACCTTCATTCCGCGGCGCTCCAGCTTGTTCTTGAATGCGATGACAGAAGGCTGGTCTTCAAACCGGGTTATTACGACTGCCGTGACATCAAGCCCCCATCCTCTGAGATCATCTATCAGCTTGAGCGCATCAGCGTCATATGTTATCCCGAAGTCTCCTCTTATCTTTTTTCTCTCAATAGCACCTGCATAGATGCATAGTATGATATCTGCCTTGTCCTTCAGCTGCTGCAAGAGCCTCATCTTTACATTGGGATCAAATCCTGGAAGGACCCGTGATGCATGATAATCAAACAGGAGCTTGCCGCCGAATTCAAGATATAGCTTATTGCCAAATCGTTTTGCTCTTTCCAGTATCGCAGCCGTCTGCTCTTTCAGATATTTCTCATTGTCAAATCCTATTTTCGTTGGCATAGTCCGGAAAGCACCATTTTGCCGGGGGAAAAAACATTATTTAAAGTTTTAGTGTAATTCAATGATGACTAAAGAGGAGGATAAGCGGAGAAGAAAATAAGAGATTGAAAAGCTGGTTGAACCTGGTGATTAGAAGAATTCTGTCCAGATAGAAAATCAAATTCGGATTTGAATCCCTACACACAATATCCTATAGTTGCATAGTGAATTCCGAATTTGGGTAGAGTTCTTATAGCGCAGCCCGGAACAAGCCTGGTTACTGATGTTGCTGCTCTAACAATGGACGACTAGGCAGCAGCTTAAGGTAAATAGGCTTGAGAAGGTCAATTCGCCAAACGACAGCGCAGCTTCGGTGCTCAATACAAAACCATTGTCAAACCTCCTGCAGTCACTTTTACCGAAACTGCATTATCAATCTTGACTATGGTTATTCCTGCTGACCTCCTTCTCCTAGCTCATAACCTTTAAATACCCTCGACCATTCCAATCAACCATGGCAAAGAACCAGCTCCCATCCATACTCCGCAATGCAGCGATCCCCATCATCCTGGTAAACATAATATTCTTCATTCTCCAGATGGTCCTCGGGCGCGGATTCACTGAAGCGTTCATGCTGGTCGGAAGTGAGGCTTTCTCAAGACCGTGGATACTCATCACCTCCATGTTCCTCCATGGAAGCCCGAACCACATCCTATTCAACATGTATGCATTGTTCCTTTTCGGCCCGCTCATCGAGCAGCGCATCGGCACAAAGCGATTCATCATAGCATACTTCAGCTCAGGTATAATCGCATCGATAATTTCCAGTTTCTTCTACGAAGCAGCACTGGGTGCAAGCGGAGCGATCATGGGCATACTAGGCATAACCATCATGCTCATGCCGCACCTGCGCGTATTGTTTTTTTTCATCATACCGATGTCACTCCGGACCGCAGGGATAATCTTTGCCCTGATAGATATAATAGGAATCTTCGCACCATCAGGCATCGCAAACATCGCTCACCTGGCAGGCCTGACCTACGGCCTTGGTTTCGGTTTCTACCTGCTCAGGAAAAAGAAGACATTCAATAGAAATCTTGAGGAGCAATCCCGCAAGCACGCTCACCACACAAGACACCGCGTCCATTCCACAAAAAACATAGAGATGAGCAAGGAAGAGATAGACGAATACCTGCGCAATGGCAGGCTTTAACGCATTCTCAGCCTAAAACACCTATATTTATATATTCCCGGATTTCCCAAAAAGCATTCGAGGTGCTTATTAATATGACTGAAGAACCAAAAACAGAAAAATCCGATAAGACCGCCAAGAAAGGCGACATCGCTTGCGTTCATTATACTGGAAAGCTTGAGACAGGCGAGGTATTCGATTCCTCAAAAGACCGTGAACCGCTGGAATTCGAGCTCGGCTCTGGCCAGCTGATCAAGGGATTTGACACCACTGTTGAAGGCATGAAGGTCGGTGACAAGAAAGAGGTCCTGCTCAATCCTGATGAGGCCTACGGTGAAAGGGATGATAAACGCGTCCAGAGCGTTCCTAGGGACATGCTACCCAAGGAACCAGAGCCCAAGGAAGGTATGATGCTGACCATGAAAGCACCTACAGGCCAGATGTTCCCGGCAAAGATAGACAAGGTGGAGAAGGACATGGTAGTGCTTGACCTGAACCATCCGCTGGCTGGGAAAAAGCTGAATTTTGAGATTGAACTGGTTGATGTGAAGGCTAAAACAGAAAAAAAGGACGATTGCAGCTGTTCTGAAGGCTGTTGCAAGTAAAAACCGCTTAAATCCACATTCCGAAAGATTTAAATAATAAAATACCCAGATTACCCTAATTAATAGTAAAAGAAGTGATTTAGAGGCTGAAGTATGAGAAAAGAGAGTGATATATCAAAAAGAGTTGCATTAGTTCTCATCATCCTCACAGTTGTTATATCTGCAGCAAGCACCTGGGTTCTGATCACCAAGTCCATGGATTCTAATCCAGTCCATGATGGCTTCAACAAGGCCCTTGTCCAGCTGCACATTTTAAGAGGACCTGTAGAGGACCCTTTTCAGAGCGATACGAATTCGGGTGATGTGAAACTGTACATCGCCAAGACCAAAGGAGGTTAGTCAGATGGGTGAAGATCTTTCAAACAAGACATTAGCGATTCTGCTAGGGGTTTCGATCCTGATATCATTAGGAGGCTTGGTCGTGTTCCTTTCAACAGACCATGACCAGCTGACCGGCGCTGCGATATCACCTGTAGCGCTTGCAAGAATCAATATCACAGCAAGGGCATCAATCAATTGGACTATCAACTCAGTGGATTGGGGTACGGGTTATGTGAATGACACTGCGCAGTATTGCATGCTTAACACCGAAG
Organism: Nanobdellota archaeon; assembly: GCA_042576705.1. GTDB lineage: Archaea > Nanobdellota > Nanobdellia > Woesearchaeales > UBA11576 > JABMQF01. The sequence goes on along the minus strand of JBHPEY010000010.1, from coordinate 30,199 downwards.
GTGAGAACAACGCAGCAAACTGCACCAACTTCACCACAGTCAACACAGGATTGCAGCTCGAGAATGACGGCAACAGGCGTGTAGAGGTCAACTTCACATCCAACGCATCAGCCGCGCAGTTCCTGGGAGGATCAAGCCCTTCATTCATGTGGAAGCTTGCCAACAATGAGGATAATTCCTGCGGCAGCCCCGGTGCCGGTAACAACTGCGTGCTAAACGTGACTGCTCTGCAAAATCAGACGTACACTGAAGTGAGCACTACATCTGCTCTGATGTGTCCCTGCTTCAGGTTCGGGAACGGGAACGACACCATCAACACCCAACTGCAGGTTACGGTCCCGTCAGACTCGTACACAGGAGTGCGTGAAGCAACAATCACTGCAATCGCAACAGTAATATAAAATGGAAATTCACGATGAGAAGGACCATTAATCTTATTTTTTTATTCATTATTACCATACTATTTTCTCAGGCTGTCTATGCTATAGGCATCTCACCCGCAGACGTCTATGTCAACTTCGTCCCTAATCACGAATACATCATCGACTATACGATCACCTCATACAGGCCTTTTGAGTTCTACACCCAGGGCGCGTTCAGCGAGTATACATGGGTCGAGACAGTCTCCCATTCAGACAAGACAGGAAAGTTTAGGGTCCACCTCAAGCTCCCTGAAGAGTATGACAAGCCCGGCAAACATAGGATGTACGTGGCAGCCCAAGAGAGCCCAGTACGGGGCGTTGTCAATGCCCTTGCAATCATAAGGGGTTTCATAGAGATTGACGTGCCATTCCCAGGACATTATGCTGATGTGGCCGTGAATGTCAACAACGTGAATGCCGGTGAGCCGGTATACATCTCAGTCGCCGTGAGCAACAGGGGAAAACTGAACATCAGCGACGCAAGGCTCCAGCTGACCGTGCTCAATGGAGCACAGATCGTCAAGATCATCAACTCCGAGCGGTTCGCTATCAACACAACAAAGACCCACGTGTTTGAGGCAGACATAAAAGGCGGCGAACTCAGGCCAGGCAGGTACACATTAAGGGCGGAGCTTTTCTATGAAGGGAAACCCAAGAAAGAAGATGTGGAATTCAAGATAGGTACGTTCGATATAGATATAGTGAACCACACACATACCATGTTCAACAACTCGGTAAACCCTTTCTTTATAGAGATAGAGAGCCTGTGGAACAACAGGATGGAGACTGTCTACATGGACCTTACGATCAAGGACGGCACCAAGGCGCTTTCGACTGTGAAGACCCCTCCTTTCGACCTCAATCCCTGGGAGAATAAACGTTCTGAGTTCTACTGGAACACAAAAGACGTCCCTGTAGGCGAGTATGACCTTGAGATTGTCCTGCATTACGACGAGAGTGTCAAGAGAGAGAACAGAAAGATATATATTGTCGAAGAGCAGCTTCCAGTGCAGGAACTGCCGATCTCAGCCTCTACTGCAGTGCTGGTGACCATCGCGATCATGCTCATACTGTTCAACATATACTTTTTCCTCAGCAAGAAGAAAAAGAAAGAAGAGGAGAAAGCAAAAAGATGAGTGAAGACATGTCCAACAAGACATTGACCATTCTTGTAGCCATCGCTCTCATCCTGATGCTCGGCAGCACTGTGCTGTTCATATCAAAGCTCAGGGGTGAGAACATATCTGCTAGGGCCACCACGGATCAGGCACAGGCCCGCCTGAGGATCACCAGTCTTGCCTCTATAAACTTCACCATATCGAGCGTGGATTGGGGCAGCGGTTTTGTGAACGAGACAGCGACATACTGCCAGCTCGACACAGAAGGTGGGAACAATCCCAGCAACTGCTCGAACTTCACTACAGTATATGAAGGATTGAGGCTGGAGAACGACGGGAACCGTAATGTCCAGCTGAACATATCAGCCAACAACACTGCCGCCCAGTTCCTGGGAGGCACCAACCCGCTCTACGAGTGGAAGTTGGCGAACAACGAGTCTGACAGCTGCGGAAGCAAGGGAATAGGTACGAATTGCGTCACAAATGTGTCTGCCCTGCAGTTCCAGACATACAGCACAGCATCCAACACCCCTGTAGATGTATGTGCCTGCTTCAGGCCGAGCGACCCAAGCGACCTGCTCAACATAGAGCTGATGGTCCGCGTGCCGTCTGATTCATTCTCAGGACTCAGGGACACGACAATCACAGCTGTAGCGACTGCTATATGATGCATAAGATGGCAAGAATGAAAAAAAAGAGACTGGGCACCAACCCGCTGATCATGATTCTGGCTTGCATCGCACTGCTGACCGTGGGAATAGTCCTGCTTTTCTTCTCCTTGTTCGCGATCTACCAGGTCTATGACATAGAGATGGCAGTAGAGATAAGTGACAAGTCAGGCTTCAACACAGATACAGACATGCTGAACTTCGGCAAGGCAAGGCCCAGCAACTCAAACTCGCGCACGATCGTCATGTCGCACGAATACAAGAAGCCCCTTCTTGTGCATTTCAAGAAGACAGGGAACATATCCCGCTTTGTGGATCTTCCTGATGACTTCTACCTGGAGCCTGGCCTGACAAAAGAGATAGTATTCACGTCAACAATCCCCAACAAAGCCGCGCAGGGGAATTATAGTGGCACCCTGACAGTCTACCTAAGAAGGATATGATCAGCATCACTTGTTCTCGCTCGCATACACCCTGAAACCTGATCCCTTTGCGACATCCCGCACATTCCCGAAGGTCTCTTCCATCTTCTTGCTGAGCTGTTTGCCGCCTTTCTGGCTGCGCGCAACTATCTGCAGCAACCCTCCTGCTACAAGATGCACCTTGGCCTCATCAATCATCCGGAAGCACACGTCCTTTCCAGCTGTCTGGGGTGGGTTCAGGAGTATGGCATCAAACATCATCCCTAAAAGCTGCTTGTTGGAGAAGATATCTCCCTGGAACACAGGGATATCAAGACGATTAAGCTTGGCATTCATCCTGGAGAGCTTAACCGCACGCGAGTTTACATCACTCATCACAACATCCACTCCCGGACGGATTTTCTTCAGCGCGATACCGACAACACCATAACCACAGCCGAAGTCAAGCACGTTCCATCCATCCTTGAGAATCGCTGACTCTATCAGCAGCCTGCTGCCGTTATCAAGCTTCTTGGGGGAGAACACACCGCCTGCAGTGTATAGATCAAACTCTATGCCTGCCACCCTAAAACGTATCTTCACAGGCTTGAATGGGGATCTCTGCTTTTCTGTATAATAATGCTCAACCATCTTCATCTCCAGTACTCCCGGAATCTGCATCCTGTGGACCAGTCCCTACTTTTACCTCTTTCGGTTCTCCGGCAGTATCATCCCCTGCAGCTTCCTCAACAGGCGGCTTTTGCGCCTTTACCTCCTGCTGACCAGGGGTCAGTGCTGCCCGCGCAAGTCCCTGCTTTCTCCTCAACAGGTATACCAGCACGCCTATGACTGCAGCCATCACCAGGATGATCAGGACAAGGAACCCGCTCTTCTGGAAGTCAACAGCGTCCTGTGCGCTGATTGCCCTTCCGACCACAAGCTCCTTTGCGATTATCTTGTTGGGCTGGACCTCGAGCTCAAATTCCTTCTGGGATATCTTGTTGGAATAATAGAGTGTCACTTTTGCTGTATAGATCCCTGGAAACACGTCCTGTGTATGCCAATACCCCTCGAGTGTCGCCAGTTCGCGTGAGGGTATGTCTACCGCGACTGTCTTGAATTTGGTGTACTCCTTGTTATCAGGTCCTGTTATCTGCATCTCTGCATGCACGTTCGTGAGGTCAGAGCTCCATTTGTTATAGAGCAGGATATCGAACCGGGCCACGCCGCCGAGCGTGAACTCCTCGACCACAAGGCCTTTCAGCTCCAGCAGGAGGTCGCCGATGTTGAAATGGCTCTCTGCCTCGAACACCGCCCCATCATAATGCACCACGGCGACTGCCTTGTATTCTCCGGGAGGGTAAGCATCAGATGCCCTGACCGTGAACTTTGTCTGGTCTCCCTTGTCAAGAGGCTGTTTCCCGGTTATCATCTCATCGACAATCTCCCCATCAGCAGAATGCACCTTCACAGTGATGTATACCTCGTCAATATCCTCGCTTCCCTTGTTGAACACAGGCACGCTGATCTCGACAGGTTTCCCTGACTGCGTGTCAAGCACATGCACCCTTGCCTCAGCATACTTGTCAGGGTAAGGCACATCGATGACAAGCTTTGATATGACTGCTATATCTGCCTTGACTACCGCACCCTCACCCTCTGGTGCTGGCGTTGACCCCACCGCGTATATCTTCACTGTGTGAGGACCTGCCACCTCTATCTTGTCAGGCATCGTGAACTCCACATCCACCTTCCGCGCCTTCTCATCCTCGCCCATCTTGAGGACCTTGGTGTTGGCATCCATCTTTCCGAACTGGGATCCCCGCGTCACAAATACCAGGTTCTTGGAGAACTCGCCCTTGGTATAGAGAAGCACCTCAAGGTCCTCATGAGCATTATTCACTATGTCGACGCTATATGATACCTTCTGGCCTGGCTTGAAATCGATGTTCTTTGTCGCTGGCACGATGCCTATCGCAAGCACAGAGGATGATAACAGAACAAGCAGTATGACTGCAAGAATCGTGAGTTTCAACATCCTTTTGCTTGCATCAGTCCTCATGATTGCTCTCCATAGAACACGAGCCCGGTTATCTTGAGCCCCGGCGGCTCGTCAATGGGCACGTGCACCTTGACCTCGATCTCTGCAGAGTCATTCACATCATGCCAGTCGAACTGGTCGATAATCATCTGTATTGTCGTGAGGTTGATCCAGTAATTGGCGCTGCCTGTCCAGTTGAACGCTCCAGCCTCTGTTGTGTTGTCCACCATCAGCTGGAAATCAGAATCTGCAGCCGAAGAACCTGTAAAGAAGCTTTGGTTTGCCGTGACATTTATCACGTCTGTGACCACATTGCCGTCGCTCTGTATTATGAAAGGGAATGGATCGTCATCTGTTGTGTCATTGATGATGTCATTGTCAGCATCGCCGAAATCCACTGTCGCTGTCACGAATGCCAGCGCGACATACGGCTGGATCGAGAAGTTCCACGAGTCTGACCAGTTACCGTAGAAATACCCATCAGAAGCCCTGACCGACCAGTTGTACGATCCGCAATCATCATACGTACCGAGATCGTATATCGACGTGTAGTTTGTTCCGTATATGTTCGAGTCATATATGTCAGAGCATAGTTCGCTTGTGATGTTTATCTCATACTTGAGGGTCTGATTGTCAGGATCATAAGCAGGCTCCCAGATGAACATGAGCGTCCTGTTCACAAGGGTGTTGTTCCCGTTGTCGGGGTAGGTGAGATTGACCTTGTAAGGCGGGCTGCCCACCAGCAGCATGAGGTAGTTCGTCAACTCTGCATCCTGACCCTTTGACTTCCCTAAAAAATGACCTGTGTGGGTATCATTGGTAGAGTTGCCAGGTATGTCGACAACAAACCAGAGCTTCACAGTCTCATTCACATCGATGTCAGAGATCGTCTTGTTCGGCGGGGCAGAGTCCCATATGAGCTTCTGCGTCCCTGCCTCTGTGCCTGATACGAGCGTAGGCACAAAATCATCCACCACTACGCTGCCGTTTATCTGGGTGATGTTAGGAGAATCCAGGCCAGTCACGTCGACGATCCAGTCATCATGGATGTTGTCGTAATAAGGGTCCCTGAGTATGCCTCGTCCCTTCTCATTGACCTGTGTCACAAACACCTCAAACCTGTACGCCTTGCTGAGGGTGAAGTTTATGCTCTCCAGGTCATAGAACTCACCGACAAAGGTGCCGTTGTCACGACGTTCAGTCTCATTCAGGCCTGTCACATCCCAAACATTGAGCGACTCGTTATAATCCGGCGCCCTGCCCGCACCTGCGCCAGGATCGCCGGGCGCAAGATAGACCACAGCCCAGGCCGGCCCGTCTGAAAGGTTCTGGATTATGTTGAAGTTGTTGCCTGTGCAGCTCCTCTCGTCGAAGTTCCAGTCAGAGCATTTCCAGAAGTAAAGGTCCGTGCCTGCACCATAGCTGAAGTTGAGCCTGGTCTGGACAAAATAGAACTGGGGATGCGTCCACCACGCCACAGCCTCTGTCCAGTCGGTTATCTCATCGGGCTTGTCTGTCTCGTTCTCAAGAGCATCCTCCATCCTCGTGAAATTCAACAGCTGTGTGGGGAGGGTGGCATTGATGTAGGTTATCTCGTTTATGCTTCCGCTATCAGGGAATATGGATATGGTGTATAGGTCTGACCTGTCAAGGATGAATGAGTAGTTCTGGTCATCTGTCCAGACAAGGCTTCCTGTCGAGTTATAGATATACATCGAAGCGTTCACTGTATTATAACGGGAATCAGTGATCAGCCCGCTGGCATTGGTGAAATTATATTCCTTGACAACCAGGGTTCCGGATACAGGATCAGACACATTGAAGAACGCGAAGTTATCATACGCGAATACCCTGTAAGTATAGGTGTCCGCACTAAGGTTCGACGTCACCAGCCCGTCAAAAGAATACTGGCCTATCCCTGTAGGTGTGCCCGGACCTGTCATGGAATAGTTTTTCCCGTCGATCTCAAGCAGCGCGCCCAGCACCACAGTCTCGTTGACGAACCAGTTCTCTTCGCCTGCAGTCACGTTTGCCAGGAACAATACACCCTCTCCTTGATAGACCGGGTCAGGAAAATCACTTACAGAAGAGACCACAGGTGGTGTGTTGACCCAGAATTCAATCCTTGTTATCTCGACATCCCCTTGCTTGTTGTAGATGATCAACGTCCATTTCCCGCTCAGATCAGAGGAATTAAGATCATAAGTGTCATCTGCTGTCTGAAGGACGTCGACAGGAAGGTCAGGACTCAGCCTCCGGACAGTCGCATTGGGATCCAACCATTGGAAATAGACCCAAGCCATGTCAAGAGCATATGCCTGCACGTATATCTGGTCTCCCTGCTCGAAGTAGTAGCGCTGGATGTTGAACTGGGAATCCTCGTATGTGACCAGCTTCTGTACGGATATGTTGTCTCTTGCCCATCCATAGTATGTTGTTATGTTCGTGGATACATTGTAGTACACCACCTCAGTCGTGTTTATCTCTGCAGGCAATGGGATTGACATCTTCGCGACGATGGTCTTGGTGTACCCGTTAGCCTGGAAGAGACCTGCATCAATGACTGAATCTCCATCAGTATCAGTCAAAAGCGTTACATAATCATCATAATAGAACAACAGCGCATAGTTCTGCGTCTGGTTGTATTCGATGTCTACCACTGCAGGTGTGCTTGAGACAAAGGTGATGTAATGCGGAAGGAATACAGTAGTTCCCTGACCTACTGCTCGGGTGATGTTTGGGATGATCTGCAGGGGGTTTGAGACAGTCGTCAGGTCATAGTTTTTCCCAGACTCACCATAGGTAGAATTCGCAAAGACTGTGGTGTTATCCAATGTGCCTACTGTAGCTGAAGGAGGTACCTGCACCCTCACCAGTATGTTCTTGCTCGACTCCGCCTGCACATATCCTATGTCAGGATAAGTGTCTGAATTCGTGTCAGTTGCCTGGGTCCCATTGGTATAATGTACAGTGACTGTATATCCCTGGTCCGATTGCGCGCCCACATTGACTATTGAAGCGATGCCATTGTTGTATATTGTATGACTGTACTCTACGGTCGAGTTGGTTGTAGCAGCACCTTCATTGCTTGGGATCACTGAAATGGCGCCCACGACAGTCATGTCGACGACAGACGCGCTTGTGGTATTGCTCGTGTTCGAGTATGCTGTTATTGTAGTGATATCTATATCACCGCTGACAGCAGTGGGAGGGATCGAGACATTGAAATACAGCGTGACGCCATACAGTGGAGTGATGAGTCCTGTGTCAATCCTGCCATCTCCGTCAGTATCAGTGAGGAGAGTACCATTTGCAAAATACAGGGTGACATTGTAGCCCGCCCTCGTGCCTGTGATGTTAAGATTATAGAGATCTGGAATATTGCCTTTGTTCTTCAATGTATGCGCATGGGTCACAGTGGTGCCTTGTTGGCCGCTCTTGATGCTGTCAGGATAGAACTCTAAGCTGAATATCCTTGTGTCAAAACGCGCTGCATTGTCTTCTATCTGCGAGGGAATATTGGTTCCGCTTCCGTGTGTTGTGGAGATGTGGCCGACGACAGGGATACACGCCGAAGCGCCCAGGTCCGCCCATGAGATGCGGAATTCGATCTCAATCCCTTCTTCAGAACCTCCGAGTACCTTGCTCTCGAGAGAGACAGGATTGGATATAGACCCGGGCTGCGTCTCACCATCTCCCAGTATAGGATCACCCGAGACATTCACGGGCGTGTAGTTATAGAGTGTTGAGTCATAAAGCCTGTTGGATCCTGACCAGTCAACAACCAGGACTCTGTCATTAGAAGTCAAGAGGTCGTCTTGGTCAGAATCGAAATATGAATCAAGACCTATCACGTTTGAACCGCCCGAGGATCTTCTCAAGTAGAACCATATCCAGTCCTGGTTCCAGGTCATGGCGTATCTTCGGATATCCTTGTCAGCTGTCTGGGTTATATCAGGATCGTTCACGCCGCTGATTCCGTCAAATATCTGGTTCGCAGGGTTCTGGAGCACTGGATCCCAGTCACTTATGTTTCCATCTACAGTTATATTGACGAGTGTGAAGTGGCCGGCATTCATGCCCGGACAGAGCTCAGCCTCTACCTCGATGTCTACAGAAGCAGAGCTTGTGAGGCCGAATGAGTCTGTAGCAGTCAGGTTTATCGTATGGTTGCCTGGTGTCAATGTAGCGAACATGAGGTGTCTTCCTGTGCCTAACAGCCCGTCGATGCTTGAACTCCATACAAGGCTTCCTTTCGTGAGGTTGCCGTCCTCAAAGTCAGTTGCGTTCCCTGTGAGGTTGACATCATCTCCCTGCTGAAATACAGATCCATTGGCTGGGCTTGTTATGTTCGCTTCTGGAGGGTGTTGATAATCGACATCAAAGCTTCCACCGACACTGTTTGTCTGACCGGCCGTATCATTCGCGTATATGGTATAGTTGTTCTGCCCTACAGGGAAAGCGCTTGCGTTTATGTCCGCGTAATAAGCGTCAGTGTAGACATCATAGGTCAGCTCAACGTATATATGATCTACACCCCTGATATCATTGCCCCCCGCGTCATTATGATTTATCCGTATCTGCAGGTTGTTAAGTTCATCCACAGTCGCAGGTAACGAAGATGCCACAAAGCTATCTGTCCCTTCCCCTGTCACAGCAAGTCCTTGGGAGGCTTCAAGCACGTTCTGGTCACCCTCGTTGGTGCTGAGCACAGTGCTGCCATATTCAGATGTAGAGGTAGAATTCCCGACATATAATGTCGCGCTGGAAGGGGAAACACCTGTCTCTGCGACATGCTCGACATAGACAGTCATGTTGTTGAACCTTACAAACAACGGTTCGTCGATATCCTCGACATTCCAACCGCAAGTAGTCAAATCAATCAAGGATCTGTAATCATCAGTGCTGTTTGCCTGCTCTGCAGTGCTTCCCAGAGAGAACGTGCAGTCTCCTGTAGATGTTGTGACGACAACAATGTTCTGCACCAGGGTCGTGTTGCGTATCATTGAATAATTGCTCCCATTCACATACACTATCACGCTGTCGACAGCAGCATTGTCTGTCACATTCGCGTATATCCTTATAGTCTGGTTCACCGCAACAGGATCAGGTGTTGCATAGTATGAATTGAAGTCCGGCGGCGCATCATATGTCGTGAAGTCTGTCTTCTCTGTGTCATTGAGATTGCCTGCAGCATCATATGCCATTATCGTCACATTATACTGCCCTATCGGCATGATGAATGTGGTCGTGAATATGTACGAGTAGATGTCACCGCCGATGCCTGACATGAGGTAATCGACCACTGTCGAATTAGGGTATGTCATCCTTGCGGTGGCATTCTCCAGCTCCACGCTGTCTGTGACATTAGCATAGATGTTGGTCGAATCACCAAGGGCCACAGCAGAAGGGACCGCAGAAACATCTGTCACGTCTGGGTTGATCACGTCCCTAAAGAGGGTTATTGTATGCGTATCATTGGAACAGAACAGGTCTGCAGTATTGTTTTCGCATGCCAGCAACACAAGATCGTATGTCCCATCAGGTGTATCATCATACCAATAGTATGAATCATTGGACGGGTTCATGTTCACCGCCAGTGTTCGGTTCAGCACGCCGCCTTGATAGAGCAGCAGGCTTGTATTGATGGTGTCATCATTGGGTTCGGCAATTGAGAACTCAACAAGGTAAGGGAATGTGACTGTTGATCCTGGGACAGGTCTTGCGATGCTGAGGAGAGGCGGGTAGTTGTTGGTAGCGTCTATATCCCACATGACTTTTCCCTCCAGATAATCTTCAGCACCTATTGTTGTATTGGCCCATAATCTATAGACAAATCCTGTAGGTTCAGCACCATCATAGAACCAGTTTATATTCATCTCTGTCTCGTAGCCATCTCCCAAGTTGTTCCACGTCTGGGCACTGTCATCTGAGTATTCCCAGTGTGTTGTGTACGCAGGCTTTGTTGCCTTGTAGGTCTTGATTGCATAGTATGAAGAGTAGTTTGTATCGTGGTGTTCTAGAACTATGTACTTGATGTCGCCAAGTTCGTCTACAAGCTCCTGGGTAAATATCCCCCTGAATTTAGTGCCATCATCCTGGAGCTCCCAGGGATATTTTAGCGTGATCAATGCGCACTCCTCAAGGTCATGAGGGTGACCGTTCACATAGCTGCTATTGCACGCATAAGCCTCTAAGGGGTTCTCAGGGTTGTTGTGCTGCACCCTGAAGTCAAGCTTGTACTGGTCAGCGTCCAGCGGCACGGTGTTATGATCAATCTCTACCCTCACGAACAGCCCTGATCCATTTATTGCAGCGGCGGTGTCCTGCCATTTCACGTCAGAGAAGTTGAGCCTCCCATCGTACCACTTGAAGACATTCGGATTGTAATGCTCATCTATGAGATATCCTAGGTCGATGCTGCTTCCACCGCCTATGACTGTCTCGACAATCCTATCCCCCTGGTTACCTAATGTCCCATCATACGTCGCAGTATCTGTGTTGTTGATGAACTGTATCCAGTTGTATGGATAATTATCGTAGTTATAGCAGACCAGGCTCTGCTTATTTCCTGGACTGCAGCCATTGAATCCGTCTGCAGTGAAGTTAAGATACCAGCTGTCTATAGTGCCTGAGGAATTTATCGAGAAGTTGAGATTAAGGTATTCTATCTCCTCAAGGTTTGATGTGTTGAACTCACCATTCGGCTCATCGGAACTGTTCAGGGAATATGCATCCGCAAGTGTTATTGTCAGCAGTTCTATGGTGACATTCCGTGTTTCAGTAGAGTTGCGCTCACCAACAGAATCATAGGCAGTTGCATTGAAGTAATACGAGCCAGGACTTAAGCCGGTGAAATTCACGAAGTTGGGTGAAGTCGTTGTGGCAGCTGAGTTTATCAGATCCTGGGTTGAGTTATACAGGTTGATTGTTATGTTTGCGAGGTTAGCGTCGCTGGCAGTTGCATTGACCAGGATATATTCCTGTGGCAGCAACGTGCCTGACTGGTCAGTAGGGCTCACAAAAGCTATCTGGGGCGGGGTATCATCCCACTCTGCCACAGGGAAATCAACATTAGAAGGTGTCGCCTCTTCCCAGTATATTACTGCTGTCTTGCCATTTTTAAGCACGAGAACATTCAGGCAAAACCCTAGCCCAATCCGCTCTCCAGGCTGCAGGTCTGTGTAGCTGCTGTAAGGCAGGGCATAGCTTATGGTATTGGTGGTGATCGCTGCGGTGCACATGTTCGACCCTGCCTGTGTGGTGTTCTGGAAGTTGTACTCCCCGCTGCTGTTTACCTTGAATATCCTTGCAAAGAGATATGCTGCCGGGCCTGCATGGTCGCAGTAGCCGTATACCGTGAAGTTCCATGTGCCATTGACTGCTGTCCGTCCGGTCCAGTTCTGTGATACCCATTCCTCTGTAAAACATTGTATACCTGTCGCGCTGAGGTCGATCGTGCCTGAAGTGTACTGTGTCCCTCCGACTGTCTGGTTGAGCAGCTGCCTGTAGCTGCCATACTGGGGGTCTGTCGATTCGAACATGTAGTAAGTGTCGGCGAATGTCTCGCCAAAGCCCGGATCATCAGGTGTCAATGTGAAAGTATAGTTCTGGCCAGGCACAATGTCCATCACCCAACTCCATTCACCGAGACACTGCTGTGCCGCGAAGTCCCACTCCTTGCACTTGTAGAGCTCTGTCCCTTTCGCCTCGGCTGTGACACTGGCTTCTGTGAACGAGATAGATGTAGGGTCGATGGCATATACCTCAGCGAAACGCTTCAGCTTAGGTTTCCTGGGGACATCATCGACCTTCAGGAACCCTGCTGCATCCTGTACATCCATATCAGCCATGTCGACGTGTTTCACAGAGATATTGGCCCTTTGGAAATCTATTTTTACCTTATATTTCCCTCTAGGCAGGCGCGTCTTGTCCTTATGGTTGCCTGTGATGATATCCTCAAAGACGACGTCTGCCTGTACCAGATTCCCTTTGGAATCCCTGACCTCTGCCGTGACATTCAACAGGTCCTCCGTCTGGTTCTGGACAAAGACATCAAGGCCTGTAAGCTGTGACTGCTCGAGATAAGAAGGCACCAGAATGAGTCCCATGATGATAAGTATGATGATCAATGAAAGGTTCAGCAGGCTCCATCTGCCTTTGACATGCCTCACCTCATGCGAGTTGACACTAGGCGCGCGATTCAGGGAATCGATCTCCTTCCCGATCTTCTCTATCCGCCTATTTGCCTGCTTTATCTCGTCCATCTTGCGTTCTTGCGTCTATCTTCTCGACATTGTCCAGGAATCGCATTATCTCGATCACAAACGGGTTCTGCACATCCAGTACATGCCCCCCGCTCTTCTTCAGAAGCACTCCAGCACCCTCAAGCATCTTGAGCCGCCGGAAAGTAGGATGATGGCTCAACTGCAGCCTCCTCTCTATCTCAGAGGTAGGTATGACAGAAAACGGCTCTTCCTTGAAGAGTCTAAGTATGTCTATGTTCTTCAGCGTCTCGTTGAGGTCTCTGTTGTCCAATTTTTGAACTAAATGAGTAAACAGCATTTATAAATGTTACTATTTAAAGACGAATAAAGCACAATACGCAAAGTAAGTAGTTCAATTTTTGGACAATTAAGAAAAAAAGTTATTAATTGAGGGGAGGGGGCAGAGTGAAAGAGGGAGCGTGGAGGAGAGAAGGAGCAGGATTTTGCCAGCCACGCACCAGCCCAAGAAGACCACGCACCCAGGTTCTAAGACTGTCTGTCATTAGTTTTTGGCCGCAGGCCACCTTTTCTATATCGTTCCTTTGCCTGAAACGCAAGCGCTCGTTTCAATATTGCTTAAGTGCGCTAAAAAAACTACTTCGGCGCCTTTTTGTGAGGGGGTCGCCGTAGCAACACTTAGGGCAAATCCGATACTGATGCCGCGCTCTGCGAGCTCGGCATACGGATTTGCAACTATTCTAGTTTCGCCGTTTCCCACCCACCTCCCCTAAATTGGCGACCCCCTCGAGTGTGTTAAAGGCGCAAAATGTGTAAAATTCGCAAAATGTGTAAAAGGTGCTAGATATGTGAAAGGTACTAAACGTAATTACGTAACATAATCTCCTCACATCAACACAAAACTCAGAAAGAGCACAATCTACTATCTCGCTGTGCAGATAAGGTTAACTACAGCAAGGCAAAAGCGCAACATACCGACAATAAAATCTAAACACACTGATCTTAATTCGTACGCTTCTTTTTTGCCCTGCTGTAACAGGTCCATATTGTCCTGTCATCTCGTCCCATCAGCACAGCGATCTCATGGAAGGAAAGTCCTTGCACTTCCCTGAGATACTCTGAGATTGACTCCAACGGAGAGAGTGACCTGTCGATGAATATCGACACGGGCACCGTCAATCGCAGATGCGCCAATTCGGCTATCTTCTGTTGCTTGTTCTCTTCTTTTATTTTTCTCCACCTTTCTTTCTGATCTGTCTGGAAAGGAAATAGAACCAGACGATGTTCATCACTATCAGCATGACTATCACGAAGATTATCAGAACTATGAGCAGGCCCTGGGTCTTGACCTCCTGCTTCTCCTCTTCGGATATGATGGCCTGGCCGACTGTGCCAAGCTTTGTCATGCTGTTTGTACTTACCTCAAAATCATACTCTTTCTGTGTTATCTTGCCCGCATAGTGCACGATCAGCTTCACCGTGTATATGCCTGGCGCGGCCCCTTCTGTATACCAGTACGCCTCAAGCTCCCCTCCCTGCTGTGAAGGGATGTCTATGACAGATGTCTTGAACTCAGTCATCTTCTTTCCTGAACTGTCCTCGACGATCATTTCCACATAGACATCATCTATCTTGGTGTTCCAGCTGTTGAAGAGGAGGATGTCGAACTTTGCCACGTCTCCCAGACTGAACTTATTGACAGAGATGTCGCTGACATCGATAAGGAATCTTCCGAGATCAAAGGCCTGCTCGAGCTTGAACTCCTTGTCATCATAACGCACAGTGACGACTGCCTTGTAGCTGCCCTTGCTCACAGAGGGTTTCCACAATGTCTCCAGCTTTACCTCCTCTTTCGGCTTGACAGAGCGGTTGTTGGTGTATATCTCCGCCACCTTCTCGAATGTCGGGCTGAGCACCTCTACCTTTGCGTATGTCCTCTCGATATCCTCAGTACCATGGTTGTAGAGCATCACAGTGAACCTTGCAGGGGTGTCATCATTTTCAGTGCCGCTTATGAATAGCTTTGCTTCAGCATACTTGCCTGCATAAGGCACCTTGACTATTATCTGGGATATGACTGCAAGGTTCGCTGAGACCATGGTGTCATCAGCGACATCAGAATCCGGAGGGAACTGCCTTACGACGACCTCCAGCTTGTGCTGGCCTGGCTTGGGCGACGCGGTAGGGAATTCTATCGTGTAAGGGACAGTCTTGACCATATCTGAAGCAGAGACATCGACGATCGGCTTCCCGAGCTTGATATAGTCAGCGAGATCTCCCTGCGCATACACTGCTGCCCTGAAGTCCTCTTTTCCATCATTGATGATCATGAGCTCGCCCTCTATAATCTGTCCTGAAGAGAAGCTGATGAACTGGCGTGACGGTCCGACGCCAAGAGCAGATACCGAACTGGATATGAGCACAAGCATGGCGAGCATCACTGTCATTATGAAGACCATGTTCAATATCCTGTCAGGTGTTTTTGCTTTCATCTTAGGTCTGTGCTCCATAGAATGTTATCGAGACGTTCTTCTGTCCCGGCGGCTCGAAAGGCGGCACCTCTATCCTGAGGTCTATCCTTGCAGTGTCATGCGCGTCGCTGTAGTTGAGCGAGTCTATTATCGTAGTATTGGGCTGCGACACATTAGTCCAGTCGGTCACTGATCCTGTCAGGTTTATC
This sequence comes from Nanobdellota archaeon, assembly GCA_042576705.1. GTDB lineage: Archaea > Nanobdellota > Nanobdellia > Woesearchaeales > UBA11576 > JABMQF01. The sequence goes on along the minus strand of JBHPEY010000010.1, from coordinate 14,644 downwards.
GAGCCGGTCTCATTGTCCCCGACCTTGAGCTGGAACCTCTCTGTAGGTGACGGGTCAGATGACCAGAGGTCAGAATCTGCTGTAGAATTGATTATGTCTGCCACCACAGTGCCGAGGTTCTCGAGTATGAACGGAAGTGTGGTTCCTGTCGTGTTCGCTTCCTGTCCAAGCAGCATGTAGCCGAAGTCCACAGTGTCGTTCACCAGCTGGAGGATGATTATAGGCATGATCTTGAATCCCCACGTGACACTGAGCGTGCTGTTGGACTCGCCGTCATACGCCTGTACAGTCCAGTTGTACCAGTCTGCGCAGTCATCATACGTCTTGAGATCCTCCTCGAGAATCTTGTTGGTGACGTTCACTCCGGTATATGTTATCGGAGAGCCGCAGCCTCCGGATATGTTGACAGTATAATTGACAGAGTCCCCATCTGCATCGAATGATGCAGACCAGTTCATGTTAGGAGTCCTTGTAAGGATGGACGTGTTTTCATCATTAGGCCATACAAGCACAGGTATTGCAGGAGGTGTGTTGAGCACGGTAAGGTTCACGCTGAATCCTGTTCCGCTCTCATTCAATCCATCGGTCAGGTTAATGCTGCAGTTCCAGAAGTCTCCCCGGGTGATGTTTCCTGCAGTGAGTTCTGAACTGAAAGCAGTGCCGTTCGGGTAGTTGCTGTTATGATCGATAGTCAGGTTCAGCACATTGTTCTTGTACCACCTGACTGTCACGTTCATGGTGTCATTATTGATGTCCTCAAGCGTGTCGAAGCAGTGCAGGCTCTGGTTCGACATGTTGGTCCCGTCAGTCGAGTTGATGCCTGGTGTAGGGGTGGTCGGTGGGCTGTTCGCAGAGGTGTTCTGTGCAGGCCCGTAGTCGCTCGCAGGCGTATGGTCGTTGATGGTAAGCCTGTTGTTCGCGATATCAGGTGTGTTGTTCAGGACGGTCCAGTCCTGTCCGTCATACCTCAAGAGGACGAATAAGCTCTCATCATACCCTGATAGCTGGGACTGGTCCCATGTCCAGATGACAGTCTCTATGGCAGCAGAACTCAGGCTCTCTATGTCGACCCACTGGTTCCTGAATGACTTGAGGCCGTCAGGCAGCGCTGATGAGTTGGTTGTCCAGTTTATGGTGTACTGGTCAGCAGCATCCACATCATCTGTTATCGAGATGCTGGTAGAGTTCTCGACAACGCCTGACGGGTGCCTGAATGTGAGGTTGTTTATCTCGAAATCATATCGTTCTACTCCCTCTGTATTGTCCAGCTTGAAGTCTGGGTTGTTGCCATAGGTCAAGATGTCTGTAAGGAGTGTTTCATTGGACTCTGCCTCCAGGCTGAATCCTATCCCGCTGTTGTTGTAGGCAGTGCTGTCTGTTATGTTGACCCTCTCGCTCAGGTCCACGACAAAGCCCTTGCCTGGATTGTCCCTTGCGACGCTGTCGCTTATGGCTATATCATCGCTTGAATAGACTAGGATTCCCGCGTTGGAACTGTTCCTGACAGTGAGGTTCGACAGGTCGTCATCCTGTGTCTTGTGCACATACACACCGACCTCGTAATCAGCGACGCTTGGACAGTCGCTTATGGTGACATTTGTCATGTCCTCCCCATCTGATCCCTTGATGACGATACCTCCTGCATCTGTCGTGCCGTCATTCGTCACATTGTATCCTGCGCAGCTGAACGTGACATTGTCAGACTCTATGACTATGCATGCATAGGTCACTTCTGCCACTCCTGAGATAATATTGGCCGCTCCTACCGCATGATAATTAAGCGCGTGGAATCCTGGCGTGTCTATGATCTCGCACTGTTCTCCTGGCAGTACCTGCAGCGGATTGCTGCAGTTCTCGTTTCCGTTATGAGACCTGTCATTCGGAGTGATACATGCCTTCCATGTATCCATGATCTCTGTCTCCTGTGAGACAATGATATCCTTGTTCTTCTGTGAGAGCAGCTCTATCTGTTCCGGCGCAAGCGCCCTGCTGTACACTCCGACATCATCAAGGGACCCGTTCATGGAGCTCTTGCCAGACTGTATCCCTATCTGCAGGTCAGCGCTGTTATAGGATATCGAGGTCCAGCCGACATCAGTGCTGTTATCAAGGATTCCGTCGACGAATATCGAGAGGTTGCCATTGTCGAACGTGCATGCGATGTGATGGAATACACCATTGCTTATCGGCGAGACTGCAACTATAGTGGAGGTTGCTGTGCCATTGCCTATGCTGCACTCAAGGGTCCCTCCGCTCGTCCCTGCCAGGTGCCAGCCATAGTTGTTGGTCCAGGCCCCTCTCTTGTGGATTATTGCCCTGTCCGCTGTCCAACTGCTGTGCCACAGGGACACAGTAAGCTCGTTGGTGGCTGAGGTGAGTGAGTTTGAGTCAGAGACATTGATGTGGTCGCCATCTCCGCCGAACTCATAGGTGCCGAATCCGTTGTGGCCTGCTGTTCCATTGAAGCTCGCACCGCCCACGTCTCCATGGTTATCATTGCTGGAATAATCCTGGGCCCAGGTAGTTGAATTGGTGCTGCCAGTCGCCTCGAATGGCATGTTGAGCGCCATGATGCTTGAATCATTCACATACCATGTCGTGATGTTGGTTATGTTGGCCAGACCATCGTCAGGATCGCTGACATTATAATATACTGTCAGGTTCTCACTGGTCATGTTGGTACCAAGAGTTGAGTTGAGCACAATGAATCCTATCTCCGGCTGGTCGAAGTCGCAGGCATCGCCCTTTCCGTCAGCATCTGAGTCGCGCTGGTCAGAGTTGGCCTGGTTGAGGCAGTTGTCGCATGCCTTGTTTCCGCCGTAAAGCGTCGTGAACAATCCTTCAGGCGCGCCGTCCTGGTCAAAGTCTGCCTTTGCGCAGGTCCATCCACTTCCGCTGCTGCTCAGGCTGTCACATATGTAGAATGTCCGCCTATAGGATGTTGCAGTATCAGTATCCTCATCTGTAACAGTCACGTCCACTGTGTACATGTCATCCCCTTCCGGAGCGAGTATGTTTCCGCTGCAGGATATGGTGTTGCTGGATGGAGATGCGGTTATTGTCGGAGTGGCTACTGTAGAGTCTGTGGAATCCCTAACAGTCACGCTGCATGATGACGAGTCGAAGTTGCCGTTTGTTGCGGTTATGAACCCTACACTCAGTGTTATGATATCCGAAGAGGTATAGAACGGATATGTCTTGTCGAGCGTGAACACGCCGTTCTGCTCGGGCATGACATTGATGGTCATGTCAGTAATGTCAGACCAGCCGCCTGTGTTGTCTGCACCATCCTCTGCCTTTGCCTTGACAGGATAGCTGGAATCATCAGCAGTATAGCTTGTCTCTGTCTGTACACAGTCTCCTCCTGTTGTCCTTGAAGTGCCGTCCAGGTCGAATGTGCACGCGCAGATGTCCGATGCATCGCTGGTCGGCACTGCCCTGAATGCTATGCTGTCTCCGTATTCGATGTTAGCGACATTGCCGCCTGTGAGCGGATCAATCTCAATCTCTGTGACATTCGGCGCGTCATTCTCATACACCTGTGTATAGAATGTATTGCTTCCGCTCCTGAAGATGGAGCCGTCTATCATGCCTGCGAAGCTGGTGTAGTAGTCATTGTTGCTCATGGTCTCTGTTGTCGGGCCGCACATCAGCAATGCATCCTCTCCGTACACATCATCACCCTTCTTCCTGATGTCACCATAATAATCTGTGCTGATGATCAGGTCGAAGTTGGTGGTGTCATTAAGGGTACATTCTGAAAGGTTGAACGGATACTTGAGAGACTCCACTGCGGATCCTATATAGAGGTCATATCCTGTGAAGTTGGTGGAATCATCATTGTATGCCCATAATGAGTGGTTGTCATCAACATGTATCCTGTTGTGCTGCGTCACAGTCACTTCAGTGATAAGGTCATCCGAGCTTGTGCTCGGTATTGTCAGGCAGCTCGCGGTCGACCACGATGCTGCGCAGGTGCTCACGCCAGCACAGTCTGAATCAGCGCAGTCTATGGCGCCGTCTGCATCGTTATCCACATCATCTGAGCACCTTCCTGCAGTATCCTCTGTTCCGCAGTTGCCATAGCCGCTGCAGCTGCTGTCTGCGCAGTCTACATCTCCGTCACCGTCATTGTCGAACTCGTCGCTGCACAGCAATGCTGAGCTCTCGCTTGCCTGGCATTTCTGGCTTCCTGCAAGGTTTCCTATCTCCCCGGCGCAGTCTGAGTCCTGGCAGTCATAGCCTTCATTGAATGTTCCTGTGGTGTCATCATAATCATTGTCCGCGCTGTCCGCACATGAGCCGAACGTCACGTTCTCCATGCTTGGGCACGGCCCGCACACCTGGAACTGCTGGTAACAGTCCGGATCAGTGCAGTCCTGGCCGCCGTCCGGCCAGCCGAGGATGTTGTCACCATCATTGTCGAAGCTGTCATCGCAGAACTGCACCTGCGCTGTGAGGTTGAACTCCCATGCATAGCATGTCCTGTTCTGCTCTGATGGATCTTCCACACCAAGACAGTCCGAATCTGCGCAGTCTATCTGATGGTCAAGGTCATTGTCTGATGTGTCAAAGCACTGGCTTGCATTCAGCGCTCCACCTGCTGTCTCATTCTCCTTGCCTGGGCAGGCTGCGTCTCCTGCGCAGTCATAATCTGTACAATCGATTCCTGTTGAACTGCTAGAATCCCATGAGTCGCTGTAGTCCTGGTCATAGTCCTCATCTATGCCGTCGCTGCAGTTGGTCTCATTAGCCACGCAGCCATAGCTGCTCTGCTTCCAGCAGGTTGTCTGGTCAAGGCAGTCTATCCAGCTGTCGAAGTCATTGTCGAAACTATCCTGGCAGTTGGTAGAACCGGATTCGTCGTTGTACTGGCAATACACAGAGCCGCCAGTAGAATTTGTCCCTGCATACAGGCCATCGCAGTCACTATCCGCACAATCAACATTGCCATCACCATCATTGTCGAACCTGTCTGAGCAGTTGATCTCAGTCTGGTAATTGCACAGGTGGCTGGTATTAGATGCGTTCGCCACATGCAGGTGGCAGTCCTGGTCTCCACAGTCTGTGCCGCCATTGGTGCTGTAATAGTCAAGGTCATTGTCTGTCCCGTCTGCGCAGGGGAACTCCAGGTCAAAGGTATCATTGCTGAAGCTCTCATTGTCGTTCGGAGGACCGTTGATATCGATCTCAAACTCCAGGCTGAGTTCTTTTGTGGGCACGCCGCCGTACTGCACAACAGTAAGATTATATGTCTGAGTTCCTGTTCCCGCCCCTGTGAAGCTGACCCAGGCCACGATATCATCGTCTTTGTTGTTCTCTTCTGCCTGCGAGTACGTGGTAAAGGTCGTATGGCCGCCTGCAGTGTCAGTTGTGGAATAATCTACAGGAGTATTTGTATATGCATAGTTGTCCCAGTCATCAAACTCTGGAACATTCTCAAGCATGACCTCGAAGTATTCCTGTCCGCTGCTCTGCGTGTCTCCTGACCACTTCCTGACCTTGAACATACCGTTCGGCTGCGCATATCTTGTGTATTGATAATAAGCTGTCTCGCCTCCCACAGTAAAGTACCCGCTGCACAGGCCGTTATTGCATCCGCTGAACGTGGCATCAACAGTCTCTGTGTTGAGCACGACTAAGCTTGTGATGGATGCAGTCACCAACAGCAGAGGCAGGATAGTCAAGACTGCTCTGACAGGCAGCGGCACACCGTACCTGGACATAACGACAATCGCTGCTGCGAACAGCATCGCCAGGAAGAACCAGACATAAGGCATGTACGGAGGCTGCTTTGGATCGAGCGGACTGAACCACCACGGTGCTGAGCTCTGGACCGCCGGATGCCTGCTTGTGTAGTTGAAGCAGCTGTTGGGTATTCCATAGCACCTTGTATCATCGCAATCCACATAGCTGTCCGGGTTGTCGCTCACACTATTGTCGCAGATATGCTCAAGCTTGAAGTTGGTGGACATCTCCCATGAGAACATGGTGTCGCCGTCATGGTCGCACCGCACAGTATTGTTGAAATACTCATTGTCGAATCCCGCCCTGCACCTGTTCGCTGTGGCGACGTCATCATCTGGATTGATCGTGCCTGTCCAGTCGTTGGTGTGCACGTAGATGCGCTTGTTGTTTATCCTTGTGTACCCAACAGTCTCATAGGTATTGTTGTCACTCTTCTCAGCCACATCATCACCGAACAATGTGCAGTTGTCCACTTCCCATGGGGTGAATCCGGTCGAGTTCTTGACTATGAACTCTGTATTGTTGGAAGGCAGCGTATAGTTAAGAGAGTAGTTGGTCTCATGGACGACTGTGTCGATGATCTTGCTGACAGTGAACATGCTCCAGTTGGTGCCGTTGAACCTGTTTATGAAGCATGACAGGTTCTTGCCCATCGCCATCGAGGCATTATTGAACGTGATGTCGAACTCAAACCTGTGCAGGCCGTATGAGTCAGGATCACCTGCTATGGTCGCATTGTACGGCTCATACACGCCGATAGGCCATGTTATGTTCGTCCAGTTGGTTATCGGAATCTCTAGTATTTCCAGGGTATTGCTGCAATTCTCTGCGCCATCCTCGATGCCGTCATTCGGCGTGATGCACGCCTGCCAGATATCCCCGACTGAGGTCTCATTCGAGACTATCATGTCTGTTCGGTTCTGGTAGAGCAGCTGCACTTGCTCAGGGGTCAAGCTCCGGTTATATATCCTGACATCATCGATTATGCCGTTGAAATATCTCGTGGGTGTGAAGCTGTTGGAAGATCCGATTATAAGATCATAATCATTGGTATTTATCGTGGTTTTGGCTGTAACCAAAGTATTGTTAAGAGCACCGTTTATGTATATCCTCAATGCAGATCCTGATTCAAAGACACCGACCAGATGATACCAGTCCCCTACAGATATGCCTGATGTAGCTGTTACTATATCACCTGCAGAAGCTCCATTGTTGCCTAGTGCAAGCCGGGGTTTTGCGCTTGCGTCCAGGTCAAGGCCATATACAGTATTGCTCCATACATCGTGCTTTGACTTGTCGACTATCCTCTTTAAATCGCCAGGAGCTTCCGCGAGTTTAATCCATGCAGATATTGCGAGGCTTCCGGTCAGATTGATTGAAGGACTGTTAGCTACAGCAATAAGATCATCCTCACCATCAAAATCGTAAGCCCCGAAACCATCATATCCGCCGGTTGAATTCCACGTCGCATTGTTGCCACCAGTCATGCTCCCATCATTAGAGAAATTAGTATAATCCTTCACCCAAGACGACTCATTCCCGCCAGTAGCCTCGAACGGCATGTTCAACACAGCGATTGACGTCCCGTTCAGATACCAGTTGGTTATGTTGGTTGCATTCCATATGAAGTCGCTTGGCAGCTGATAATACACAGTCAGGTTATCTGTAGTATAATTGGTCCCGTATGTTGAATTGAGCTCGACATCAGTATAGAAGAGCTGTCGGATGGTGAGTGTATTGCTGCAGCTCTCATCTCCGTCCAGAAGCCCGTCATTCGGAGTGATGCACGCCTGCCAGACATCACCTACCGAAGTCTCATTCGAGACTATCATGCTTGTCCTGTTCTCGTGCAGCAATGTTATCTGCTCAGGTGTAAGGCTTATGTTCCATATCATGACATCATCAATGGTCCCGTTGAAGTAGTTGGCAGGTGTCCCCGACGTTGCGCCGATCCTGAGATCCACAGTATCTCCAGATAGGATTCCATTAGAATCTGCCGTGGCGACCTCTGTCCCATTGACATAGAGCTTCTGATGCGTCGTGTTCGCTGTAAACACCACAAAGTTCCATTCATTCAGTACGATGGTGCCTGGATCGTCATCAGGAGTGTTTCCGAAACCCAGCCTCCCCCTCAATGAGTTGTCATCCTCGAATCTAAGCCAGTAATCATCCCATGATCCATCGACCTTGTAGACAAGCGCTGTATCCCCTGTAGATGACAGTGGATATATCCACAATGCTATGGTCAACTCGACCGTGAGGTTGAGGCTGTCACTGTGGGCCACATCGATATATGTGCCGCTTCCATTGAATTCATACGAGCCATACCCATCATGGCCGCCTGTGCTGTTCCAGGAGGCACCGGTCACAACCCCGTCATTCCCGAATGTGGAATAGTCCTTGTATGCATCTGAAGATTGGGTATAGTTCTCGAACGGCAGCAGGAGCACGATATTGCTGAAGTCGCTCACATTCGCTGTTGCAGGATAGCTCCTGTTGTTTCTCAGCCACTGGATTGAGCTGCTCACAGCATCATCATTCGGATCGCTCACATTCCAGTACACTGTCAGGTTCTCACGGCTATAATTGCTGTCATATGTGCTGTTCAGCTCGATGGATGTGACGTTCGGCGGGGCATTGATATCCCTCACAGTCAATGTATTGCTGCAGTTCTCCAGCCCGTCCTCAATCCCATCATTCGGAGTGATGCACGCCTGCCAGATATCATCGACAGAAGTCTCATTGAATGATATCATGTCTGTCCTGTTCTGCCAGAGCAGCTGTATCTGTTCTGGCGACAACGTGCGGTTGTATACCTGTACCTGGTCTATGGAACCGTTCCATGAGTAGGTTGTAGTCGAGCTGACATATAGATAGGTAGAGGCGCCAAAGACTCCGGCTGCCTGATCAAGAGTCTTCTGTTCTCCATCACCATAACAGTTCATGCTCTCGTTGGTCTCGACAGAACAGGCCAGGTGATGCCACTGTCCATCTTCAGGTACCCATACAATATACTGGGAGCCTCCTGAGCCTGAGAAGTAGATGTTGTTATTGGAACTATGCTGGAACAGTTTCCACCCGCTGGAGGTCAGCAGGTACTGCCATCTCTGTGAAGCCGTTGCATTCTCATTTACATAGAACCAGAACGAGAACGAGAAGTTACCGCTCTGCAGGCTGAAGTCATCTGAATACAGGTAATCATTATTTCCATCGAAGTGATATGCTCCGGATCCATCATAGCCGCCTGTAGAGTTCCACACAGCATTTGTCACATTGGCATGAGTAGAGAGATTGGAATAATCCTTGGTCCAGCTGCTCTCATTCCCACCGGTAGCCTCGAACGGCATGTTCAGCACCATGATGTTTGTCCCGTTCACGAACCAGTTGGTGATATTGGTCACATTATCCCCATTGGCATCAGAGACATTCCAGTACACTGTCAGGTTCTCAGTAGTCCTGTTGAACCCAAAAGAACTGTTCAGCACAACATCCTCAGCAACAGGCAGATAATTGGGCGAGAGCACCTCCAGTGTATTGCTGCAGTTCTCGATTCCATACTCAGTGCCGTCGTTCGGAGTCACGCATGCCTGCCAGATATCATCGACAATCGTCTCGTCAGAGTGTATCATGTCTGTCCTGTTCCCATACAGCGCAAGTATCTGCCCTGCTGACAATGCCCTGTTGAACATCATCACATCATCGATGGTCCCGTTGAAATACCAGACGCCGTCGCCCCTGCTGCCAATGTCCACTTCACCTATGTTTACGTCAGCGAGCGTAGAGCTGTTCTCATACGCGCCATCGAGGTACATCGTATATGTCGTGCCTGACTTCGTGACCGCCAGGTGATACCAGGTATCTGTTGATATCTGCGAGCCATATAATGTGCTGGCCGAATCATAGAATCCCCACCTGTCACTGGCTGCCGCGTAAGCCATGAACACTCCTGGAGTGCTGGTGGTCAGGCCGAGTGGATAGTATATTGTCGCAGCGCTGCTGGCCAGCTTCGCCCTGAATGCGACAGTCCAGTCATCATCCGCATTGACATCGCCCAGTGTTATGGTCGCAGAACCGTTGAATTCATACGCGCCATACCCGTCATGGCCGCCTGTGCTGTTCCAGGTAGCGCCATTCACAGTCCCGTCATTTCCGACTGTGGAATAGTCTTTCTCTGTGTCTGACAGTTGTGTATAGTTCTCGAACGGCATCAGGAGGACGACATCTGAGAAGTTGCTTGCATTCGCTGTTGCAGGATAGCTCCTGTTATTTCTTAACCATAGGATTGAGTTTGTCTCGACCAGGTCTTCTGCTGTCGAAGGAGTGATGTCATGATACACAGTCAGGTTCTCTGTGGTGAAGTTGGTTGCGAATGTACTGTTGAGCGTGACATTGATCGCACCTATAGGCAGGATGTCCAGCGTATTGCTGCAGTTCTCAAGACCATCATCGAAACCATCATTTGGAGTGACGCATGCCTTCCACTGCTCCCCAGCCCTTGTCTCCTGCCTGACTATCACGTCGGTCCTGTTACCATACAGCGCAACTATCTGCTCTGATGACAATGCCCTGTCATAGACCCTTACTTCTCCCAACTCCCCGTTGTAAGTATAAGAACTCGGTGAATATCCTGCTCCTATTGCTGAGAAACTCGCGTCAGCACCTATCCCTCCTGTTTCTGTTGACTTGACATCTCCATCTACGTATATGTACCTGTTTCCGTCTTCATAGACCCACACCATATGATACCAGCCGGAGTATGATAGCGTGTAGCTGCTTGTCTGGATGACTGCCCCTGCCATCCTGAAATACACCTTGTCATCAGCCATGTACCCGACCGACATGCTGGTGGATCCATTCATGATACCCAGCATGCGCGGATTATCTGCCTCATCGTTGGGGTCTGCCCACATCTCTATGGTAAAGTCTTCTGAGAGATCTATTATATCGTCAGATATGTCTATGTAATCATCGACAGCGTCGAATGAATATGCTCCCCAGCCGTCACGGCCGCCTGTAGCATTCCATGTTGCGCTGGACACTGCTCCGTGGTTGGACAGGTTGCTGTAATCCTTGGTCCAGCTGCTCTCATTGCCGCTGGTGACCGCCTCGAACGGCATGTTCAGCACAGTGATTGACACACCATCCACATACCAGTTGGTGACGTTGGTCACCAGCGAATCTGACCAGTCAGGATTGATGCTATGATACACAGTCAGGTTCTCAGTAGTATAGTTGGTGCCGTATGTAGAGTTCAGCTCTACATCCACTGCGCTTATTGGCAGGATGTCCAGCGTATTGCTGCAGTTCGTCGGCCCGTCCGAGGCACCATCATTGATAGTGACACATGCGATCCACTGCTCACCTACACGCGTCTCCTGCCAGAAGATCGTGTCTGTCCTGTTCTCATACAACAGTTGTATCTGCTCTGCGGACAACGACCTGTTATAGACACGGACTTCATCCATCGTGCCGTTGAAATAGTCCCTTAAAGGCAATGGTGATGCTGCGGCCATATTCTTGCCGTATTCAGTGAGCGTGGCCCTGGCAGTTGTCGACCAGGCAGCTCCTGAGTAACTGTCTACCAGCGTACCATTGATGTATAGCCTGAGGTATCCTAAATTATCATTCCAGACAAAAGCCAGATGCTGCCATCCTGATGTCACTGTGCCGCCGGAGATGACCTCCCAGACAGTTGCCCTGTACATACCTGCCTTGAAAACGCCACTTTCAGTGTATATCGTCCGGTCCCTGTTCTCTGCTGTATAGAATATGCTCATGTTAGATGATACATCGCTGTCAGCGACCTTCACCCATAATGCCAGAGTGCCTTCTTCCTGAGAAGCATCCATCTCATCGCCATCTGTCTCTATGTAATCGCCTGCTCCATCGAACTCATAAGCTCCAAAACCATCATACCCTCCGGAACTGTTCCATGTCGCCGCAGTCACAGTCCCATGATTGGAATTATTGCTGTAGTCCTTTGCCCAGCTGCTCTCATTACCCTCAGTACCCTCGAACGGCAGGTTCAACACAGTTATCGACACCCCGTCCACATACCAGTTGGTGATGTTAGCGACATCGCCGCTCAGGTCACTCGGCAGCGTGTAATGCACTGTGAGGTTCTCAGTGGTATAATTGGTGCCATAAGTGGAGTTGAGGGTGATGTTTTCAGCCTGTATCTGCCGCACATCCAGCGTGTTGCTGCAGTTCTCATCGCCATCCCGGGCTCCATCATTCGGTGTGATGCACGCCTGCCACTGCTCGCCGCCTCTTGTCTCCTGCCTGACAATCAGGTCAGTCCTGTTATTATACAGAGCAAGCACCTGCTCTTCAGAAAGCGACCTGTTGTACACCATGACATCATCGATGATGCCGAGTGCGCCTTGGTTAACCGCGGTTCCATAATTACCTATCCTGGACAACGGGTAGACCGCATTGCTGAATGAGGAAGCAGAGTCCTGCTTCAGGTCTCCGTCTATGTACAGTTTTGAATTGGTTCCGTCCTTGATAAGGGCTATATGATACCAAGTTCCAGGAGTGAGGGCATATCCTGATGAGTACCATCCGTTGTTATAGAATCCTATAAGATTTGTAGAGTCCTGGATAAGCAGATGATGGTATGTCCCGCCATCACGGCACAAGAGGGTGTTCCAGCTTCCACCAGTACTTGCAAAATAATAACGCATTGAGACAGATATTGCTGAGTCACTGATATCTTGAATGTCTATCACATCAGTCTTGGCTGTGAAGTTATACGCTCCAAATCCATCATACCCACCGGTAGAGTTCCAGATTGCACCAGTCACATTACCATGGTTGCTGAAGTTGGAATAGTCCTCGACCCAGGTGCTCTCGTTGTTGTACATCTGCGCCTCGAACGGCATGTTCAGCAGCAGCATGGACTCACCGTCGACATACCAGTTGGTGATGTTTTTCACGCTCTGACCCTCGACATCAGTCACATTCCAGTACACAGTAAGGTTCTCATTGGAATAGTTTGTGCCGTATGTGCTGTTCAGCTCGATGAAGGTCACGTTAGGCGGATAGTTATAGGCGATTATGTCAAGCGTGTTGCTGCAGACCTCAACACCGTCCTCCTTGCCGTCATGAGGCGTGATGCACGCCTGCCAGGTATCATTCGCAGCAGTCTCATCAAAGTGTATCTTGTCTGTCTGGTTCTGGTAGAGCAGCTGTATCTGCTCAGGTGATAAGGCACGGTTGAATATCTTTAGATCGTCTATGGCGCCATTGAACCACGCCTGTCTTTCCTGCGCCGCTTCATTATAAGCCGCGCCGATAGTGCAGTGATCACCATCTATGTTGCCCGTTCCAGTGACATCTACAGGTGAATTCGCGTCTTCACTGCCGTCTATGTACAACCTTATGTTATCGCCATCCCTCAATCCGCATATGAAATGCCAATTATTATCATGGACATCGACGCTGGATTTTACGCTTGTTGATGTAGAATTATCATCTATGTTAAATGTCACATTTCCTGCGCTCTCTGTACTTATGGCATATCTCTTGCCACCCGCGCCTGTTCCTCCTCTGATGAACGCATACCTCACGCTTGAGAAGTCTGTCTTATACCAAAGACAGACAGTACCATCACCACTTCCCCAATTAAGACTGCTATCATTGCCGCAATCAATATGATCTCCCAGACCATCAAACTCATACGCGCCTCTTCCATCATACCCTCCTATACTGTTCCATGTTGCATTAGTCACGTTTCCATGATTAGAGAAATTGCCGCTGTAATCCTTTGTCCAGTTGCTCTCATTATACGCACCAGTGGCCTCGAACGGCATGTTCAGCACCATGATGCTGGTCCCGTTCACATACCAGTTGGTGATGTTCTTCACAGTGTCATTATCCCCATCAGCACTGTCATAGGTCACAGTGATGTTATCAGTGGTATAATCAGTATTATGGAGGGTGGCCAGCACGACATCAGAAACATTAGGCACGTAGTTCACACTGAAGTTCCTCCACTCTGTCTGGTTCATGTTGCCTGCCATGTCGTAGGAATACGCAGTGTAATTATAGGTGCCGGATGGCAGGTCTGTGAAATTCTTCTCATAAGGATACAGTCCTGCCTGGTATGAAGCCTTGATCTCCGCAGGTGACAGCGCCCTGTTCCATATCATCAGTTCATCGACTGTCATGTTTCCATAGGCAGTGGTCTCCTCATAGACGCCGCCATATAAAGTACCGATAGTGACCACGCTGCCACCTGTCGCGAACGTGCCTGTATATGACAGGTTCTGATACATCACTCCGTTCACATATACACTGAAGTACTTGTTGGTATCGTCTACAACACCTACACCATAATACCAGACATCCTGGTATATCGAATTGTATGCCCGGGCATACCTATTTGCGGTGCCGTTCCATATCCTGAACTGCAGTGTGTCCGGCGCCGTATCATATTCCCAAGTGACCACAGAGAAGCTGAAGATGCCCCAGTTCTTGTCCATGATATTTTGGCTCTGTCCATCATTATAGCCGATCTTGAACCATGATGCGATGGTCAGGTCTCCGTTCCCGAAGTTATAGCTTATGTTGACATAGTCATCTATGCCGTCGAAGTGATAGGCCTTTCCTCTCGCTCCAGTCCATACTTCAGGACAATGTGTTCCTCCGCAGTATCCATGCTTCTCGTATGTAGAGCTGTCCTCGAAATGCGTGCCGTTGCCCTCCTCCATCCTCCACCAGCCGAGCAGGCTCCTGTCCCAGTCGACGATGACTGAGTGGTTGTTCATCTCTGTTGTAGATACATTGACATACATGTCATTGAAGTAAGTGGTATTCCACTCATTGTTCTCGAATGTCGGGTCCACGAATTCCACGCCAGGCCTTGCGAGGTCAATCGTAAGCGTCCTGTTAC
>JBHPEY010000009.1:0-49751 GCA_042576705.1 Nanobdellota archaeon | reverse complement strand
TGGACCTGGTAAGAAGGATAGAAGACTGCCTGGGATTGACGACAAGAAAAAGATAAAGAAAAAAAGAAAAAAGTTGAAAAAGATTACTTCTTTGTGCTTCCGACCATCATGCCTACCATTATCACTATTGGCACGATGACGACACCCCATCCGATGCCAAGCGCCCACATGGGATACCCTTCATAAGGCACGTGTATCTCCTGCCAGAAGTTGAGCACCAGGAACACGATCAGTGCAAGAGGTATCACATATTTAATGGCCACATTCCACCATCGTCCCACTTTCCAGTCGCTCACGCTGTTGATGTACCGCCGTAACTTGTTCGCGCCGAATATCCAGCCCACTGCGATGCATTCCAGCACCCCGACGATGACAAGGTTGAAGCTCATCAGGAAATGGTCTATGATGTCAAGGAAATAAAGCCCTGCGCGCGTCGTGAACAATATCCCGATTAAGAACGCAAAGAAGCACACCAAAAACGCGATCTTCTGCTTCTTCCATTTCTTCTTGCTGTCTGATATCACGACATTGACACCCTCGACAATCGAGAACGCGCTGTCGATACCAAGCGTCAGCAATGTAAGGAAGAACACGACACTGAAGAATGCTGCCCAGGGCATCAGGCTGAGCGCCTGCGGGAACACGACAAATGCGAGTCCCGGCCCGGAAGCCACGACATCTGTGACTGATGTCCCTGCCTTTGTTGCCATGTAACCCAGGACGCCGAAGACGACAAAGCCCGCGAACAGGCTTATCGCGCAGTTTGTTAACGCGACTACGTAGGTGTTCTTTGCGATATCCTCATTCTCTCTCTTGTAGCTCCCGTATGCGATCATGATGCCGAACGCAACACTCAACGTGAAGAAGATCTGCGATATCGCTGCAATCCACACATCAGAATAAAGAAGCGCAGTCCAGTCAGGCCGCAGGTATGTCGCCCATCCTGTCAGGAAGCCTGGCAAGGTCACAACACGGATAAAGAGCACGCCCAACAATATGATAGGAAGCGGGACCGTAAACCAGATTACCTTTCCCACACTTTTAGGCCCTTTCCAGATGCAGAAGTATATCATCACCCACACCGCGGCAAGCGCGCCGAAGATAGTCCAGTTGATTCCACCGACTTGCCCTACACTGTCGCTTATCTGCAGCACGTCATTGAAGAAGTATGCCTTTGAGTCTGCCGCCCACTTCACACCGAACGATGCGAACAGGTATATCAGCGACCAGGCCATCACCACAGCATAATAACAGACGATCAGGAAAGCAGTTATCACCCCAAGGAATCCTATTCCTCCAAGCTTGCCGTGTATCGCCTTCAGCGATCCGATTGCGCCCTGCTGGATCTTCTGTCCGAGCGCAAACTCAAGTATGAGTAATGGTATGCCCATCACTAACAGTGCTATCAGGTAAGGGATAAGAAATGCCCCTCCGCCGAACTTGTGCGTCAGGTAAGGGAAACGCCACACGTTCCCGAGACCCACAGCGGATCCTATAGCTGCGAATAAGAATATGGTCCTTGAACCCCATCTGTCTCTTGCCAATGTACCACCCCTGATGTATTGTTTTGAACATTATCTCATCTACAGAAAGACATCCAGAGCCTATTTCTGCCAATAAAATATATAAAGCTTTGTTTTGTTTATAAAAATATGAAACAACGGCTACTGAAGAAGTTCTTTTCGTCACTAGGTCTTGGCGAAAGCAGAAAAGAGGACAGGAATTCACTTCCTTTGATTTTCCTCGCAGCGACAGTAGTCACTGCATCGACAATCATTGAGACAGCAATCAAACAACCAGGCCTCAACCCAACATCTGCAATCTTAGGTTTTTCGATGTTCCTGGCAGGCCTGGCGCTCAGGCTGACAGGACAATTTACCCTGGGAAAACAGTTTGACATGCGCGTGCGCATACTGAAAGACCACGAGATAATAGACACAGGCATCTACAGGCACATAAGACATCCGATGTACACAGGTTTCATCCTGATATTCGCCGGCCTGCCCCTTGCCCTGCAGAGCTGGGTCGGGACAGCCTCTGCACTGATACTCTTCACGCCGTCAGGCCTCTACCGCATAAGGATAGAAGAGGCCGCACTCATGAAGAAGTTCGGAAAGAAGTACAGAGCATATATGTCCCGGACAGAGAGACTCATCCCATTCATATGGTGAGCAAAAAGGTTAAAAACAAGCAGGTTTCTGCAACAAGGATACACGGCAGTGATCCAGTGGTACCAAGCAAATCGCAGATTTGCGTGGTTTGCGTGGCGCAAAAAGATCCGACCCTCCCAAGGTCGTCACCCGGGTTCAAATCCCGGCTGCCGTATCGAGCGAAGCGAGAGAAGGCAGGCGGGGCATCGACCTGAAGGGAGTTCGTCCCGGCTGCCGTATTAGTCTTCTTTTGTTTAAATACAATATGAAAAATTTATAAATGAGTTCTATCCCTTTCCATCCCAC
Organism: Nanobdellota archaeon; assembly: GCA_042576705.1. Classification (GTDB taxonomy): domain Archaea; phylum Nanobdellota; class Nanobdellia; order Woesearchaeales; family UBA11576; genus JABMQF01. The sequence continues at coordinate 47,295 of JBHPEY010000009.1, read as the reverse complement.
AATGGGGATAAAAGATTGGTTCATGGACAGGTTCAGCGGTGAAGATGAGATTCCAGAGCCGACGCGCCATTGCGACAGCTGCGGCTTTGAGTTCCCTGAGACTTCTTTGGTGATACTGAGCGACAACCTGTTCTGCAATGAATGCCATAACAAGAAGAGCAAGGAAGCAGAAGAAGCAGAGTTCCTGCGCAAGCAGGCACTGGCAAACATGAAGATAAAGTACTACTGCTATGGCTGCAAGTTCCACTTCGCAAGGAAAAGAAACTTCCCGATCAGGCTCTGCCCGAACTGTGGCTCTGAAAACTTTGCTCAGGAAAGCCGGATGATTTAAATACAGATATTATTTCTTCTCTGCATATGAAACTTGAAGAGTTCAATTACAACCTACCGCCAGAACTCATAGCCCAGGAACCCAAAGAACAGAGGGACGAGTCAAGGCTCATGGTAGTCCAAGACAAAGATATCCAGCACAGGATATTCAAGGACATCCTCAACTACCTGGAGAAAGGCGACGTCCTGGTCCTGAACGAGACAAAGGTAGAACCTGTCAAGCTGAAAGGAAAGAAAGCGACCGGAGCTGCTGCAGAATTCATAATCTCAAAGAAACTCGCCCAAAAAAGATTTCTCTGCCAGATAACAAGCAATAAAGTACGCAAGGGTAACGTCTTTGAGTTCGATAAAGACCTAAAAGCAACAGTCATCGGAGACAGTGACGGCTTTGAGTTCGAGGTAGAGTTCAACAAGGACAATGTGGAACAGATCCTGCAGGACATCGGTGAGATGCCCCTCCCACCATACATAAAAAAACAAGCAAAAAGACAGCAATACCAGACAGTATTTGCCAAGAACAAAGGATCAATAGCCGCGCCCACTGCAGGCTTCCACTTCACACCAGAACTTCTCAGGGACATAGAAGCAAAGGGCATCAAGATAGTGAAGATCACTCTCCACGTCAGCTACGGCACGTTCCTTCCGGTCAAGACAGAGGACATCGAAGACCACAGGATGCATGAGGAATGGTTCGAAATATCAGGATCCGCAGCAAAAGCCATCAACGAAAGGCATGGCAGGCTGATTGTAGTAGGCACCACATCCCTAAGAGCATTAGAGTCTGCAGCAGATAACATGGGAATAGTCCAGCCAAAGCAGGACAGCACAGAAATCTTCATCTACCCCGGCTACAAGTTCAGGCTCCGGCCAGACATGATGATAACCAACTTCCACCTGCCGAAGTCGACCCTCCTGATGCTCATAGCAGCGCTCATCGGCCTGGACAACGTAAAGCACGCCTACGAGACCGCAGTAAAAGAGAAGTATCGTTTCTATTCTTTCGGCGATGCGATGCTCCTTATCACTTGATCCCTCAAGGGCTCTTTTAAACCCCTCAGATACATTTAAAAACAACAACCCACCAACTGAAAACCATGCCAGGCATTAGAGACATCATACAATACATATTAGCAGCAGTGATCCTCATACTGGTATTCTCTGTAGGCAAGATCGCAGGCCTTTACAGCGACTTCCTGTGGTTCTCTGCACTGGGCTTTGCAGAGATATTCAAGATAACACTCAAGACAAAGATAGCATTGTTCTTCGCATCCATACTGTTCTTCCTGATATTCTCAGGCATCAACCTCTGGATAGCATCACGCATCCACGGATCAAAGGTCTCAAGGAAGATAACCGCCTGGGTGATGATACTTGTCTCATTATTCATAGGCATCTCTGCCTCCGGAGCATGGATGAAAGTGCTCCAGTACATGAACCAGTCAACATTCAACCTCGCAGACCCGATACTGGGAAAAGACGCCGCATTCTATGTATTCACATTCCCGCTCTACCTTGCGATATGGAGATTCCTTTTCGCAGTTCTTATAATAACTACAATCATGGTAGTCCTCTACTACCTGCATCAGTTCCTTGTATCCATGTTTGCAGCAAGGCGCGTCGACCCCAACACAAACGTTGTCTACAAGACAGTTGACTGGAAGCAGGAGCTGAAGAAGATAAGACGCGCAGGCATGGTGCACATGGCGATCCTGGGATCGCTCGTCTTTGTCCTTCTCGCGATCAAGAACTACCTGGAACGCTTTTCTGTGATGTATTCAGAGGCAGGCATTGTCGTCGGAGCAGGATACACAGATGTATACATCTTCCTCCCCGTGGTCAAGATGCTCATGGTCCTGGCACTCATCACAGCAGCAGTATTCTATGTCTGGATATTCTTCTTCTCACAAGAGCCAAAGCTGAAAAAACGACACATAATCCTTTTCGTGATAATAATATACATAGCATTCGCTTTTGTAGGCAAGACACTTGTCCCGGGACTGGTCCAGTCTCTCAAGGTCAGCCCGAACGAGATAAACCTGGAGAAACCTTTCATAGACAACAACATAAAGTTCACAAGAATCGCTTACGGCCTTGACAATGTGGAGGAGAGTGACTTCGATGTCACGCAGAACATCACAGCAGAGCTTCTTGAGAAGAACAAGGAGACAATAGACAACGTAAGGATTCTTGACTGGAGACCGCTCACCCAGACCTATAAACAGACCCAGGAGATCAGGCTCTACTACGACCTTTCAAACGTGGACATCGACCGCTACAACATCGACGGCAAGTACACTCAGGTCATGATCGCTCCGAGGGAGCTTGACCAGAATCAGATTACGCAGAACGCCAAGACATGGGTGAATCTGCACATGGTCTATTCGCATGGCTTCGGCGTGGTGATGAGCCCTGTGAACAGCGTAACAAAAGAAGGACTCCCTAATTACCTTGTAAAAGACATCCCGCCGTCATACACAGTAGCTGAAGACTCTCTGAAGATCGACGAGCCAAGGATATACTATGGCCAGAGGGACAATGAATTCGTGCTTGTCAACACAGACACGCAGGAGTTTGATTATCCAAAAGGCAATTCTAACAAGTACATCAGCTATGATGGAAAAGGTGGTGTCCTGCTCGAGAGCTTCGGCAAGAAGCTCGCCATGGCGGTCCGCTTCGCAGATATAAAGATACTCCTCTCCTCAGACATGACCCCGCAGAGCAAGATCCTGTTCAAGAGGAACATAAAGGATAGAATCTCAAAGATAACCCCTTTCCTGAAGCTTGACAATGACCCGTACCTAGTCATCAGCGAGGGCAAGCTGTACTGGATACAGGATGCCTACACAACGACAGGCAACTTCCCATACTCCCAGAAGTTCGGCAATATCAATTATATAAGGAATGCTGTAAAGGTCGTTGTCAACGCGTATGACGGCGACGTGAGCTATTATGTGATTGACAAGGATGACCCGATAATGCAGACCTATGCAAGCATCTTCCCTGCGCAGTTCAAGCAGTTCAAGGACATGCCTGCCGACCTGAAACAACACATACGCTATCCAGAGGACCTTTTCAGGATCCAGTCGCAGATATACAGCACATACCACATGGATGATACCACAGTGTTCTACAACAAGGAGGATGCCTGGCAGATCCCTTATGAGATCTACGGCACAGGGGAGAAGACCACGGTGGAGCCATACTATATGATCATGAAGCTCCCTGGAGAGACAAAGGAAGAGTTTGTGCTCATGACAACATTTACTCCAATCAAGAAGGACAACATGAATGCCTGGCTTGCTGCAAGGTCTGACACAAAGAATTATGGTAAGCTCCTGCTCTACAAATTCTCAAAGGACAAGCTGGTCTACGGCCCGCTTCAGATAGAGGCAAAGATAGACCAGGACAGCGAAATCTCACAGCAGCTCACGCTCTGGTCACAGCAGGGAAGCCGCGTCACAAGAGGGAACCTATTGGTCATCCCGATAGAAAACAGCCTGCTGTACATAGAACCATTATACATCCAGGCAGAGAAAGGCCAGCTTCCTGAACTAAAACGCGTCCTGGTATCAGACGGAGAGACAGTAGTGATGGAAAAAGACCTGAAGACCGCCCTGGAACAGCTATTCGGAAAGACAAAGATACGACCGACAAGGACAGGCACCAACGAGACAACAACCCTGGAAGACAGCTCACAGCAGGAACTCATAGACCACGCCAATGATTATTATGAAGATATCCTCGTCGCCATGAAGGACAGCGACTGGACAGGGTTCGGAAATAGCTTCGACGCCCTCGGAGAAATTCTCAACGCACTCGATAAAGAGTGATTATTTCTTTTTCACATCCGAAACAGCAGCAACATTGCCCGGTTCCTCTTCCACCTGCGTCCCGTCCCAAAGCTCCTTCTTGTCCTCAAGAAGATACCTGCACTGGTAAGAGCCGTACTTCGCGTTATTGGCAAAGCATTCATGGCAGGATGGCCTGTTGTGCTTGCTGCGCTGCATGTATATCTTCACGAGCTCCCTTCCAAGGTCAGGATCCTCGTGCAGTGTTATGTTTCCCACGTGTTCAAGGATAAGGCCCTGCCTGACCTGCCTGAGAAAATCCCCGTCGACACGAACCTGCCTTATGCGTATGACCTGTTCCCGGAGCAGACCTTCGACATCCATCTCAAGACCGAGGAACGGCGCAGGGGTATAAGGTGTCTGGACAATGGCAGTATAGAAATGTTCCGCCTCTATCCCTTTGCCCTGCATCACCGCCATGGCATACCTTGATGTCTGCGCAGAGAAGTACTTGACCTGCTCCATCGATGCAACACGCCGCTTGAAGTCTATTATGACAGGCTCCTGTCCCTCGTCTATTATTGCGACACCGTCCGGGCTCCCTCCGTCAACAATGACAGTCCCTTCCTCGCGCATCCCTACCAGTATCCTCAGCATCTCTGAGTAGAATTCGCTGTCAGTCTTGTCAAGCCCCAGTATTATCTCCGACTCTGCAGCATCCCACTCCTCTTCCGACGGCCTGAACTCGTGCGCTATCGGGACCTCGCAGTACCTGTCACGCGGGACAGAGCGTATCCCATACTTAGGCAGCTCCATGTGCTGCTTGGTAAGGAGCTCGTTCGCAATCGTGTGGATCGCAATGCCTGCCTTGCTCGCATCACTGTCACCCATCCCGTCCCATCTTTCAGGAGGATACATGCTGATGTACCTATGCAGCTCGCATTTGTTCCCTGCATTGCTGGGCCGCGTGTAAGAGTCTGCCAGTGCGCGTGTCCGTCTCCGCATGTCCTGTACTGGCAATGGGTGTACTGTCCTTCCTGCAAGTATGTCCTGCCATTGCGTCTGTCCCAGTTCTGTCTCGACGACAAAGTTCTGGTTATTAAGCCTTACCAATATGACCTCTATCGATGAGATGTAGAAACGCTTTGTCTTTATCTCCTTCTTGAGGATGTCAAGCGATTCGTGGTCCATCCCCTTGAGCCCATCATCAATCTGTTTCGCAGTCCCGAGTGTCCGGATCGCAGGCATCTGTATCGCGTGGCCGTACGCTGGCTGATGCTTGTACTTCCTGCGCGGCACGATGATCGGCTTTATCCGTTGGCCGTCCTGCTTGAACCTGGCGACAACCCAGCCCGACAGCCTGTTGAGCGCCTGCGCCTCGAGCACGCCCCTGTCAGGCATGTTGCTCGTGTCCTGCAGGAGCTTGATCCCTGGGACACGGACATCCTCCCGTATCTTTGTCAACAGCTCCCTGCTGAAGTCACCCTGAAGCATGTAACAGGTAAGCTCGTCGAGATCAAGGGCATCGATTATGCAGGAATACTTCTGCCTTATTATCTCCTTGTTTATCCGTATAGCCACCTTGCAGAGCTTCTCAAAATCCTCAATCGGGACCGCACCATGTTTCTTCTCATAGGCATGGTGCAGGTTTTCAAGATAGCCGGGAATGCTCCTGCATCTCTTCGTGAATCTCTCTCCTGAGAATGCAGTGTCAGAGAATCGGTAATTCCCCTGCCTGCTCGTGTCACCGACGTATCTTACCTGATCACCCAGGCCGGTCTTCCCTCCCTTGACAAGGATATCACCGACAACATCAGCGATGTCGCTGAAGGGATTCCGTATCCTGACCTTGTTCATCCCGTTCTCGACCACCTCCTCGATGACAAAAGGGAAATCATACACGCCCATCCTGTACCACACCACGCTTCGCAGCCCTTCCTTCTCGTGATTTCTCGCCCTGCGGTATATGTCATGCAGCAGGTGTTTCACGAACTCTGTCTGCGTCGAGAAATCATCCACGCCAGACTTCCCCACCCTTCCGTACCTGTCCTCGAGCACCCTGTTCTCAAACCCCAGGAACATGAAAGGCCTTCCAACAAGGATACGAAGGTTTTCAAGCATCCCTCCTCCGAGCAGGGTGGTGTTTTTGCTGTGCCCGTCCATGTAGAGCTTGTATTTCTCCATCGACCCTGTGAAGCGCGGGTCCTCCTGCCGTTCAAGCGCCTGTTCGACAAGAAAATCTATTGTCTTCTTTTTTACCCCGTGAGGCCGTATGGCTTCATGGTCGATGATAGAACTATGCGCGTAGAGTAGTCTCGCTATGGTGACGATTGGATTCGATACTATATGTACAGAACTGACTGCCTTGCCCCCCATGAATTGCGATATGTATATATACTATTTATTTTTTTCCTAGTGCATGCTTATTGTAGACGCAGTTCTCAGGACGACAAAAGAAGAAGACGAACAGGTAGTGGTGCGCGCGCATAGGCTGAAGAGGGACCGGAGGATAAACACAGCAGGTCTTGAGGAGATCATCGCAAGGCCTTATGTGAAGCACCCGATAACAGGCAAGTTCGGACCGATAACGACATTCTCCATATCAAGGCCGATGACAAAGCCCGATGCGATCGAACAGCTTGAGCTTCTGCAGACAAAGCACCCTGGTCTCAGGTTCACCATTCTTGACCCGAACTATTTCTTCCTGCTGGTAGAGGGGGCCAACAAGTATCTCCGTGAGCTTCCGGCAACATTCACAAGAGGGGTTAGCCCGCGGCTGTCAGGCAGGAGCTGGGTGAGACGCATGCTGAACATGCCTTTCTCGACTGTGCAGCTCTCTGACACTGAAGGCCAGAGCGGGCTGTATATCGGCGAGCGTCTTTCACTGAAGGACTTCCTGAAACTCAAGACATATGCATTCGACACAGAGTTCATGCACTGGGAAAAGGACAGGCAGAACAGGGCAATTGTCCTGGGCAGCCTTCGCAACAGCGAGGAGCAGATCAGGCGCTTCCTGAGCGACGCTGGCTGCGAGACTCATCTCGAAGAGCTGGACAAGCCGGCACTGGTGACTCTGGTCGAGGAGCACTTCAATGAACACACAGGCAAGCGTTACCCCAAGCAGCCGATGACCATCCAGGTAGGGCAGCTGAAAGAGAACCGATTTGTCATAGATTATTTCGAGCACCTTTCAGGGAAAGAGCAGCGCACCGACTTCGAGCCCCCATCTGGCATGCCCACGACACTGTTCAACCACAAGACAGATGACGCCCAGGGCATGATGGCGCAGTTCCAGCAGTTCCTTGCAGAGCATCCTTTCCTCGTGATGATAAGCCAGAACGGCATGAACTATGACCTTCGCGAGCTTGCAGAGTATGCAGAGCGTGAGGAACGCGTCGAGAGGTTCAACATCGCTGATTACACGCCTTCAAAAGGACAGGGCCCGGGCTTCTTCAAGAAGGTCATCATCCCGTCGATATTCCACCTGGATCTTGCGCCTTACTCGCAGAACTATTTTCCTTTCACGATAGACAACAGGTTTGAGACCATAACAAGCCTGGTCCTCGGCAAGTCAATAAAGAAGTCCCAGGGCTACGAGGACCTTACAAGGCTGACCATCGAGCAGCTGATCGGAAGCGAACAGGCTGCCGACGAGCTGAGGGACTACGGTATCGAGGACGTGCTGAGGCTGAACCAGGTAGAGGGTTATTTCAAGACAATGGTATACCTCAAGTCACTGCTCTTCCTAAGGTCCCCTGAGGACGTGTGTGTCACGTCCCGCAGGCAGCTTGCCAAGGAGCTTTACGAGTTCAGGGGCGCATGCAGGAACCTGACACCTATAGCCTGGAGCAGGGAACGCGGTATGACCTACAGCAACATGGATCCTGCAGAGGTATTCTTCGACATCCTTGACAAGCGCACCAAGAAGGCCCTGAAGAAGAAAGCAAGAAAAGGGTTCTCAAAGGCAGGGCTGTATTACATAGCTCCATTCACGAACATATTCTGGAAAGAGCTTTTCAAGAGCGAGCGCGCCAGGCCCATGCTCAATCATTTCAAGAAGCTGAAGGTTGATCAAGACCAGTCATCGACTAAAGAGACCCTCATGCGTTTTGACATCATGTACACGCTTGAAGAAGGTTATAACCTCCCTTACATACTGAACGCCAGCGAAAATGGTTTCAAGGACAAGGAAGGGAACATCAAGGATGACAACGTGCGCGCTTTCACGGAGAAGTTCTCAGAACTTGTCAGGAATTTCAGGCCAATGAACCGCGCAGGTAATTTCTATTGCTTCCCAACAGGGGTCATCAACACACAAAGCTTCCACGACGCGATCAAGCATGTCGGCTACAAGGTTGCAGAAGGCGAGCTTCTGAACATCGACAACGGAAGCTTCGCATTGAATGACGGCGTCTCACTATACGTCCGCCGCGCAGACCTCAAGGGAAGGTTCGGCTACTCGACATTATATGAGAAGGAGCTCATCCAGGATATGATACGCCTGGCATTTGATCAGGGCCCGGACGCTGCAGTAAAGCATGTCACTGATTTCATCCAGAGGCTCAGGAACAGGGAGGTCGACAGGAGCAAGCTCATCGACTTCAAGGAATCGCTCACAAGGGATTACCTTGACTGGTCCTCATATTCGCAGAGGTTCTCTCGCATACAGGCCTACATCGAGCTTGGACTGACAGAAGGTGATAAGTTCGCGCACGTGCGGCTGCCTGATGGCTGGCACCCGCTTGAGGAGTTCCTTGAGATGTCTGACGAAAAAGTTTTCAGCAAAAGGAACATGAATTACATGCTCAGCAGGTATCTTGGAAAGCGTGACGATAAAGGGAAGCGGACATTCAAGGGAAGGATTGGGCGCATGCTCCGCCCGCTTATACAGCATTATGACATGGATGAGCAGGAAGCAGTACAATGCATAGAAGAAGGCAGGTATGATGACCTGTTCCAGGGACAGACAACACTCTTCAGCAGGTTCTAGTCAGCACTGCCTGGCTTGACAGAATAGAAGCACCCGCAGTGCTTCTGGCGATAGAGCCCCATCTCGTCACTCATCGCGACCGACTTGCGGAAACCGTCCTTTTTCTTGAAATCAGAATGCAGCCACGACACGCCATGCTTCGAGGCGATATTCTCACCGATAGAGTTTATCTTTCCAGTATCCTTATGCGGGGATACTGTCATGGTTGTCGTGAAACAATCAAATCCATTCTCAGCAGCATGCTCTGCAGCGCGCGCAATCCTCATCGAGAAGCACACCCCGCAGCGCCTTCCGCCTTCAGGCTCTTCCTCAAGCCCCTGCACAAGGTCTATCCACGCATCAGGATCATACTCTCCCTCGACCAGGGGCACGCCAAGCAAGGCACCGACCTTCTCCCCGTCCTCAAGCCTTTTCACATACTCGCCATACGGATGTATGTTAGGATTATAGAAGTACATGGTAACGTCATAATCATCCAAAAGTTCCTTCACGCAATGCGTGCTGCAGGGCGCACAACAGACATGCAACAATAGTTTAGGTTTCATGCAGCTCATTCAGAATCACTTTTATATATATATCTTAGCGTTATAACGCCTATATTCATGATAAGATTTAAAAACAGCCACTCATTTCAATGCATATAAGAGGTGTTTTAACATGCCAAAACCAAAATCGCCGGTAAAGCTTCTGGTGCTTGATATCCTGAAGCCGCACAAGCCAAATATTGTTGAATTCAGCCAGTCCCTGACCCAGACCAATGGGATTGAGAATATTGATATTTCTGTCTATGCTGTAGATGAGAAGACAGAGTCTGTCAAGATGGTCCTGGAAGGCTCTTCTCTCGACTTCGAGATCATCCGAAAGACAATAGAGGATTTTGGCGCAGTCATACATTCTGTTGACAAGGTTGCTGCAGGAAAGAAGATCTGCTCGTACCAGCTGCATGAGCTGCCGCATCACTTCAAACCGCTTTGAGTGTCATATCAGGAACAATATGAATATCAGGGAAATTTATACAATACTTGTAGAACATGAGATTGTGAGAAGGTACATAATCATAAACACTTTCGACGGGGCGCTTACTATCCTGGGTATTGTGGTGGCAATGTTCATGAGTAATATAGCAGACCCTAAGCTGATAATCATCCCAAGCATAGGTGCCAGTGTAGCAATGTGCGTGTCAGGGATTTGGGGTTCATACGCTGCTGAACGTGCGGAAATCCGGAACAAGATCCGGTCGATAGAAGCACATCTCATAAGTGACCTGAGCGGTACAGAGTTCTCAAAGAAGCGTGAGAAGATGGCTTTATTCATCGGACTGGTAGATGGGATAATCCCGCTGTTCATTGCGTTGATACTGATAGCACCTTTCTTCTTTGTGAATCCAGGATACCTAAGCATACAGACGGCATTCTATGTTTCGCTGACTCTTGTAGCTCTGAACCTTTTCGTGCTGGGTGCCTTTGCAGGGAAGATCGCTAAAGAGAACATGATCAAGCAGGGCATTATCATGATTTTTGCAGGGGTCGTGATAGGCATGATATTCAGTTTCTTGGCGTTTATCGGTGTGTTATGATGAAAGATCTGACAAACTTCTTATACGAGACAGGTCAGCTCCAGAGAGTCAAGCGCAGCGGGTTCTCCCTTATCGGGGTTGAGAATCCCAGCACAACCTCTGCGCATTCCCATCGCACTGCAGTCATCGGCTATTTTCTCGCGAAGCTTGAGGAAGTCGACGCAGACAAGGTTGCTGTCATGTGCATCTTTCACGACATCCATGAGGCAAGGATCAATGACCTTCACAAGGTAGGCCATAGGTACATCGACTTCAGGAACGCAGAGAAAGCTGCCTTGGATGAGCAGATGGATTCCATCGGAGAGCTCGGAAAAGATCTCAAGCCATTGCTGGAAGAAGCACACACCAGAAAAAGCCCTGAAGCAGAGGTCGCAAGGGATGCAGACCTTCTTGAGAACGCGCTTGAGGCAAAGGAATACATCAAGATAGGGTACAGCGACGCGCAAAACTGGATAGACAACATATGGAAGGTCATCAAGACAGAATCTGGCAAGAAGCTGCTGAAGGAGATCGAAGACACCGACCCGAATGACTGGTGGCGCAATCTCAAGAAGATCGAAAGATGACTGACTTCTTCTCAAGACATCCTCTCGACATATTTCAATAAAAACATTAATAAAGGGTCCTACATCAGGGTATATCATGGTTGACGTCGAGGAACTTAAGAGAAAACTCAAGGAGTCAAAGGGTGAAGCACCCGCCAAGGCAAGGGTTGTGAACCACGGCGCGACACTTTCAGTCCTCATCAGCATTGTCATCCTTCTTGCAGCAATCATGGCAGTCGCCATGTTCATAACACCTGAAGAATCAACAGGCAAGCCAAGGGCCTGTTTCAAGCATGATGTCTGTATCGACCTTATCCTGGCCATAACTGCCGAAGAGCAGGAGATTGGCCTGAGCAACTACACATCACTTCCGGAAGACAAGGGTTTGCTGTTCATCTTCAAGCAGCCTGATGTCCAGGGAATATGGATGAAGGGCATGGACTTCCCTATTGACATATTCTGGATAAGCAGCAAGGGAAAGATACAGGACATTGAAAAGGACGCCCAGCCATGCAACCCGCCGCAGACCCAGTGCGAGATATTCGAGCCGAGAGTGAATGCAAAATACGTTCTAGAGACAAACTCAGGCTTTGCATCAGATACAAACCTTTTCGACGGTGAAAGGGTCACCTTCGAGAACCTGCCTAAAGTCAGGTAAGCGAAAATGAAGAAGGTCCGGATAGACAGGATAATACCTATTCTAAAGAAGGAAATCCCGAAATACCAGCTGCCCATAGTGAGTGAGATAGCCCTGCGGAAAGACCCGTACAGGGTCCTGATATCCTGCCTGCTGAGCCTCCGCACAAAGGATAAGACAACTGCAGAAGCATCAAAGCGTCTTTTCAGGGAAGCAAAAGATTCCAAGCAGCTCTCAGGACTCCCCATAAAGCGTATCGAAAAGCTCATTTACCCTGTAGGGTTCTACAAGACAAAGGCAAGGAGGATAAAGGAGATAGCAAAGGTCCTGATCGACCAATACAACAGCAAGGTCCCGGACACGATAGACGAACTCCTGAAACTCAAGGGAGTAGGCCGGAAGACAGCCAACATCGTAATAACAATCGGCTTCAAGAAGCCAGGGGTAGCAGTAGACACCCACGTCCACAGGATCAGCAACAGGCTTGGCTACGTCCACACAAAAGCAGCAGATGACACAGAATTCGCATTGAGAAAGAAACTCCCGAAGAAGTACTGGATAGTATACAACGACCTCCTGGTGACCTGGGGCCAGAACATATGCAGACCCATATCCCCGCTCTGCAGCCAGTGCAGGATAAGGCCTTACTGCAACAGGGTAAGTGTGACTACAAGCCGCTGATTCTAAAGTAAAGAAAAAAAGAAAAAAAATCGAAAAGATTTATTCCTCTTCTGCCAATGCATAGATTGCTTTTAGAGCAACCACGACAGCTGCTGGTATGATGAACAACATCATCGCTGAGAACATGTTCTGCAGCATCGGTCCGATGAACTTGATCGTCCCGAGAAGCTGTCCTCCCATGCTGGTCATTACGACAAGGACCAATGTGGAGAACAGGAAGCTGTTCGTCTCTTTGCCGGTCACGTTCAGGAACCCAACAATCAAGCCCATGATGATAAGGACTGATGTCATGGCAGTTCCGAGCGGCCAGAATCCCGCTATGATCGCAACGATCAGGCCAACGATAAAGGCCCAACTACCGGCTTTTTGTATCACATTTACGTGTGTCTTTTTCATCGTACACCCCTTTTTGTTTGGTTATTATAGATTAAAAGGTTTATAAGCAAGATGCTTTAAATGTTATAAAGTTTTCGGTTAATCCCCAACACAAGAGCACCAGACCACTCAAGAGTAGAAAAAGTAGATTTATATACTCTACAGACAACAACAGAAACAGAAAATGAGCAGTGTTTTTTTCAAGAGACCGCCCCTGAAAAAGCTGGCAAAAGAGGGTTTCTTCGGTGTTGACTTCCATTTCCACACCCGTTTCTCTCTTGACGGCATCTCGCGCATACGTTCCGCTGTGAAGAAAGCAGAAAAAAAGGGATTCGGCTTTGCCATAACAGACCACAACACGATCAAAGGTGTGATAGCATCATATAAGCAGAGGGAGCACACAGTCATAATACCAGGCATAGAGATAACCTGCAGGAACGGAAACCACCTGCTGATGTACTTCTATAACCATCGCGAACTTGAAGAGTTCTTTGACAAGAAGCTGAAGCCAAGGATGAAAAACAACCCCTTCTTCATCGATATCTCTGCAGAGGAGTTGAGCTACATAACAAAGGATTATAACTGCCACATGGCAGCCCCGCACCCTTTCGCGCCAGGCGCAGTAGGTATAAAACACACAGGGGTTTCCACAGCGCTCGAAAAGAAGTTTGACATGATCGAAGTCATCAATGGCTACAACTTCAGGAAATCCAACATGGAAGCTGTCCTGTGGGCTACCAAGGCAAAGAAGGGAATGACCGGCGGCTCAGACGGGCACAGCACATACGAGCTGGGGAAGGTCCTCACGTTCACGCACGGCAACGACATCGAGTCCATATTCAAGGACATCCTGAAAAGAGACTCCGTAGTGATAGGCAAGGAAGACAACCTCTTCCTGAAGGCTGTGATGAGCATAAGGAAAGAGAGCGCCTACGTGAACCGTTCCAAGAAACAGCACATGGCAAAGACCCTGATAAGGTCACAGCTGGGCACTGAATACAAATACCTGAAGGAGAAGTTCAAGCACGGACGCGCATACCACATGCTGACAAGGCATCACGAAGAGATCGTAAAGCAAAAAACAAAGTAGTTCTTGACAGGCTCAGAAAGATTCATACACCTTCTTCATCAGCAGCGCATCCTGTTCTATATTAGGGCTCTCTGATATCACGACACCCTTTATCCGGAATTCCTTGAACGCCTTCATCAGCTCCTTGTACTCAAAGTCAGACTCCTTCAGCACAAGATGATTCCTCTCGCCCTTGGCAGTATAGTTGATGCCAGACATGTGGATATGCATGTTGTTCAGCACATCCTTGCCGAGCCCTTTCTCAAGCTCCTCGAATATATCACAGAACTCACTATAAGAGTTCTGCGCACCATCACGCGCGTGAAGATGCGCGAAATCAACGCATGGAAGCACCTGTTCGACATCCTGCGACAGGCGTATGGTCTCAGCGAGACTGCCGACCTGCGTGGCCTTCCCGGTTGTCTCAGGCCGCACCCACAACCCGACACCATCATCCTGCAAAGTAGCCACAATCTTCTTCAGCCTATCCCTGACCTTCTCATACACTGAAGACGGATCCTGCTTCATGAAGTAGGCAGCATGGAACGTGATAGAATAAGCACCTGCAGCATCAGCAACACACGCAGTATCCATTATCCGCTTGACACTGTCCTTTACCTTCTGCGCCTCAAGAGAATTCAGGTTGATGTAATAAGGCCCATGTGCAGTCAGGACAACACCCTTTTCCTTCGCAACTGCCCCCACCTCGCGGGCAAGCTCCTGCTTCATCCGCACACCGCGCACGAACTCAAGCTCCATGGCACTGAGCCCAAGCTCAGCGACCACACCCACCCCTACAAGGCTTCCTCTATCCTTGGACATCACAGGTGTGCCTGCTGTTCCGAAGTGCAGCTTTGTAGGCTTTATCATCTTTGGGAATGACTAGGGTCTAACAAAGGCATGATTACCCTGGGGTTAGGCACATAGCCGGAAGAATACCTGAGGTTTGCCCGGGCAATCTTCTGCTTTGTGAAGTCAGCAAGATGATGCGCATCCAGTCCTGCGCTCCTGAAAAGGTCTTCTGTCTTTCCCGAACCAGGGTTCCGCATCCATCCGAGCCTTGAGAACATGGCCATGAATCCATTTTCCTGGAGGAAAGCACCAAGGCGGGCACCATACCCTGTATCTATATGATGGTCTTCATACGTGATCACAGTATGGCATTGGGATGTGGCTTCCTTTATCGTATCCTGGTCATGTACCTTAGGGGAGTGTACATTCACGATCCCTACATCATATCCCTTTTCTGCAAGCAGTGCTCTTGCGTCAAGTGCCCTGTACAGCATGTTTCCCATCGCGAATATGACTGCCCTTTCCCGGACAGAAGAGTCCGGACTGAATCTTCGTATCCACTGGGCCTTCCCGTACTCAAAGGCATGATTCTCAAAATATGGCGTCCCATCCTCATCAAGTATTATCGGAGTTTTGTCCCGGGTCATTCCTACAAAGAAATTTCCCTGCGTGCTGTGAGCATGGTTCACGACCTGCCTTACCTGGTTGGCATCTGCAGGTAATATGACATTTGCATCAAAGAGGCTCATCGCCATCCCGATATCCCTGATGCTGTGGTGAGAGTTTCCATCCGGCCCCACAGTGCCGCGATGCGTGTAGAATGTCTTGAGATTGGTCTCGTTGAGGTCATTCATCCTCTGCTGGCTGAACACCTCCTCGACAGCGAACATAGAGAATGTGCTGAAGAAGACTGACAGCTCATGGTTGAGTGAAAGCGCACCCGCGACTGTCGCTGCATTGCCTTCCTGTATGCCCATCTGCAACAGGCTCCTCTTGGTTATAGTATCAAGCTTCGTTATCTTTGTTGATCCTCCAAGGTCGCAGTCAATCCCGACGACGCTCATGTGCCCGTTCGAGTTCCTCTCTTTCGCCAGGTTGTACAGCTCATCCCCGTACGCCCCGCGGCAGGCCTGCCAGCTCTTCTTGTTAGGATCATAACCATCGTGCTTCGGTACCTTGGGCAACTCAGCCTCGACAGATGCCTCCAGATCCTTCCTCTGCCGGACGATGTCCTCTGCACCCTCAATCCGGTAAGACTGTCCAAGCTCCTCAAGAGCATGCCTAAGATCATGTCCTGAATCATGCACTAAAGGCACAACAGATCCATGGTACTTCTCCTTGTCTTCCATGAAACTGACGCCCTTGCCCATTGTAGTCTGCGACAATATCATCGCAGGCCCTTCATGCTTCACCGCAGAGCGCAGGACAGAATACATGTTCTGGAAATCATGCCCGTTGCATTCGAACACCTTCCACCCATCTGCTTCGTACTTTGCGCGAATGTCCTGTGGCATGACATCCCCGACATCGCCGGATATCTGAAGACGGTTATGATCGACAATGCCCACAACATTGAGCCCATACTTATTAGCAAAATCACGCGCTTCCATCTGCTGTCCTTTCTGCTGCTCGCCATCTCCCATGAGCACGAACACATTGTAATCGCGTCCTGTCAGCTTTGCACCCATTGCCATGCCTGCTGCTGCGCTGAGTCCCTGTCCGAGCACACCTGTGCTGAATTCAGATATGCCGCGTTCAGAATGACCAGGGTATCTGCTTCCCTCCTGCCTGAGCCGCATCGCAATATCCTCAATCTCGGCATCAGGATCCTCGCCAATGAACCCATACCGCGCCCGCACTGCAAGCTCTGCAGGATGGAGATGCCCTGCGCTGAGGAATATCCTGTCCCTGTCAAGATCCATCTTATCGTCAGGATTGACATTCGCTGTCGCGAAAAGAAGTGTCAGGAAGTCAACAGAAGACATGCTCCCGCCAGGATGCCCGTTTCCTGCTGCTGTTGTCATCAGAAGAATGTCGCCTCTGCAGAGGTCAGCTGTTTCCTTAAGCTCCTCTGCAATCCTTGAATCAATTGATTCACTCTCAAAACCGATCCTGTTGTTCATTTGCCCCACCCTCTTAGCTGTTGTTAGCTGTTATCAAAACGGAGAAAATACCAGAATAATAGAATCAATCCATTGTGTATTTATATAGATTTTGACACTCCTAAACAGAAAAGACAGGGAAAAAAGAAAATAACTTAATAATCGATCCCTTTCCGTGCAAGTATATTCTTCTGTTTCTTGTCAACTATAACAGTCACGAAATCAGCCGCACCCATCAGCTTACGCGGAGCATCCCTGCCGGTCAGGTATACATCCACCCCTTTGGGCACCCGCTTCAGCATAGCAACAACCTCATCCACGTCAATCAGCCCGATCGCTGCTGCAAGATTGATATCATCAAGTATGACAAGATCAGGGGGACTCTTCTCTTTCATCAACTCCTCTGCAAAACCCAGCGCCTGGTTGGCAAGCTCCTCATCCTTCAATGAAGGCTTCTTGAGATCAAGAAAATCCTTCCTGCCGAACTGGTACACAGCATAGCCTGGAAGCTTCTTCTGTATCTTCCATTCCCCGATGTCTTTGCTTCCCTTCAGGAACTGCACGACATCGACACGATGACCCTGACCGAGCGACCGCATCGCGACCCCGAGTGCAGCAGTTGTCTTGCCGCCGCCATCTCCCGTGTAAATATGGATGTAACCCTTACGTTTTGTCATCTTCTTTTTTGCCATATCATTCACCTCAAGACAGACATTCCCGTATGACACATACAGTATTTAAATAGTTTTGCAGAGAAAGCTCAGTTTACGCCCCATAGCTAAATCCCATTAGAATTCATCAACAAAAATAAAAAAATTAAATCATTACTAGGTTGTCCAGACCTGCGCAACTAGCTATAGTTAGGCCTCTCCTTCTCATCATCATCATCGTCATCATCCGATGGCGGCGCTGAACTAGCACCAGACCCAGCATGCCGACAGTCTACATCACACGACGCAGTATTCTCACCGAACTCGCATTTCCTGTCACCGCAGACAGGCACGCAGTCATCGTCATCATCGACATAAGCTCCTTTAGGGCAGCAGCCATCCTTATGCTTGTACTCAGTTATCACGTCAGTAGAGCAGAACGCTTTTGGATGCGGTGCAAAAAAGCACTTCTGCACTGTGCAGCCATCGCCATCCTCGCAGTCATCATCAGTAGTACACTCAGGAACCTCGCATATATCATCAACGCAGACCCCTGGAGACTCGCAATTATATTCATTGCATGCAGACAGCTGCGGGTAATCAGGCTCCTCATCATCACCAGTATCATCATCACCAGTACCATCATCACCAGTACCATCATCACCAGTACCATCATCACCAGTACCAGTAGAATCCGCACCAGTACCATCAGATGAGCTATTACCCTGATCTGAAGATGTCTGGACCTGGACATCCTGAGTCCCAGTCTCTTGTCCTGTCCCCTGCACTGCATGACCTGTTATATTATCCACACCCCTCTGGGTGCTTGTATATGCAACGACTGCAAGCAGCAGAACCAGCAAAAATAACCATAACCATGTCCGTTTCTTCTTCATATAAATCCCCCCACCCCAATTTTTAAGGCACCATCATTTTTATATGTGTTGATTCATTTAAAAAAGAACCGCCCAGCAAGCAAAAAAACAGCCTTTGAAGCCCCCCAAGAAAAACCCCACCAACCCAAAAATAACCACAAAAACATTTAAAAACCCCCAAAAAATCCCAAACCCCTAAGGGTGTTGCAAATGACTGAACTATTATACCTGAAAGACAACTACAAAAAGGAATTCGAAGCCACAGTGACTAAAGCTGACGGCAAGAACATACTCCTTGACAAGACCTGCTTCTACCCGCTAAGCGGAGGCCAGCCAGGAGACACAGGTGTCATCGTAGCAGACGGCAAGGAATACAAGGTTCTCAACACGATAAAGAAAGGCCCTGGCGCAATCCACGAGGTAGACCAGGAAGGCATCAAGGAAGGCGACAACATAACCGGAATGATAGACTGGTCAAGAAGATACCATCTCATGCGCAGCCACACTGCATGCCACATCCTCTGCCTTGTTGTCCACAACGAGACAAAAGCTCTCATCACAGGCAACCAGATAACAGACGAAAAATGCAGGATAGATTTCAACCTGGAGAACTTCGACAGAGAGCAGATACAATCATTTGAGAAGAAAGCGAACGAGATAATAGAGGAAGGTGTCGATGTCAGCACCAAGATCCTGCCGAAAGAAGAGGCGTTCCAGATTCCTGATGTCCTAAAACTGAAGAACGTCCTCCCCCCTTCAATCGAGAATATTCGCGTAGTCGACATCGAAGGCTACGACATCCAGGCCTGCGGCGGTACTCACGTGAAGAACACCCAGGAGATAAAAGGCATCAGCATAACCAAAGTCGACAACAAGGGCAAGAACAACAGAAGGATATACTTCAAGCTTAAAGATTAAAAAAATAATATTATCTTACTCGCGCTTTCTGGCGTGCTCTGCA
The DNA here is from genome assembly GCA_042576705.1 of Nanobdellota archaeon. Lineage (GTDB taxonomy): Archaea > Nanobdellota > Nanobdellia > Woesearchaeales > UBA11576 > JABMQF01. Next base: position 27,924 of record JBHPEY010000009.1, on the reverse strand, counting down.
CGCCGCACGTATATCTCAATCCCCGAATCCACTGCTTCTGCAAGCGCACCATTATTAAAAGGCTTCCGCAGATATATATCCGTCTGCGGGCAGGCATCAGGTCCTTCTGATGCGCTCATGAATATCCGTGCAGTGGTTGGGTAACACTGTGCCACCTGCTTGATAAGTTCAGAACCTAACATCCCTGGCATCTGGTTATCAGACACCAGAACAGCTATGTCATTATGCTCGATGAACTCAAGAGCAGCTTGCGCATCGCTCCGCGTGACTATTGAATAAGGCTTATTGACCAGTTTGCGTTCAAAGATGGTCCTGGTAATCCTCTCGTCATCCACGACAAGGACTGTCAAGCCTTCTCCATCTACGTTATCATACCTACTTTCTTCTGACATTTTTTCAACCTGCTAAATCTCTCAACACACTCTAAAAAATAGAAGTGTAAAAAAATAAAAGATTATTCTGCCTTCTTCTCCAAGGACTCTATCTCAGGCATGGGCCGTATCACAGTTATCGGTATCACTCCGGCGTCGAACTCAAGCTTCGCAATCTCCAATGGACTATACTTGAGCTCCTCAAGCTGCTTCTTGCTCACCTTTATCAGGTAAGGCGCTCCCATCGATATCTGCAGTGCCCTGCTTCCGAGTATCCTTGCCTTCTCGTACTTGGTGAAGGCCTCGGGCTCTTCCTTCTTGGATTTCTTAGCTGCTTTCTTTGCCATATTGTGTCACCTATAGATGCTGCCTAAGCTCCTTTGCCTTATCCCCTGCTATCTCTATCATCTTGAAGGTCTCATCAGCGGTTAACGCACCTTCTCCTCCTTTCTGGAGCGAGCAGATATTGCCGTTCTCAAGCGAAGTGACAGTGAGCCTGGCATCATACACAGGCTCTTCCTCGTATGTCGGATCAATCACGAAGCTGTCGCCGTACTTGAAGACAGTCACTGTTACTGGCACCTTCATAATCGGGAGCTTGTCTGTGGTCTTGTTCTTGTAGTCAACAACCTCTCCGTCATAGCCTGGGAAGACCGCATCATTCACCGCCGCGACTGCTGCGAGAGAGATGGCGTCAAAGAGGTTCCCTGCTGCATTCATCGAGCAGATATCAATGATGACCATCCATGACTTCTCACCCTTCTCTATGCAGAGCTTCTTGACATCGATGCTCTTGCTCTCCCTTATTCCCCTGTCAGTCACCCTTGCATATTCTATTGCAGATATGTTGGGTGGTCCTGTCTCAAAATCAGGGCTTGACATCGGGTACAGCTCCACATTGATCATCATGCTTCCGTCCTCAGGCGCGTCTGAATAAGGCTTTATGACCTCAAGCTTGACACCTGCGATGACCTGCGTGTCTCCGATAGTGACCTTTGCGGATCCTTCTGCATTCCTTGATACGCCTGTCTCGACCTTCACGTCCCTGTATTCAAGGGGCTTTCTGCCATCGAGCCGGACGTCATTCTTGAGCAGTCCTATAATCTCGTTTCTTAGTTCTTCTTGCATCGTGATCACCTACTGTGTCTGGAAGCGGGACTTCAATGCCTGCTTCTGGACCTCATATATCTTGTCGCAGGCTCCCCTCACCATCTCGACTGCGTTCTTGAATCCCTCAGGGGATATCTCGCCGTCCATCTGGATGAGTGAAATCTGCTTTGAGTTGTGGAGCATCGCTATAGGGATGTCCACACCATTCTCATGGGAGTCCTCGTTATACTCAAGGTCCACCAGTGCCTGGCCTTCGACCATTCCTGCTGATATCGAACACACCAGATCTTTCATGGGTATGCCCGCATCCGCGAGAGCGATCGACGCTGCGCAGATACCTGCGCATCGTGTTCCCGCATCTGTCTGCGGCAGCTCGACAAACACATCGACGACCGCGTTCGGGAACTCACTAAGGTCAATCACCGGCTCGAGCGCCTTCTTCATGACCAGCGAGATCTCTTTTGACCTTCTTGAAGGTCCTGGCCTCACTCGGTCTCCTGCGCTTGAGAACGGCATCATGCCATAGAAGCACCGTAGTACTCCCTTCTCAGGATTCTGCTGGAACTTTGGGTACATCTCCCTCGGTCCGTACACAGCTGCGTATGCCTCTGTGTTTCCTATCTTGAACCATCCGGAGCCTACTGCTCTCTTGATGACTCCTGCCTTTGCTTCCATAGGTCGTACTTCATCAAAGGCTCTTCCATCGTATCTTTCTGTATATGCCATTATGAATCACCTAATACTGGAGATGGCCCTTTATACCTTCCTTGTTCTCTTCCAGAAACGCCTTTATCGTATCTGTGAGTCCGGGTACATGTGCCTCTCGCTCTATCTTCTGTATTGTTGCGACAGCAAGCAGTTCCATGGTAGGGTTTTCGCCCTGTATCCATACCTTGCCATTCTGTCCGACGAGTATCCTGCAGTTCGTGTACTGCTTTATCATGGACACCATCGATCCCTGTTTCCCGATTATCCTTGGGACCTTGTTGGCATTGACAGTCGTTATCCTGCCGCCTTTGAGCTTGCACAGCCCAGGTCCTTTCATTGTCAGGTCGACAAGGTTCTGGCTTGTCACATTGCTTATCTTTGCCATGACACAGTCTCCTATCTGGAAATACTTTGTCAGGTCTGCTCCCCTTGCGATGAACTCTGATGTTGCATCCTTGAGGTTAAGCACTGCAGAATATGCTGAGTTGGTGTCTATTCTCCATCCACTCAGCAGTATCTCTGTGACCGGGCCGATTATTGTGTCCCCTCGCTTAGGAAGGTACACGCCTGATAGCGGCACAAGTTTTATCACCTTGCCGTCTACATTGACAAGGCCCAGTCGGGAAGCGAGGATCTGTTCTCCTTCCCTGTATGTTCCGAAGCTCGGCAGGAATTCCATCCCATCAGCGAGCGTTTCGCCCGGAACAACGACTTCTTTGTCTTTTACTTTTATTTCTCCCATTGTATTCATTCCTCTAACTTATTTTTCAGCATGAATCTTTGTTATTGGACCTCTCCAAGAAGCTTTATATCAACTCCACCATGGGTCATGCTGTTCATCTTGCCCATGACATCTTCTTGTAGCCCTGCAGGGATCTGGAGCTTCACGACAAGACTTCCGTCGTTCCCCCAAGTCTCCTGCTTGATATCACCCATCCTCTTGAGCACACCATATGCCTGGTGCGCAAACTGTGGGGGTATGTCTATCTGCAGCTGTATCTGCTCAATCTTGATAGGTAACTGCACCCTCAGTGCCTTGACAATGTCACCGACCTGCTCCTCTGCTGTCTTGAACTCATCTATCTTGCAGTTCGCCTGCTCGAACGCATTCTCAAGCCGCGCGATTGGATGCGGCAGCCTTGTCTTCGGGTCCATCGCATTCCTGTGTATCAGCGCGATGACTCGTTTCTTCTTCTGCTCCCGAAGCTTGTCACGATACTCTGTAGTGAGCTGTATCTCGCCCTGCTTGAGTATGATGTCCGCGACCTTCAATGGGTCTGAAGAATTGAATAGCGACTTCATGTCAGACTCAGGTGCAAGCACGCCTTTCTTTGCGTCAGAGAATATCTTCTCTCCACGAAGCACGTCCTTGATGTCGATGTCAATCCCTTTCCTGTATGCTATCGCATTATCAGGGTCCACGACAATTTCGAACTTCTGCCCGCCTTTCTTGAGCTTCGCCAGGTTAAAACTCACTCGCTCCTGGTCCATGCTTATCGGTCTTCCCTGTCCCATTTTTACACCTACTTGCTGGTCACTTGCTTGAATATCTTGTCAAGCTCTTTCCTGTCGACCTTCCTGAATGTCTTGTCAGCTGTTGTAATCATCGCAGCATCAAGCCTCTCTGCATTGAAATTATCGTCGAGCACTATCTTGAGTGAGTCGACGCACAGCTTCAGCCCGTCATCAAGCGATATCGATGGCTTGTACTTCTTGTGAAGTATCTCTTCGATGCCTTCCTCACCCTCGCCGATCACGACAGCATTGTACTGGAAAAATATCCCTGTCGGGTCTGTCTCGAAAAGCTTTGGCCCATCTACATCGATGCCTGCGACAAGCACTGACACGCCGAATGGTCGTAGTCCGCCGGACTGCGTGCACAGCTGTTTGAGATCACAGACATTCTTCACAATGCTGAGCACATCGATCTGAGAGTCATAAGTGACGCGATGCTGCTGCGCCTTCACCTGCGCCCGTTCGATAAGCACTCGCGCATCAGAGATTATGCCTGATGCTGTAGCGCCCATGTGATCATCTATCTGGAATATCTTCTCTATGGCTTCAGTGACGACCAGCGGATCCACTATCCTCTTGTCTGTGACAAGAAGCACGCCATCAGCACATACCATGCCGATTGCTGTAGAGCCCTGCTTGACTGTCTTCTTGGCATATTCTACCTGAAGCAGTCTTCCGTCCGGCGAAAACATTGTAATCGCCCGATCGTATCCCATCATCTGGTGATTTATTGAGTCCATTCTAATTGCACCTCCTCGTAAACATCATGCAGCAAGGTATTTACCCTCTGCTTTCTTCAATATACCGCTCGCACCCACAGACCTGACAATCACCTTCTGGTTGTCTATCTGCTCCACAAGCGCCAATGTAGCCCGAAGCTTGTCTAATGATTTGTTGTTCACCCGGATCAACCCCCTCTGTTTTTCCTGATTATACTTCTCATCAAGGAATATCATGCCAGCCTCTGCACAGCCCAACTCTCCAAGGAACTCAAGAGCCTTGCCAAAGATAGCTGTATTTACAACCATAGAATCCTCTATTGGCTTATCTGAGATGATTTCAAACGCTAAATAACGTTTACGTTCCCTTAAACAAGGTAACAAGGGTTTTATCTTCTTTTTAATCGGTAATCACCTATATACTAATTTAATCAACCGAGAAACAACATAGGTGCATATTTCTCTTCTCTCTCGCGTAACTCATAGAAAAAACCGTCATTTATAAACGTTTAGTTTTTGCAAAGAAACAGCCTAAAAAACCTAATAAGTCTTTTTCCGCGCCTTAGGAGCAAGCTCATCTTGTGCCTGCTTGAGCCGCACAGAATACCCTGCAATAACATTACGCAGCTTCTTGGACCTTATGACAACAAGATCATTCAGCACCAGCTTGTTCTTAGTAAAGTCAGTAGTGAACTTCTCAGGATACATCTTCATGAGCTTTACAGTGGTCCTCTTGACCATATCGGTTTTAATCCTTCCCATAACATCCACAGAACCAGTCACTATTATATAAAGTTTTCCAGGCAATTCACGCCTTTATATTCTCGAGGGGGTCGCCAACTTAGGGGAGGCGGGTGGGACACTGAAGAACAGCAGTAGTTGCAAATCCGCATGCCGTGCTCGTAGAGCGCGGCATTATAGTCGGATTTGCCCAAAGTGTTGCTACGGCGACCCCCTCACATAAATGCGCCTAAGTATATTTCTTTTAGAGCGCTTGCGCTTCAGGTAAAAAAACGATATAGAAGGGAGGCCTTCGGCCAGAACGATAGCCAGACAGTCCCAGACCCTGACCTCGCAGCAAAAACCCCACACCCCATCCCCAACCTCTTGATCCACACCACCCCACTCTCAGACAAAACAAAAAATTTATATACATCCTTACCCTCTCAGTATAGACATTCCTATACCTTTAGGGGTTTAAGTGACTACTAGCTAGTCGTAAGAATTACATTTTCAGAGGCAACAGATGATTTACAGACCGGGCACAAGAGAGATAGACACCACTTATTGGCAGATATTCAACACTCTTGATAAGATATACCGCACTGGAAAAGTAAACGGCACTACAAAAGAACAGTTCTATGACAACAGGCGCATCGAGGACGTAGTCGGTGAGACATTCATGGATCTTTTCGCAAAAGAACCCGAACCAGTCCTGCGCGCTGCTGCAGATTCTGGATTATGGGTTGACGTATGCTGGTGGGGAGAACGGAACGGAGCACACTACCAGCCAAAGGTCAAGTACATGAGCGAATGGATAGACATGCCGAAAGAGTTAATTCCAGACTTTGACAGACAAGGCAAGTACAGGACACACGAGCAGGTCACGCCATGCAAACTCTGCGAGAACCATTACCAGCAACAGATCGCTGTGGCAAGAGCAAAATACGGCAACAGCCGCCACGATGATCCTATAGAACAGATGGATGCTGCCTGAAAACATTCCGATTTCTAACAACAAAACTTAAATAGCACTGAAACTTTTTGAAAAAGCACTTTCTAATTTTTTAAACCCAAAAAGAGTGACCACCATGCCAAAAAGAGTGCAATCCCCAAGTTCGATAAACTGCTTCAAGCAGTGCCCGAGAAAGTACTTCTATCAATACATCTTAAAATACCCAACAAAGGAGAACATCCACTGCATAAGGGGTAACATAGTCCACGAAGCACTGGAAAAGTTCTTCGAGATCAAGATAGACACGATCAGTGAAGAAAATTACAAGAAGGAATTATCATTCTACATGAAGAACCTATTCGACGCATGCTGGGCGAGCGGAGGCACACGCTTGCAAAAGCTGGGATTAGGTGACGATAAACTATCATTCTACTACGCAGAAAGCACCCAGATGCTCGCCAACTGGCTGAACCAGACATTCGAGAAGCTCGAAAAGAAAAAAGCAATGCACAACATCACATTTCAGGAAGCATTCAAGAAGATAAGCCCCACAGACATGGAGATCCACTACAAAGACCCAGAACTCAGCGTGCGGGGTTTCATAGACGCAGTGCACAAGGAAGGCGACACAGTAACGCTCATGGATTACAAGACCTCAAAGTCAGACGACATGAAACCAGAATACATGCTACAGCTGGGGATCTACGCGGTCCTCTACGAGAAGAAGCACGGCACCTACCCGAACAAGGCAGGCATCTGGTTCCTCAAGCACAAGGACAAAGTAATAGACGTCACACCACAGATGATAAAGAACGCAGAGTTCGAGATAGAACAGATCCACTTCGCGACAGAGTCAGCCAGCATAGGCGATTACAGGAAAAAGAAATCAGGACTCTGCAAATACTCAACAGGGCAGTGCGACTTTTACGACATCTGCCAGAAAAACCCATAACATCACAATCATAAATAGCAAAATAAAGGCCGCCGCTGCCCTTCGTGAGCCCCCCTAAAAAAAGAAGGGAGCCCGTCGCGGGGGACGCCCCCTACGGGGAAGCAGGGCCTTTAGACAAAGAAGTCTTGGGCGAACCTGGCAGCGCACGGAGGTTTTGCAAAGCAAAACCGGAGCAGGCCTTTATTTTGCGACCCAAACAAATAATATTCAAGGAGGTAAGACAAAATGCCAAATTGCGAACAATGCGGGAACGAACCGATGGAAGACGACTGCTTCTGCAGATCGTGCGGCACTGAACTCCCAGGAGAAGAGATAATAACCTGCGAGTGCGGCGCCGAAGTCATGACAAACGACAACTTCTGCCACTCGTGCGGATCATCATTCTCAGGTGAGATAGAAGACACCGGCGAAGTCATCGAAGAGGAAGCCGACGAAGGCGAAGAGGAAGAAGGCGACGAACCTGATACTGAAGAAGAATCAGGACAACCACAGCAGCCTGAACAGCCTCAGTGGTAAAAGAAGAATAAAATATTTTTAAAAATTATTTTAGATTAGATTATCAATCCAATTAAGCAACCGTGTAACCCAACTCTTCTTCTCGACAACCTTATCAACACAGACATCATCACAGATCTTGCTGGAACACTCATAATCAGCACCGCATGCCTTACCAAGACCCTTCCACACCATCCAGCTCTGAGATTTACAGTACACATTCAATCCCATATACTGCGCCCGTGACCCCTCATCATAACACTGGTTCTGCGCAGAACATCCTTCAAGGCACTGCACGACATCACCCACATTCCGATTTGCCTTGAGCACTGAAACATTATCCTCAGGGACCGGCTCCGATGCCTGCTCAACAGGTGCAGTCTCAACCGGAGCAGGGGCTGTCACAGTCACAGGAGTTGTCTGAACAACAACATCCTGAGAACACACAGTGCTCCCCACATTCATGGTAGAAAGCGTAACAGAAGTGCCCTTCCGTTTATCAACAAGCAGAACAGAAGCTCCACCTTCCCTGTCAAACACGATTGACTGTATCTGTGTCATGCACTTGCCAGCGATAATATCAGCACAGACATTCTCATCATAACAACCCTCAACAGGCGCCATATTACCAACAGTCTTACGAAGAGTGACCTCTTCCTTGGAATCATCAGCGCCAAGCAGCTCCCACCTGATATTCAACAGACCATCATAATACTCTGCTGTAGTATTGCCGAGCTTCATCAACCCATCAGCACGCGGCCGAGTGATCTTGCAAGGCGGCACGCCAATCCAACGGCTCACCATCTTGCCTTTATCATTATATATCTCAATCACCACAGTATCACCGCAGTAAAGCTTCTGCGAGACCCGGTCATTAAGGTCATAAGGCAGACTCATGAGCCTGGAATCGCCGAAGTCAAGCGAACCTATCATAGGAAGCGGCTCACTGAATGAATGAGAAAACTTGTTCACGACCCGCACATCATTGATCTCAACAACGTAGTCATGCAGATCGACAAGGTTGTACATATTGACGCTTGGATTAGTAAGGTAAAAAGAAATATAATCAGCAGACTCAACCACAACACTGCTTGTCCGCAGCCTGTAGCTCTTGTCATCGATCTCATATGCATACACTGCAGAGACTACAGAGAGCATCATGAGCCCGATTGCAATCCATAAAAATGTCTTTGTTATTTTCAATTTGTCACCCCAATAAAGCCAATATCTCAAGAGGTGATATATAAAGCTTTCGCTTATTAACTACTTATAAGTAGTTATAGAATAAAGCCTTCTAGATAGTAATTATGAGCCTTACAGCCTGAAACCCCCAATTTCTGCCCCAGAGAAAATGACCCCTTGAGCGCCACAGGCTTGTAAGCGAAGTTCCGTCCGATCCAACTCTCACCAGCACCAACAGAACCCTTCTCATCAACAACAACCTCACCAGACCAATCCGACCAAGTCTGATTCCGAGCAAGCGACACAGCATCCTTCACTTTCTTCATCTCACCACTCCGCTTCTGAGTCTCCCCACCTAAAAGCTGCCCCGGCATCCCAGCAGCCTCTGTCCCAGGCCGCGCCCAGAACCGAGACACATTCATCACATCAGGCTGAACATTCTTTATCAACTCAAGTGTCTCAGAAAACTCAATTTCACTCTCACCAGGAAACCCACATATCACATCAGTAGATATACAGAACTCAGGCATAGCAGAACGCAGCCGCGAACACACAGCAACAAAATCCGCAACAGTATATTTCCTCTTCATCAACCCAAGCACTCGATCAGAACCAGCCTGCACAGGTATATGTAGAAACCAGAACAATTTCCCCTTATTATCCAGAAACACAGAAACCAGATCATCAACATACTCCAATGCAAAATTAGGATTCATCATCCCGACCCTCACCATGAAATCACCAGGCACAGCACACACAGCACGCAGCAACGCAACAATATCAGTCCCGATATCCTTACCATAAGCCCCGCAGTCCTGCGAAGTCAACCATATCTCACGACAACCATCAGACACTGCCGTCTCAACCTCAGAGACAACAGCAGAAGCATCATAAGACACCAACCGCCCCCGCGCAAACCGCGCCTTGCAATAAGTACACTCCCCAAGACAACCCTCAGATATAGGGACAATCCCAACAACTGAATTCCGCCGGACACGAGGGACATTCAGACGCACATCCGATTCCACACCCAATATCTGCACCACATTCCCAGCAAGAGTCTCCTCAACAACATGAACGATCTTACCCTGCTGTTTGGTCCCGATTATACTATAATCTTTCAAGCGCTCATTTGCCAACCCCAACTCAGCCTGAACAACACATCCCGCGACAACAACCTTCTGCCCACGAGCAGAACACTCACGTATCGCCTTGAAGAACTTAGACTCAGCAAGGTTCTTCACAGTGCAACCATTCACAACCACAAGCTCAGCAGACTCAACACCCACCATAGAATGCCCTGCTGATTTCAAAGAGCCCATCATCTGCTCTGAATCAGAGAAATTCACCGCACAGCCGAATGTAACAAAAGCTATCTTTGCCATAGAAAAAAATCAAATGAAATGATTTAATAAGCTTTTGGCAGCCTATTCACTTCTTCTTGCCCTTGCAGCAGCCCTTCTCAAGCCAGTGCTTTGTTGTCCAGAATATCAATGAGAACACAAAACTCGCAAACACAAAAAAGACCCCTTTAAGGATCCACCATCCTGCACCCATATTGCTATATCCCATGTAATCACCTCTTTAATGATACAGATAAGAACATCCAAGCATGATGGATATTTAAGTCTTTTTATGAGCAAACCACGAGGCCAGGCTATACTCTTCCACGAAATCTGCTTCTGAGACTGACCCTGCTATCGTTCAGGCCGCAGGCCTCCCACCCATATCGTTTACGTAACTGAAAACGCAACGCAAAAAGACTCAAACAGAAATCACACAAAACTCCAACACATTAAAGAAAAAATAAAAAATTATGGATAAAAGAATCATGAATAATAGTATTACTCTTTACTCTTCATCCTTAGCAACATTTGCTGCCTTAAGTCCCCTGTCACCTTCCTCGACATCAAAAGTGACCCTGTCACCTTCATTGAGGTTTGCTCCGCCGGTTATGGCAGACTGGTGAAGAAAGACATCCTTGCCGCCGTCGTCAGGTGTAATAAAGCCGAATCCTTTCGACGCGTCATAGAATTTTACTGTTCCTTTCATTTTTATTCCTCCGAAGCAGGCCCGTCATCCCTGAACCTGCGTTCGCACTCGTCGCAGTATATGCGCTTGGACTCGCCATTATTGACAAGGAAGCGTTTTCTGCATGAGCTGCAATACTTGACTATCTTATAGCTGACCATTGTGTAATATTCACCTTCTCCCGAACCTGCGCCTTTTGTCCAAGGTAGGATCATCGACATCAATGGATCCACAACTCTTGCACTGGCGGGTTATTATCGGTTTTGAACGTTTACCATGTGAGTAGTTCCTCCTTACCCGGACTTCCGAACTCTTGCATTTATTGCATTGCATATTATGACCACCTAATATCTTGCAGGCTTCCGCTTGCGGAAACAATCCCTACAATAGATTGGATTCCCCACTCTTGGCTTGAACGGCACCTCGCATTCATTGCCGCAATCTGCGCACTTTGCCTTGTGCATCTCACGCGGCCCATCCTGATCAAACCTGTGCTGCCTGACACCCGGGATTCCACCGGTAAAATTGCTGCTGGAATCCTTCCCAGAGCCACCTCGCCTGTCCCGGCCGGCTTTGCTTGCACGATTATTCCTTCCCATGAGTTATTATCACCAAAGTTTCAGAAACAGTGTAACAAACGTCTTAAGGTACTATATTAAGCACAAAGAGTTGAAAAAGTCCCTGATATAGTATGAAAATATGAGGTTACTTTTAAATGCTTCTATCAGACCAGAGGTGAATCACCAAAAACAGCCAAAACAAGCAAGAAACAGAAACACAACAGGATTGACAGTCATAGGACATATAAAAAGAAAAAAAGAAAAAATCAAGCTTCAGGTTCGCTTGCCAGGAATGCCCACCAGGGCTTCTTGGTCCTTATGATCTCACCATTCTCTGCATCTACCTGTGCCTGCACCTGCATCTTTTTCTTGAAAAGACCCAAAAGCTTTGACTCCTTCTGTGCCTGAACCTCATAGGCTGCCCGCACCTCATTTCCTGAGCTGACTTCCTTGAGCTCTATGCTGCATCCGTTCTCTGCAGAGCAGACCCTAAGCCTGAGCCTTTCACGCGCCTTTTCTGAAGCAGTGTCTGGCATGACTTTGATCTCTGCATTCTTACCATTGCTGAGCTTGACCTTAAGACGGGTCTTTTCCTGTACCTGTTCCTGGGTCATCTCCATCGACGTCTCTGCAGCAGCATTGCCGACCTTCAGCTGCATCCGGTTGTTGCTCTGATCCTTGATGCTCAGGGCATTTCCATTCTCTGAAACATAATCGCCAGCCTTTGCCTTTGTCTGAGTCTGCGTCCGGGTCTGTGCCTGGACCTGTGTCACATCTCCTTTGTTCTGTACCTGAGCCTGTGTCGTGACCTCTGCATTCTCCTGCACACCTTCACCGCTGCCCTGTCCCACCTGTACTGCTACAGGTTCAGCTTGCGCGCCAGAACCCTGCCCTGCCTTATCAGCAGCGTACATCGTAGGGGTCGGGGCATCTGCTTTCTGCCCTGCAGCAAACACAAAAGAGATGCTGACAAGAAATACCGTGAAAAACAAGATTGTCTTTTTCATAAGTTTCACCTCAAAATACCGATTGGACAGGCATTTTATTATTTAAAACCTACGGTCACCAGATGTTTCATCAGGAGCACTAAACACAACTCATACAACCTGCACTCCCAAAAATTTATATACCCAAACCACCTATAATATGCTATATAGCACACCCCTAAAAAAGTTGAGTGCGAGGTGTAATTAGCCATGATAGAGTCTGAGAATATAGTGTTAGGTGGCAATATAGAGCTTGTCGGCTTCAAGGAGGTCGATGGCGGCTCTATGGTAATTCTGAAGAAGATGATCGGCAACCATGTCAGGAAGATGTCCGACATCGCAGAGAACTTCGAGAAACTGACAGTGACCATGAAGAAGGTGGGCGGCGGCAACAACAAGTTCGAGATCCAGGCAAAGGTGATGGACAACGGAAAGCCGTTCGCAAGCGAGGTCACAGACTTCAACCTGTTCTTCACCACAGACAAGGCACTGCAGCAGATACTGAGCCAGATAACAAGGTAACCAGCATTATGCGAAAAAAGAACATGACACCCTACCTGATACCGATAGGAATTCTGATTATATTTCTGGGAGTGTTGATAGTATTCGCAGGCACACTTCTACAGCAGGGCAGCGCAGGGAAAGCGACAGGAGAGAAAAGCAAGATCCACGTCGGGGTTGGAGGTTTTATCGGTCCGATTCCGTTTGGGTTCGCGAATTCTAAGACGGCGTTGTATGTTACGTTAGGTGCAGCGGCGTTTTTTCTGATTATTTGGTTGGTGTTGAGGTATAGGATTATCTGATCAGAAAGTCTTTGACACCACTAACCCGGTCGCTGCAAACTGTTTGACGCAATCAAGCACTCAGGTTCTAAGACTATCTGTCATTCTTGCCGGCCGCAGGCCTCATTTTCTATATCGTTTCTGATACGGAAACGCAACGCGCAAAAATAAAATAAAATTCAGCGCCTAAAAGTAAGGGGGTCGCAGATAGCAACACGCGTGGCAAATCCGATTATTATGCCGCGCTCAAGAGCACGGCATGCGGATTTGCAACTATTCTGGTTTCGCCGTTTCCCACCCACCTCCCCTAAGAAGGCGACCCCCTCGATGATGGAAGGGCGCTTAAAGCTACTGCGGGTGCTCTTGTTGAAGCTAATGCAATCTATACTTTTGTTAAAGAAATAGCAGGAATGGCCGCCCCCCGCTGTGATCTCTCAACGTTCTTTATGAAGCGTCATAGTGTCTCAACTTGAGCGTTCAGTCATTGGCTCGGGAAAAGCAGTAACCATCCCTACTGTGGCAAAACATGAGAAAGCATTAGAAAGCATTTGAGCGAAGAAACGAGAAAAAGAGGCATATAGAACCCAATAATACCACACACGTTCCAGAACGCGTTTAAGTGACCTATGGGGGGTATATTTATCCAACATCCGAAAGCCTCCTTGCACTGACACACGAAATGCACAACTCTGTTAGGAGTTGGGCGACCGGAGCGTTCACCGCTCCGAGTAAAATAAGAACTGAATAGGAATATATGTCAAATCGAATATTTAAATGTTTTGATTATTTTTAAAATGACACTATAAAGATTATAAAACTCGGTTCACCCAAAATATTTACGAAAAACACCCCCATCCACAGCCCGTTTAAGCCTGAAATCCGGAAAGCTGAAACACCCAAATTAGACCACCACAAGCTCTCTAAAGCCATTTTTCAAACAGAAAACTATATAAACCACCGTTCATTCCAAAATACCAGGTTCTGGGGAATTTTCCCGTCGAGAAGTCAACAGTTTTAGTCAAAGGTTCAAAGACCATCAAGATGTCAGAAGAAGCCCAAAAAAAGGAAGGGGAAAGCTACAAAGCAGATTCTATTACAGTTCTTGGAGGCCTTGACGCAGTAAGGAAAAGGCCTGGCATGTATATCGGATCCACAGGGCTCCCTGGTCTGCATCACATGGTCTATGAGGCTGTTGATAACGCAATAGACGAAGCAATGGCAGGATTCTGCAAGAACATCCACGTCATCCTGCACAACGATGGCTCTGCATCTGTGAAGGATGATGGCCGCGGCATTCCGGTTGACATCCATCCAAAATTCAATGTCCCTGCACTACAGGTAGTGATGACCAAGCTGCACGCAGGCGGCAAGTTCGACAACAAATCCTACAAGGTATCTGGCGGACTGCACGGAGTAGGCATATCCGTTGTCAATGCGCTATCAACAAAGCTCCAGATAGAGGTCTGCAGGGACGGCCAGAAATATGAGCAGGAATTCACCAATGGTGAGCCTGGCGAGTTCAGGGAGCTGGAACTGACAGACACAACAGGCACTTATGTAAGGTTCTGGCCGAACACAGAGATAATGGAGACTGGTGATTTCCATTACGAGACCCTCTCTGCAAGACTGCGTGAGCTCGCTTTCCTGAACAAAGGCATCAAGATAGCCATAAGGGATGAGCGCATAAACAAGGACAAGGAGTTCTGCTATGAAGGAGGCATCATCTCATTCGTCGAGTTTGTCAACCAGAACAAGAACCCACTCCATCAGCCGATCTATTTCGAGAAAGAGAAGGAAGGGATCTACCTGGAGATCTCCATGCAGTACAACGACGGCTATCAGGATAACATATTCACGTTCGCGAACAACATCAACACGACAGAGGGCGGCACCCACCTGATGGGATTCAAGGCTGCGCTCACGAAGACACTTAATAAATATGCAGAGAAGAACAAGCTCGACAAGAACTCCAAGCTAAGCAGCGACGATGTGAGGGAAGGTCTTGTCGTCGTGATCTCAGTCAAGCTCTCAGAGCCTCAGTTCGAGGGACAGACAAAATCAAAACTAGGCAACTCAAATGTCAAAGGCATTGTAGAGAGCCTGGTCAACACAGGACTGAACACATTCCTTGAGGAGAACCCTGGCGTAGCGAAACTGATCATAGGAAAGTCAATCCAGGCATCAAAAGCAAGGGAAGCTGCAAGAAAGGCACGCGAACTCGCAAGGAGAAAAGGTGCACTAGATAGCGGATCACTTCCAGGCAAACTAGCAGACTGCCAAGAACGGGATCCTGCAAAGTCTGAGATCTTTGTCGTCGAGGGTGACAGCGCAGGCGGAAGCGCAAAGCAAGGACGCTCCAGACAGAACCAGGCCATCCTTCCCCTGAGAGGAAAGATACTCAACGTGGAAAAGGCAAGGCTCGACAGGGTGCTCAGCAGCAATGAGATAGCAATCCTGATCTCAGCACTGGGCTGCGGCATAGGTGATGACTTCAACGTAGAAAAGGCAAGATATCACAAGATAATAATCATGACAGACGCGGATGTCGACGGCGCACACATATCCACACTGCTCCTGACCCTGTTATTCAGATACATGAAACCACTCATAGAAGCAGGCTATATCTACATAGCCATGCCGCCTCTCTTCAGGGTATCAAAAGGCAAGTCCTTCAAGTATGTTTACACCGACGAGGAAAGAGAAGCAGCCACCCAGGAATTCGGCGGTGAAGTGAACATCCAGCGCTACAAAGGTCTGGGAGAGATGAACCCACACCAGCTCTGGGACACCACAATGGACCCTAACACCAGGTCCCTCAAGCAGATAACGATCGAAGACGCAGTGAAAGCTGACCGGACGTTCACGATCCTCATGGGTGAAGAGGTAGAGCCAAGAAGGAACTGGATAATGAAGCATGCGAAGGATGTCGTGAACCTAGACGTCTAAGAATTCTACATCATAAGCATAAAATAATAAGAAAAATATTGATCAGGTAAACACTTCTACACCCTTAGTCACCTTGGCATCCAGAAAAGCCTTCCCGATCCCCTGCCCGACAAAGAAGCTGTTCTCTCCGAACACACCCGCAAGCAGCTGCGCAAGTGTCTTCGCCTTCTTGTACTCAGCCAGCTCAGCGTCGATATCAAGCTTGTCCTCAATATAATCGACAGCCTCTTTCTTCCCGCCGAGCTGGTCGACGAGACCAAGCTCAAGCGCCTGCTTGCCGAGATAGAAACGGCCATCAGCGATATCATCGACCGCACTCTCAGACAACTTACGATTAACAGCCACTTCTTTCACGAACATCTCGCGGATCATGTCAAGGTTGTCCTGCATTATATCAAGCTCATCCTCAGTCATCTCCTTGAACGGGGTTCCCATGTCCTTGTACTCACCAGACACCAACCGTCGATAGGATGCATTGTATTTATGCAGAGTCCCTTCCCATTCGATGTAAGAACCGATAACACCTATGCTGCCGGTTATAGTCATAGGGCTGGCAACGACATGATCAGCAGCGCTGGCTATCCAGTAACCTCCGCTGGCACCGACCTCACGCATCCACGCTACTGTCGTCTTGTTGGTCCGCAGTATCGCCTCAGCAATCTCAGACGAAGCCACAGCAGTCCCGCCCGGAGAGTTTATCTCGAACAGCAGGGCAGATATCTCAGGATTATCATCTGCCTTCTCGATCAGCTGCACCAACTCTGTGCTGTCAGCCATGCCCCCGCTCATGAAACCGGTAGGCGCGTGAGCCACGATAGGTCCAGTGATCTTTATGTGCGCCACATTCCCGACAGGATCGATCTCAGACGTGGACACGAACAGTCCGATAACAATCGCTGCGATGAAGCTTATCAGAGAGAGGAAGATGAGCACGACGATTACGACGCCCCACCTAGACCCGGCTCCTTGTTGAGGTAATTGGTTCTTTTTCATTTTTCACCAAGTATTATATCATAAGTATCATATGACAAACTGCTCCACGACACGCGTGCGCGACAGCCATTCAGTAAGCCTCTGCCCGCGCTTTGCAAAGAAAAAATACACCGGATCCGCAATCCATAATATCACAAAAGGGATTGTCGGTATGATGAACATGTTCCGCAGCACGCACTGCCAGAAACCCGGACGCGTAAATTCCTTATCGCCAAGTTGCTGCACGACATGAAGGTTCAACAACAGGCACCCGACAGTCTGCCCGACAGCATACTGCAGCAAGACAAAATAAACAAGCGCAAGAGTGACAATCAACATGAACAGCATGCTGAGTGCCCGCAACTGGGATGAATTCTCTTCAAGCATCCTATAGGTAGACCAGACATCGCCAGTGCTGCCAAGAATCTTCTCGATGACTCCCTTAAAGATACCTATCACAAGAAATTCAAGTATCAATATATCTACGACAAAAGCCAGTATCCGTTTCCAGAGATTGGCCGGCCCGATGAATACCCTCTTTTCAGGCAGATTGAGATTGGCCATGAAGGCACTAGAAAGAAGTGTTGTTTTTAAGTCTTTTGAAAGGAACAGAAAAAACAACAGCGAATAGAACAAGAAGAGAAGCAGCAAGTCCGCACAGCCGATGTACTGCTACACCCCTCCCGAATCAGACCACCACAATCTTTATAAACAAACCTCTACCAACAATTGATTATGCCTTTCAAGAAGAAACCGCAACGCAGGGGAAAACCTAAAGGAAGAGGTGGACCTATGTCTACCGAGGATGAGCAGGCTTATCTCATGCGGACCCCCGTGCCTAAAGGAGCCCAGGTCTTCGGCATCGTTGAACAGAGGGTGGGCGGAAGCCGGATGATCGTGCGCTGCATGGATGGCAAGACCAGGAACTGCCGCATCCCAGGAAGGTTGAAGAAACGATTATGGGTCAGGGAAGGTGACCTCGTCATCGTCGAGCCATGGGAGTTCGGCGGGGATGAGAAAGGTGACGTGCTCCTGAAGTACAGGCGCAACCAGGTAGACTATCTCAAGCATAAAGGGTATCTCAAGCAGCTTGACGAGTTCGAAGAATTCTGATTACAGCGTGCCGTTGCGTAGCAATAGCACTGGGTAGCGCGTACCAATCATCAAATGTCCAAAGGACTTTGATGTGCCAACGCAGACCTGCGTTGAGCACAAGCAAGACCGATTGGCTTGCTGAGTTCGAAGAATTCTGAATATCAATAATGCACATACTTGACAGCCTCTTTCTCAGGCTGGTTCTTACACATGTAGAGATACACTATCAACAGCAACGCCCCTGCCGACAACGCAAGGTCGGACAGGTTGAACGTGGGCCAGAAAGCCAGATCGATATAGTCTATCACATGCCCGAAGAACAGCCTGTCCATCAGGTTTCCCACAGTCCCTCCTAATATCAAAGCAAAAGCAAAGACAAGCAGCATGTTGTATATTATCTGGTTATAGAAATATATTATCAGTACCATTACGACAAGTGCAGCAAGCACGAACAGCCAGCTTTGCCCCTGCAGGATTCCGAATCCTGCGCCAGTGTTCTCTGCGCGCGTGATGCGAAGGAAGTTCCCTATGACCCTTATAGACTCGCCGATACGCAGGTTCTGTGTCACGTAGAACTTCACCATCCTCTCAACGACAATTATCGTCACTGCAACGATGACAAGAGCAAGATTGTGCTCGACAAAATTCATGAGCCTGAATGTTCTTGGAGAAGTCATCTTACCAGCCGTATCTGTTCTTGGTCTCAGGATTTGCTATCCTTTCGATGGTCGCCAGCCTCTGGTTGACAGAATCAAGCGAGGACTTTATGGCGTCGAGCTTGGCGTGGACTATCTCCATGTCCTTCATGAGATCACCCAGGTCAGGACCGCCATGCATCGAAGGCTGTGGCATCGCATGTTGCACGGGAGAAGGTGGGGCTGCTGTTCCAGGCATCTGCGGCTGTGCTGGATGGACTGCCTGAGCAGGATCTGCAGGCGTAAGGCCAAGCTGATCACCCATATCCCTGGATGTCTGTGTAGGCATTATCTCTTCGCGCGCCGGCTCGCCGGGATGCGGTACTTCAGTCGGGTGCGCATCCATGCCAGGCATGGCACCCAGGTCACCTCCCAGATCGCCCATACCTCCAGAGTCAAGTCCGCCCCCTGCAGATTTATCATCAAGCCCGAAGTCGCCCAGATCACTGAGGTCCCCTAGGTCATCATCACCTTTTTTCTTGAACTTGTCGAATAATCCCATGTTGAACACCTGGTTTCACTTGGTCTCTGCCTTGTTCTCTTCAGACTGCACCGCCATCTCCGCGGCCTGCTCTTCTTCACTTTCTTCACCATGCACGAACGGGGCTTCCATAGCCTTTCTTTTCTGGTAGCCCACGTAGAGCAGCACCAGCATAAAGACCACAAATGCTACCACAACTATAAATGCGACCCTGAAGACCTTGCTCATAAATCTCCGGGTCTCCCCTTCATCATACTCTTCAAAAGATATCTCTTCTTTCTCAGCTTCAGATGCATCTGCTTTTTTCTCAGGCTCGACAGGTGTCTCTTCCTTGACATCTTCCTGCAGAGGACCAAGCAGCAGCTTGACGCGCACCTCAGCACCATCTCCTTTCGTGCTTGCGGTGATCCCCTGGAAAGTGTAAGTGGCGACAGGATCAGGCAGTGTATAATTGCCTTCTGTGTCATACCTGACAATATAGCTTGCGATGCTTGTTGAATGAGCACCCACTGAAGTATTGATCACGAAGCTGTCCTGTGTTATGGTAACATCAGTCGCGGCACTCCCGTTGTTTGTCACCTCGATCCGGATGACCCCATCAGAGGATTTGTTCATCACCCCAGGATCAAGCGTCCTTAGGAATATCGCAGGGCCGACTATCGATGAACTATCGACATCAAATGTCTCTTCCGTGCTGTTCTCATTGAAGAGATTCCCGTAAGCATCATAATACTCGACATATGTCTTGTCGATCTTGATATTGTCCCGCACTACCTTTGGCCGGGCTTTCACAAGGTCCTTTATCTCGAAATCCTCTCCAGGATCCAGCTTGTCGATGAAGAAAGTCCTTGGACCTATGAAATCCACCTCAGCCATCAAGGGAAGATACACGGTTATGTCCCTGACAACCTCTGTATCAGAAGGGTTGCCTATTGTGTAATCGACCGGAATCAGGGTGCCTGGATAGATCTTGTCTGGCGTATCATAATCGAGATCAACATCAAGATCAGGCTTCAGCGGCTTTACAGCGAATGTTGTGATCTTTGTATAGTTGAACGTGTGCCGGATATCGGGATCGAAGAAGGATACTTTTGTCGTGATATTGTAATACGTCGTCTTATGCACCCTCGGCATCGTCAACCTGTAGAGATAGACCTGTGTGTCCTCTTCTGCAAGGAGCTTGACTTTCTTTGAATGCACGCCCTCTACATGAAGACGCGGGTCTATGGTGTCGGTGATCCTGACATCGTGTATGTCGATCAGCCTGTCGTTCTTTACGCCGACAGTGACCTCAGTCTCTTCACCAGACTCAAGGACCTCACCTTCTGAAGAATCATACTCTATTGACAGGTCCTTTGTCGGTGATACGGTCACGGTGAACTCTGTGCTGTTGAAGTGACTCTCCCCGAAGCTATTCTTGGACCAGACAGAGACATTCATCTTGAAGTCCTTGCTTGCAGGGTTATTGGGAGGGATTATCTCCGTGCTGTAGGGTATCTTCTGCCCCCCTTCATCTATCACATCATAGTTGACCTGAGGGAATCCTGCAAGCTCTGTGAAGACCTTCACCTTGACATCCGTGAGGTAGGAATACTTGTTCCTGTTCTGGGTATAGACCGTGAAGTGATATGGATGCAGCGCCTCGATATCGATGGAATCGTCCTCTTCATTGAGCCTTTCCGGAGCTGAAAATCGTTTGCTCTTGTCACTGACACTCATCCTTATCGCGACACCAGGATCGACGACATCAAAGTCGGCATAACGGACATCGTCGAACTCAAGCCCATCATATTCATACGCAACCCGCATGATCACGTTCTGATGCCCTGATTTCGTTGCGTGGAGCTTGACTATGAACAGCTTGGAGCGCTGGTCATCTATGTTCCCGCTCCACCTCAGGACATTTTTTGTGATCCTGCTTATCCTGTCTGAATACCACACATTGCTTGTCCTGTCGCCTGATGAGTTCCGGTAATTGAAACGGAGATGGCTGATCGACTTGTACTCGATATCAGGAGGAAGGGTTATCTCGAGCTTCTTGATATACACATCTTCATTATAATTGTTGGATAAGTTGATTATCAGACGCGGGGTCTCGCCTATGTTGACACCGGCCACTTCCTCGTCAAAGTCGAATGTAGTACCCTCCACCTCATAGTCCTCACGCACAACGCTGGAGAAGAACTCGATTACAGGATCAAAATCAAGGGACAATGCGCTGGAATAATCATCCTCCCATTTGAACCCATCCCAGTACTCGAGGTGTGCAGATATGCTCTGGTGTATCTCCTTGCGGGCCCTTATGATGAACGTGCACGTC
Organism: Nanobdellota archaeon; assembly: GCA_042576705.1. Classification (GTDB taxonomy): domain Archaea; phylum Nanobdellota; class Nanobdellia; order Woesearchaeales; family UBA11576; genus JABMQF01. The sequence continues at coordinate 6,329 of JBHPEY010000009.1, read as the reverse complement.
TTTGTCTCGTCCTCGTCAAGGTGTCCCTGCCAGTAGACCTCGTTCTCATGCACCTGGCAACCCCCTGCCATGTCATATATCTCGATGCCCTGCGGGTAATCATCGCGCATTATTATCTGGGAAGCAGGGTCACCTGTGTTTATGATGTTGATGGTCATCTCAGCTTCCTGACCGACATAGAGGTCATTGGTCTGGTTGATCTGCCTTGTGATCGTGACATCCGGCTCGGACCTGTTGATCCTGACCTCTGCAAAGAGTTCATTCTCATCAAGATCAAAGGTGGTATTGTCAAAGCACACCCTGAAGTGGTCCATCTTCTTGCATCCGAAGATAGGTACTGTAAGGAACATCTCGCCGGCATCGACAAATATCGCGCTGCCGTACTTGTTCATGGTTATTATGAACGTGAAATCATCGATGTCGATGCTCTCGCCTGATCTGACCTGGTCAGCGAATACGCTTGACTCACCGGAGACTGCAAGACAGAGAACTAGCAGGGCTAACACAGATGAAAATACAATCATACACCTCTTTTTTGAAACCATATTGAACATGAATGCTGACTGGATATCTTATGAAAACAACACGTCCTTGATCCCTTTCCTGAACGCCATGCTTTCCTTATGCACCTCGATGTTGCCCTGCTGCTCTTCTTCGACAAGGTTCTCGACGGCATCTCCCTCAAGCAGGTTCTCGTCCACATAATTCCTGAAAAGGTCTGCCTTGTCAGGATCACTCGCCACGTCGACCATCAACGAGGTCTTCTCAGGAAGAGCCTCTTTTTTCACCACAATCACCTTGTAATAATCATCATACAGCCCTGAATTAGGGTTATCAAATTCACCCGCAGCTGCCTCGATATCAGGATCAGGCATGCCTTCCTGCGTCACGAACCCGGTCAACAGGTTGCCATCCTCCTCCAGCAGGAACAGGTTGTTCGAATCCAGTATCTTGTCCCGCACACTCTGCTCATCAAGATAACGCAGGCCGGCTATCACAAGCCACACCACAACTACTATGCCTGCTACGCTGAATGCAAATGACATCACCTTGCCGAGCATTTTCATGAGAAAGATACCTAAAACTATTACTACCACTACCGCAACTACTGTTGACAGGTCCATATACTACCTCATTTAGTTGATGTACAGCGAATTCGCTGTCCTTACTACACTCTAAGCTGAATATTGTATAGTATTTAAATATTAGGGTATTTAAATCTTCCGCTTGCTGAGAGTGGAAATAAGGCACCACGAGCCAAGCTTCTGGGTACCACGATGTCAGAAGAGCCGCACCACGAAGTCAGGAACTGAGACTGTCTGACTAAAGTTCTGGCCGTAGGCCATTCCCTCTATATCGTTCATTTTACCTTAAGTCGTCGCTCTAATATCTCACACTAAAGGCGACAGGATAAGAATTTTACTTCATTGGGACGCAAAATCAAGGCCTGCTACGATTTTTCCTTCGCTTCGCTCAGAAAAAACCTCCGTGCGCTGCCAGGCGAAGCGCTTAATGTATTACTCTATAAGGCCGCCGTCCCCGTAAGGGACATCCCCCCGGCGGCCTTTATGAATTTACTGGAAGGCGCTTCGCAAACGGGGCAGCGGCGACCTTGACTTTGCTACTTGTGTAGAAATTAATTCAGCAATCCCAGAAACCTAAAACACCTTTTCACAGACCTTAGAAACAGGACACCCTTCACACACAGGCTTTGTCTTGCAGTGCTGCTTAGCCAACTCCACAATAAGCGCATGATATTCCTTGAACACCTCAACATCACAAACCAAAGCATCCTCAAACATCTTCTGCAAAGCATGATAATCAACACCAACATCACACAACCCAATCCTGGAAAAGACACGCTTGGTATAAGCATCAATCACAAAACTAGGCTTCTCAAAAGCATAAAGCACAATAGAATCCGCAGTCTCAGGACCCACCCCCTTCACACCCAGAAAGATCTCCCGCAAAGTCTTAGCATCCTTCTTAGAAAGCGCACCCATCCCTGAAGAATCAAGAAACCTTGCAAGCAGTATCAGCCTCTCAGACTTCTGGTTGAAATAACCAGCACTGCGCACCAACCCAGCGACCTTTGGCTGCCGCGCGCGCCGCATCTTCTTCATATCAACAAGCCCGGCAACCTGAAGCTGCTCCAGCGCCTTCTCGACATTTGTCCACGCAGTGTTCTGCGTAAGGATCGCTCCCAACATAATCTCAAACCGATGCACATCACTTTTAGGCCGACCAGAATGATGCTCTGTCCGAGTAGAACCTCGGGGAGTAAGCGGCCACCATCCCTGCTCACCATATTCAGCAAGCAGGATCTCATATATACGAGCGATTTTGTTCATTTTCCTAGACCGAAAGAATCATCCAACATCGCAGACACCCACCTTAAGCAGAAGGACCATTCTTCTTGTAGTAATACACCATCCATCCAAGCAGTCCCAGCAATAACAGCCCGACCAACCCTGCCCACCAGCTACGGTCCCGACCTTCTGGAACATCATATGCTTTACCGATCACTTGACCGACGCTTCTCCGGACTGGCTTCTTTGGAGGCTCTGAAGGTTCCTCAGTAGGAGGTGATTCTTCAATCACACCACCTGTTGTGGACTCAATCGCATCACCTGTTGTAGATTCAACCGCACCCCTTCCACGGCTTGATGGAGGCAATACAAACTGCATTGCTGGATTCACTGGTGGTGTGTCAGGTTCTTCTTCCTCTTCTTCAGGCCAGGTGTAGCTACCTCCGCCACCACCGCCACCGCCACCAGAAGGCGGACAAGTGGTATCTACCCCATCACAATCCTCGTCAATCCCATTGCCGCAGACCTCGGTCGCATTAGGACATACTGCAGAACTATTGTCATTGCAGTCTGTATTGTTTAAGGTGTAATTCAATGGTAAAGAGCAGTCCTGGATTGTACTGTTTATGTCTCCAAACCCATCTCCATCAAAATCCAGATAGTAAGTGGTCGTTACATTTTCATCGACTTCTCGATTGCAATCATTATCTACATGATCGCAGACCTCGGTCGCATTTGGATATGCTGCAGGATTATTGTCATTGCAGTCTGTAGTCGGGTCTGAACTCACCGCTTCTCCTGGATCAATACAATCCAGATCAGCACTGGCCACTGTTGAAGTTGTATCAGGCCTATAACCATCATCATCCGCGTCCAAGTAGCATGATTCATTTCCATCGCAATTATCATCAATTCCATTGTCGACAATCTCAACAGCACCAGGGTTGATAGAAGAAGCATTATCATTACAATCGTCTGTATTAGGTGCTGTTCCTCCTGCCATCCCATCATAAGCAGCACCTACATAACCATCCTCATCCTGATCATAATCATTTGATCCATCACAATCATTATCAACACCATTATACCAGACTTCATCTGCAACTGGATTAATAGTTCCATCACCATCATTGCAGTCAGTAGTCGGGTCTGAACTTACAGCTTCTCCTGGATCAATACAATCCAGATCTGCACTGGCCACTGTTGAACTAATATCAGGCCTATATCCGTCATCATCAGCATCTAAGTAACATGTTTCAAGACCATCACAATTTTGATCAATTTCATCACCCGCAATTTCAACTGCACCTGGATAGATACTATCATCAGTATCATCGCAATCTACATCATTATCATAACCATCTCCATCAGAATCTACAGAAGGATCACAAGACCCGTTATTAGGATCAGGAGCACATCCATCTTTTGTGCATATCTGAACACCTCCGCATACATCAGGATCATCATAATATTTACCAAGACATTGTATTTTTTCAGAACAAGCTACACCCGTATGTTCATCATCACATGAACAAAGACCAGTTTTCATACATTGACCAAATCCAGAACAGACATTATCATAATCAGTAGCAATTACCCCGTCACAATAAACAAAATCTTCGCATAGAGATCCAGTATAAGGGAACACACATTCACAGACATTATCCTTCACACAAATCCCCTTATCGCCGTTACATGCCAGGGGCTCTTCTTGGCCACCACAAATATTTGGATGATCACAATCTACACCATCATAGCCAGGATCACAAAAACACTTCCACGTCTCAGTTCCATCATCTTTACAGACTCCGCGCGTGTTACAGACATCATCATTAGTAGCCATCACACCCTCACACTCTTTTTTGTTCCAGTTACAGGTGTCTCCTTCCCAACCATAATCACAGACACAATCATCATTAGCTGCGCAATCTCCCTGGCCACTGCAAACCAGAGCTGACTCCGCATGCACCCCATAGCAATAGTAGGGAGTTGAACAGTCAAGACCATAATGATAGTCATCGCATACACATGTATCTTCAGCGACACAATCTCCATCAGCACAAGAAGCAGAGGAATAACTCGGTTCGTCGAAACAAGTCGCCCAACCGTCACATTTCAGTCCCAGGAATCCAAGAGTACACTGACATACGTTTTCACCAACACATATTCCATATACACAACCCCCGATACCGCTGCAGTCAACTGGTTCAGTGCACTCAGCACCAGTAAATCCAGCAGGACAAGTACATTTGTCTGTACTGGTGCAAGTGCCACCATTACATGCAGCTGGATCAGAAGCGTATTTGCCGAAACATTGATGTTCTGTGTTTATTACAGTTTCACAATTCGTCCCCTCATATCCTGCCTTACAGACACAATTACCACCAAATGCGCAATAACCATTGTCACTGCCACTGCAGGCTGAACAATCAGTAAATAAAACACCATTGCAGAACCACTTTTCAAGAACAGAAGAACTACTACAATTATCTCCACTATATCCCGCATTACATTCACAAGTATCTAAAGCATTACAGTTGCCATTTCCAGAACATACAGAAGGATCAGACGCATCTGATCCAAAACAAGTTATTTGTTCTTCTGCACAATCTAGTCCTTCCCATCCATCATCACAATGACAGTCGCCAGTAATTAAGCAAGCACCATGGCCTGAACAGACACCCTCTGCCAATGCATCTATTCCATTGCATTCTACTACATTTTGACAGGAAGATCCAGAAAATTCACTATCATAACATTCACAACCACTAGATGTACATTTCCCTCTTCCACTGCAGACTAACGGATTATTACTCAATATACCATCACAATACATGGTTAAAGGCAAAAAAACATCACATATTCTTGCACCCCAGTCTTCATCGCAATTACATGTATCTTGTGCAATACATATTCCGTTGATACAACCGGATGAAGGGTTCGTATCAGTATGCAATTGTCCACCATAACAATTCCACAGTTCTAAAGAGCAATCTCCTTGAATGGCGGAATCTACGTATCGAGGTTCACATTTACAGACATTATCCCCAATACATTCTCCGTTTCCTGAACAAGGAAGCCCATTTTCAGCATCTGAGCAGACTGGAGTGATTTCTTCCTCACAATACTCACCTTCGAATAAATCAAAACATTCGCAGGTGTCTTGTCCTACACAAACACCATTTCCTGAACATACATCTTTATTGTGGCTTTGAACTCCATCACATGTTACTGTTCCAGACTTTTGACAGACAGAACCATAGAATCCAGCATCACAAAAACAGGCATCTTCCTCAACACATTCTCCATCTCCTGAACATGCACTGTCCGCCTCGCTTCCAAAGCATTTTAATGGATACACTAATTCGCATGTATCTCCAGTCCATCCCTCATCACAGTAACAATTATCTTCTGCAACACAATCTCCATTACCATTACAGACAAGCGGATCAACAGAACCTTCCTCTATCCCATAACAGGTTACTGGCTCTACTATCACATCCCCACAGAATGTTCCTTCCCACCCATCATAACAGGTGCAGACATCTGTGTCAGTACAGACTCCGTGACCATTACATACAATATCTTCACCAGCAGCTATCCCATCACAGGTTACTGACTCTACTATCACATCCCCACAGAATGTTCCTTCCCACCCATCATCACAGGTGCAGTCATCTGTGTCAGTACAAACTCCGTGACCATTACAAGCAAGCGGATCAACAGAATCCGCATCTATCCCATCACAGGTAAATAATGCCGGAGGCGCAATGACAAAAGCAGAGAACAAGCTGATAAGAACCACAGATAACAGTATATACACATAATGGCCACCCATATGACATATAATATTACAATATAAATATAACAATGTTTCGCTTTTAAGTGTTACTCATCACAGAACCCTGAGGGGTGCGGCCACCATCCCTGCGGACCGTATGCAGAATAAAGTGCAGAGTATATCTTCTTTATCTGGTTCATATCAAGAAAGAAAACAAGACATGTTAAAAAAGCGTTTCA